>NZ_JAMYPO010000046.1:0-52486 GCF_040320365.1 Mesorhizobium sp. M0701
TTGAGGCGGTGGGCGGCGGCACCGACAAAGTGCTCAGCGCGGTGAGCTATGCCCTTTCCGCTGGCTCGTCGATCCAGTTTCTCGCGACCGCGAACGCGTCCGGCACCACAGCCATCAACCTGACCGGCAATGAGTTCGCCCAGACGATCCAGGGCAATGCCGGAGCCAATGTTATCAACGGCCGCGGCGGAGCCGACACGATGGCCGGCTATGGCGGCAACGACACATACAATGTCGACAATGCCGGCGACAAGGTGATTGAGGCGGTGGGCGGCGGCACCGACAAAGTGCTCAGCGCGGTGAGCTATGCCCTTTCCGCTGGCTCGTCGATCCAGTTTCTCGCCACCACCAATCCGTCCGGTACGTCTGCAATCAACCTGACCGGCAACGCCTTTGCCCAGACTGTCCAAGGCAATTCCGGCGCGAACATCATCAACGGTGGCGGCGGTGCCGACATCTTGACCGGTAACGGAGGCAATGATGCTTTCGTGTTCAACAGCGCTCTTGGAGCCGGCAATATCGACAAGGTCACCGACTTCAACAAGCTCCAGGACAAGATCCAGCTCGACGACGCCGTTTTTGCCGGGCTTAAGTTGGGCGGCCTTTCATCCGATGCTTTCTTTGCTGGCACGGCTGCGCATGATAGCTCCGATCATGTCATCTACAACAGTTCAACCGGAGCGCTCTCTTTCGATAGCGACGGGATCGGCGGCGCAGCTCAAATACAGTTCGCCACTCTCTCCCCAGGTCTGTCACTTACGGCAGGTTCATTCCTTGTGATCTGAACGACCCAGGACGGCGGACCTTCGAGCCGGTCCGCCGCTCCGTCTTTGTTCAAGCACCTGATGTTCGGACGTGGGTACCGCCTTCGGGCTGACGTTTACCCGGGATTACATCGGCGTGCCGGTGAAGAGGCGAAGCCGATCCACACGCCTGCTATAGGAACCGTCGCTTGGCGCAGACATCCGCGCGCCCTTTGCGTGTGCCCCCGCGGGGGCGGGTGATGCGGACTGTGAGCAGCACCCCCGAGCAATTGACTATAGGGTAATCAGCGCGAACGGCGCGCCAGTGTTCTTGAACTCGCCGAATGTGCGCGATGTGTTCGACCACGCTTTCACATCTCATCTCGATGTTGGTAAGAAAGGCGCTACGTTCGTCAGCCGACAATGTTTTGGGATCCATCACGCCACCTGTCGCGTTTCGGCCGGCGCGCGGATACGTGGCTTGGTACCTGTCAAGCGAGCGCGGACGGCTTCAGGCGTTGCTTCGAAGTCCGGCCCCGCTTCAAGCCATTCTCGGTTTGAGCCCTAACCGTTTTTCGTGGGTGCCATTGGGGTTGTTGTAACCCCAGCTTTCTGGCTGTGGAGGCCGAGGGCTTTGGCATGGTTGAGCCTCTGTCGCTTGGATCCCACCATCTCCTTGACTATTGTATCGGTGGGGCCCGGCCTTGGGTCGAGCGGGGCGCCTACAATCACGGCGAGAGCCTCGAGCGGTAGTCGAAGTCTCGCACCTGGGACCAAGTGTGTGAATGAACCAACGAATCCGCTCAGTACGAAGATCGGTCACGTACTGTGCTCGGCACGCGCACCTCGCGAACGTCATCAAAACGCTAGTATCTCTGCACAGAGGTTATGACTCTTTGGAAGTCGGCTTGGGCTAGGCTTTGGCCATCTTAAGGCGTGCGTTTTCGGTACAGAACATCCAGTTGGTCCGGGCGCGGCTCGTGTTTCGCAGATGCTCCCAGGCAGCGGTCTCTGCGACGAGGCGATCGTAGCTGTCGATCCGACGATCGAGGCACTAGCCGCGCAGAACGCCGAATTTTGATCTCGACCATGTTGAGCCAGCTGGCGTGTTTGGGCGTGTAGTGGAATTCCAGCCGTCGAAGGATGCGTCGCGCCTCTGAAGCGGGCCTGGCCTGGTAGAGCATAGCGGCCGAGTGGGTTGACAGATTATCGAGCACCACCCTGACGCGTTCGGCCTTTGGGTAATGGATATCGAGGAGGTCGCGCATGCAGTAGGCAAAGTCTTGTGCCGCGCGTCGCTCGGTGACCTTGACTTTGCGCCAGGAGCGGTGCGCGTCAGGAAGACGAACAGGTTGGCGGTACCGTTGCGTTTGTACTCGCAGTCGTACCGCTCAAGCCGGCTGCTGAAGGGCAATCTGCCTGGACAACCATTTGGATCTCGTCCTCGCCGACGCCGATCCGAGCGCTGAGCGGTGGCAAATCGAGATCATCGAGGCGCTTGGCAGCGCCTTTGAATAAAAGGTCCATGGTAGCCTCTGAGTTGTGGGTTGACTTTGACGTCCCGGAAGACGTTTAGATTGCCGCGACCCTAGGGGGACGCAGCATGAATTATAGACCCGACATCAGCGGACTGCGGGCCGTGGCCGTTGTTCCTGTTGTCCTCTACCACGCCGGATTTTCTGCGATCAGCGGCGGCTTTATCGGAGTCGATATTTTCTTTGTCATCTCCGGGTTTCTAATCACTTCCGACATCATCGAGCGGATCAAGAACGACACATTTTCGCTGGTAGAATTCTACCATCGCCGCGTTCGCCGGATTTTCCCGGCCCTGTTCGCGGTGCTCGGTGCCTGCTTTGTGATGGCGTGGTTTGTGCTGCCGCCGGGAGAATTCATTAGCTTCAGCAAGAGTGCGATTGCCGCTGCGCTGTCCGGCGCGAACATCTTTTTCTATCGAAACACGGACTATTTCACCGCAGCCGCCGGATCGCTCCCGCTTCTGCATACGTGGTCGCTCGCGGTCGAGGAGCAGTTCTATCTGCTGTGGCCGCTGGCGCTAATGATCCTGATGGCATGGCTGAGGCCGTGGGCTTTGATAATCGTCTCAGCGCTCGGCGTCGCCTCGATTGCCGCCGGCCAGTATTGGCTTCCAGTCGATCAGCCCTTCGTGTTCTACATGCTCCCGACGCGGGCGTGGGAACTGCTCCTTGGCGGGATCATCGCGCTGCCGTCGGTTAAAGCGATGGCCGCTCGGCTCGAGCGGAGACCGGCCGAAATCGCCGCTCTCGCCGGTCTTGCGCTCATTGTCGCTTCGCTATTCATAATCGACAGCGATACGCCGTTCCCCGGCCTCTCTGCACTCGGCCCTTGCATTGGAGCCGCCCTTGTGATCGCCGCCGGCATCCGCCATCAGACCGCAGTTTCGAGAGCGCTATCCGTTTCTCCGGCCGCTTTCGTCGGGCTGATTTCCTACTCGCTTTACCTTTGGCATTGGCCGCTGCTGGTCTTCTTAGGGCTCTACAAAGACCGGGACCTGTTTGTCTCGGAGCGGGTGAGCATCGTTGTTGCAGCACTGCTCATCTCCACTCTTTCCTGGCGGTTTGTGGAGCGCCCATTCCGTCAGAAGCAGGAAACGGCGATTTGGAGGTGGGCCGTCCCGGCTGCAAGCGCCATGGTGGTTGCTTGCTGCCTATCCCTAGTCATCATCAAAGGCCAAGGGTTCCCAAACAGAGGGCCAGCCATGGCCCCATCGGTTGCGGCTATGATGGCAGAGAGAGCCACGTTTCAGGCTTCGCCGTGCCTCATGCGCGGTGCACTTATTCCCGCCGGGAGCAAATGCATACTCGGCAGCGAAGACACGCTGTCACCTACGATCGTTTTATGGGGCGATTCCCACGCCGCACATTTGGCGTCATCCCTCGATGAGGCTGGCAAAGCGATAGGTGTGCGCGTCCGGCAGATTACAAAGGCCGGGTGCGCACCATTGCCCGAGTTACAGATGCTCCCTTCAAGCCCAATGCGGGCCGATTGTCCGGCCTTCAACTCGGCCGCGCTGAAGGCAATCCTTGACGACCCGAACGTCTCCCTCGTGATCCTGGCCGGGCGGTGGAACACCTATTCTAGAAGCGACAGAAGCCTTCTTTCGAGGGATGGCACCTGGCCTTCGCCGGAGGTTTCCAGGGCCAACTTGTCGTCGTCTATACGGAGCACCGCCTACAGGCTGGCGGCACGCGGCATCAAGACTGCTGTCGTTGGACCGGCGCCAGAACCCCCGACCGATGTGCTAGTCTGCCTGATCCGCGCCTATTTCATGGGAATGGCCGACGCGCCCTGTTCGACCATGCCGGCCGAACCGCACTGGAATGACAACAAGTTCCTGTCCGATCTGCTTCCGCGCTCGGTTCAATTCATCCCGATCGTGCCGGCGTTGTGCGGGCCAAGTGATTGCCGGTTGAAAGCGGGCGACGAGATTTTATACCAGGACAAGACACACCTTTCGAAAGCAGGGGGCCATCTTCTCGCCGCCATTTTCGAAAACGCCATTTCCCCCGCCAATCTCGCTGTTAAACTGGATTTGCCGCCCTCGTAAACAGCCGCGGATCGGCCTGCTCAGGAGACCAGAGGCTGATTTCTGATGTGGACAAGAAGCGCGGCGGGCCGTCAAGCAATCTTCAGATTGCGCTTGTGAATCCTGAGACTGCTGTCTACCCTGAGAAATTCATGGGGTTGGCGAATTTGGTGTAGGCCATTGAAATGACGCAGGATTTGGTTTCTTACGGCAAGATGATTGCCGCCAGTTATTAGGATGGCAACGACGCCAACCGGCCGCGCTCCGATCCGATCTTAAAGATCGCCCAGGATGCGCTGCCTTCGGGTCGGGATCTGGCCTCCCGGTCGACGATGTGCCGGCTGGAGAACTTGCCCCGGGGTGCGGCAACTGGTCCTTCCGCCAGGCTCCAAGCGGATCGTGCTCGACCTTGACGACACCTTTGACGCCGTGCATGGCAGCCAGCAATTGGGGCTGTTCAATGCCCATTACGACGAATACGGCTTCCGGCTGATCGTGGTGTTCGATGGCGCGGGGACGTTTCGCCAGCGCGACCCTGCGACCGGACAAGCGGCCGACTGGGGCAGAAATCCGCCTCACACCTGCGACGCCTGGTGCGGGCGATCCGGGGCAATTGGCCGAACACCCGGATCCTGATCCGGGCCGACAGCCATTATTGCAGTCCGCAGGTCATCGACTGGTGGCCAACGATATCGACTTCATCTCGGGCTGGCGCTCACCACGACCTTGCGCAGGCATGTCGGGATCTGGAGACCAGCACGACGGCCCGCTTAGAAGCGTCGGCGAAGACGGGCAACGTCCGACCGTTGTTGATCGTGACCAGGACCGGGCCAAGCCAAATGCGCATGCTGCCGGCCATCCTTACTTCGTGCAGGCCGGCGCGCGCTGGCACGTCCGGTTATTGCCGGCCACCTGATTGGCGAATGGCCGGTCGTTCTTGATGATAAAGTCGCGTGTCGCGGATGCTGGTGTCAGCAGCGAGAAGCCGGCGCCCTCAGTCGCAGCGGTCTTCGTTTGGCACCCAGCGACCGCCGAGCTCACCGCACAGATGAGCAGCATCCAGATCGGTGATTTCCGGATGTCGTGGTTCCTCTGTTCGATTAGCGTCATGGCGCGGGCGCGCCTCGTTCTCGACGTCGGTGCGTGAAGCCTCTGCCACTTGGGATAGGCCGTGGCGAGGTTCGAAATCGTAGCGGTTCTTCTTCTAGCCGGGGCCGTTCCAGGTCTCGGCGACAACCGGCCAGCGATGCGCGCGGAGATCGTCGTCCACCTTCCAGGCGACAAGCAGCTTCACCGTCGCCTCGAGATGCGCCGCCTCGTCATCCATGAACGCCTGCACCATGGCCTGGATGGACGGGAAGCCGGCGGCCTTGAAGTTCTCGCCCAAGATCTGCGTCAGGCCCGATGATGCCGACTTGAGCGCCGCCGCCTCTTCGATCGCCATGGCCGCGACCAGGCGCGGATAGCTGTCCTTCGGATAGGGCTTCGCGCCCCATTTGGCATAGGCGAGCCCGGCCTTCACCGCGGCGGCACGCTTGGCGCCGGACAGGTTGCGATGGACGACATGCGGCTCGAACAGCAGCTTCGGCCGGCCCTCGCTATCAAAACCGGACCCTGCCGCCTCGATATCCATGAAGGCGTGAACTTCGTCCTCGCCGACGCCGATCGTCGCGCCAATGCGCGGAATGTCGAGATCGCTAATGCGCTTCGCAGCGCCCCTTGAACGTGCTGTCCATGGCAGTTCCTGTCCGCCCTCGCAGGGAGGTTGAGATAGTCGGTGGTTGTGCTAAGTGTTTGCCGCGCTCAACTTGGAGCGACACGGCGTTTGCGATCTTGGAGGGGACCACAAGATGTTGTCGAGAGTGACCCTACGCGTACGAAGAATGCAAACAGGCTTAGAGTAGGCTGACGTATCTTTCGGACGCAAAGTTTATCAGCCTTCGCGATGCGCAGCTGGGGCGTGAAAAGGTACCCGGCGATTTCATAGAATACGGGATCGCACTCGGTGGTTCGGCAATCTACATTGCGTCCGAACTCGACGGAGACCGTCATTTCCACGGCTACGATGTGTTTGGCATGATCCCGAGCCCGACAGAACAGGACGACGAAAATCCAAGGCCCGTTACGAGACCATCCGGTCGGGACGATCCACAGGCATTGGCGGTGACACCTATTACCGGTATCAAGGCAACCTATTCGATAAGGTGAGTGCCAGCTTCACGGGTTTTGGCGTCCCGGTCGATGGCGAAAGGATCGTCCTTCATAAGGGCCTGTTCGAAGACACGGTAGATTTTGATCCGAAAACCAGAATAGCGTTGGCCCATCTCGATTGCGATTGGCACGATCCGGTCAAGTTCTGTCTTGAGCGAACCTTCGAGGACGGCGACCGATGAATTCCTTGCCGGCCGCGCTGACTGCCGTCTGACACGAATCCTCCCTCATGCCGTGATCCGGCGATTATAGGTCGCATCCTGGCTTTGCGCAGTTCACCAAGCAGAAGTCGACCCGTGCCGAGCCTAGGCATGTCAGACGCCTGGCGAACCCGACGGGTGCCGCAGACTCGCCCTTGCCCGGACTAAGAGCCTGCGGAAGCGTACCGAGAGTGCATTTCGCCATGGCTGCTCACGAACCCCGGCAAAGGAGCAGTGGAAGCGGATCAAGCACATGCCGTTTGTGACTTTGATCTAAAAGGAACGGGTTGGACAGCTCATCTGGTGTCAATACTGAGATTTGGGTATAGCCGCAGTCGTCAAAAACGCTCAAACGTCTTGCGAACGTCGCTACTTACCTGAGCAGAGATGCGGAGCTCCATTCAACTCTCGACACTTAATTATGCGCTTGTGGTCGCCGAGGAGGGCAGCTTCCTGCGCGCGGCGCGGCGCGCCGGTATCGATCACTCCGCGCTCAGCCGGCGCATACGCGATCTCGAATATGCGATGGGAACGAGGATATTTCATCGCCATGCCCGCGGCGTGGGCGCAACCCCGGCCGGCGAGCGTTTCCTGGGTCGTCTGCGCTCCGTGCTACTCGAACTGGACAATACTCTGACGCTGGCCAGGACGGGGATCAAGGATGAACAACAAAGGCTTTCCATCGGCTCCAACGGACTCATCCTCGCCGGGCGAGCGCTGGATGCGGTCATCGAGTTCGGGCAATGTCATCCAAATGTGACCATCAGCTTGATCGAAGGGTCTCACCCTGAACCACGGGCTATGTTGGGCGGGGCGGAGGTCGACGTTACCGTCACTTCCTCCTCCCGATCCATTGGCGGCGCATTCGAATTGAAATTGTGGAAGGATACTCTAGCCGTTGTTCTCGCTCCGAATCATCCTCTCGTAAGCCGTCCCGTAATCGAGTGGTCGGAATTGGGCCAAGAGACGCTGCTCATGCGTAGGGGCGAAGCATTTCTGCTCGCCGACGCTGTTGGAAATGGCGTGCAGCTTCCCGCAATTGTCGAACATCACGTCACTGCGGGCATCCTTCTGCGCCTTGTCGGAAATGGCCTCGGTGTCGCTCTGATCCACGCTGGAGACGCCGACAGCGTTCCTGAAGGCGCCGTCTGCCGTAAGCTGCGGATCGGGGGCAAGCCAATCCAAATCTCCAGCTTTGCCCGTTGGCGCCCGGACAATGTCAATCCTGCCCTCACGGTCTTCATCGCATTCCTGCGCGATCGGTATTGGTCCTGACGGCCCTCCGACCACAATGATCCGAAAAGTCATCCCGGCTTCAGGGTTCGTCGGCTCTGGCAAAGGCTCTGTCCGTTGTCATGAACCGGGTCAGCATCGGCGCTATCAGCTTTGCCGGATCGGCGACTATCTATCCGGTCTGCGGCCGAGCAATTCAGCATAGGTGATGAGATCGCGATGAACGGCGTCAAGCAGTTCGATCGTGATCTTGACCGGCCGGCCATCGGGAATGGCGGAGAGTTTCAGCTTGGTCATGCCGCATACCTAGACGCGGCACCCGGTCAGCATCAAACTCTTCGGAGATGCGCACCAGATCACGGAGCGCTGAGCGGAGTTGCGGCCATGGAAACTCGGAGCATTCTTCCCAGGCTTCGCCCTCCCGTAACACGGCATCGAGCTTGCCCGCCACACCGGCAAGAGTGGTAGCGTGGGTGGTTGAGAAGGCTCCCAGAAGATCCTTCGTCTGGTCGGCAGCCTCGCGTTCGGCCGTGAGTGCAGCGTTGTAACCGATCTCCTCGGCAGCCGCATCCCAGCGGGCCTGATGTGCCGCGAAATCAGCTGCGGCCTTCTCGCGGAGAGCCGCCATATCGGGCCCTTTGCCCAGTACATCATTGACCGCCCCGATCGAGTGGACGGTCACGTCCTCTCCCTCTGGCAGGCGGACGGTCACACATGGAAAGCCGATGCTCTCAGCAAGCCTCGTCTCCAGGTGCTGCTGCATGCGGCAGAGCTGCCCGGCCAATTTGTCGGCTTTCTGCCATTCCCGCCAAAGCGCCAGTGCAGGATCAGATCGTAGATTCGTACTTCCGGCGCCATCTGCGGAGGCGTTACCTTCGAGCGTCCACGCGGTAGTAGCCACAACTGTTCCCGCAAGCACTCGCCTGCGGGTGACGGAAGGCAGAGTCGTGGTATTGTCGGAATCAGCCATGATCCGAGCTCCAATCAGCTTGGGTTGCGGTCAGGCTGGGTAGGTGCAGCAACACCTGCTCAGCCGTCCTAGCGTCTCCCATTTTGCCTGATTTCTCAGGCGAAAGTCAACCAAAAAGACTGACATCAGCCGATGAGCTTAATTTCCTTGGAACAATGCAGGGGAGCCAGGGCGATGCTGGATTGGAGCCAGAGCGAACTTGCAACGGCAGCCGGCGTCTCCAGAGCAACCGTCGTTGATTTCGAACGTGGGGCGCGCATTCCACATCGGAACAACCTTGATGCAATACGCAGTGCCCTCGAGGCCGCTGGCGTCGAGTTCATCCCCGAGAATGGCGGCGGGCCTGGAGTTCGGCTCGCCCGCCGATCTGACGGCAAATGAATTCACCCGCCATGAACGGTCCTACGCTGCCGCTGACCGGTTTGTCATCTGTTCGCGGCAAGTCCGTCGTCGCGCATCGGGCGGCGTCCAATTCCATCTTCGTCTCAAGAAACCCGATCTACCCCGCACTTATCAAAGACGCATTCATTAACCTTCGAGTCTGTGCCAAAAGGCGCTCCCATTCCAGATCGAGGAATCGAAGAACGAGGAAGCGACTCGTTGCTGCTTCCTCTCGATGGCGGTATCTCCGATACCTTTGGCAGAAACGGCGTAAGCCGGGATCAAATCGTTGCCGTATTCGAAGGTAGGTCTGAGGTGTATTTGTTCTCGGTCGTTCGATACCATGACATCTTCAAACAAGAGCGCACCAAGATCGCACGCGGCCGGATAATTGTCACAACACACGCTGATGATGTTGAAAAAGCGGAGGGCGGATACGCGACCGCCCCTCCAAACGCTATATTCCGGCGGACTGTAAAACTGAACCAGCTATCAACGCCATAGCAGTCACTGAAGCCGTCAACGAGGCTCTGCACCACCTCGTTTGCCTGTTGGTGCTTTTGCTGCGTAAGGCCGGACCTTTACTCCGCGCTCAGCGCGATTGTTTAAGGCGATGAGGTTTTTTACCCGGGCCAGGCAATCGCGCTGCTCGTTGCGATAGCGGGGTCCAATTTCCATGATGCGGACGGTCCCTGGCAAGAAGACTAACTCGCTGAAGATATCATCCCATTCGATATCGCCCCAGCCGAGCGGCATGTGCAGGTCGCCTATCCCTAGACTAGCGCTGCATCCTCCTGCGGGAGATAGGTTCTGTGGAAGCCCTGTGGGCGCCCGAAGGAACCATGGACATGCAGGTGGCCCGTCACCGGCGGCATGGCCCGCAGCTGCTCACGGAAGTTCAGGCCGCGATGGGTCGATTCACTATAAGCGTGACTGAAATCGATAAGCACCACCAGGTTCAGATGGCTAACCGCCTTTGCCGTCTGCGCCACCCCAAGGGCCTTGGCGGCATCAATCTGGTAGCGGCAGACCGCCGGGTCCATGAGGTTCGATGAGACGACGCCGTGAACCGTATAGCGGAAATCGAACTGCCTCGTCAGCGCGATAAGCCTCTCGGCTTTTTCAGGGACTATATGGCCACCGGCTATGAAGGTCGGGGGTCGTCAGTCCCAGTTCGACGGCTTCGACGCCATATCGGCAAAGCTGCGAAAGTCCGCCGCAAGGCTCTCCAACCCGGCATTGGCAGAAATTGAGTTAAAACCTGGGGCGATAATGTTGCTCATATGCATCCCCGATGATGGGCGGCCAGGAATCCCAGGCCGTCCGGATCACTGCTAGGTGAGACGGCAATTGCCGAACCGATGCCACTCTCGAAACGAGTTTCGTTCGCCCCAGGTGCGATCGAGCGGTCTACCGCTGTGATCAGTGGGCCTACATTAACTCGGATCGGACCGCGACGAGCTCGAGTCTCATAAACCAGACTGCCTGCCCCCAAACCTGTAAGCTCTCAAGAGCACCTCTCGTTCCTGACACACTTCATACAGAGAATCCCTTTCTCAGGCTAAATTACGGTTTCACGCAGATCACCTTGTACATCCTGGCGAATTCATCCGCCTCCAGAGCTGGTGAAACTGGCAAGATGCGCCGGATGAGGCAATCAATTCGAACGCCGGAGACCCTGCCTCTGCAGAATTTCCGGGTTTAAGTTTCATTGCTGCGGCGTGCTCGCAGATCCCAGGAAAAGACCGATGAAGTTCGCAACACGTTGAATTCTCGGCGACACGCAGAGGTTACAGCCCGCCTTTATGTACGCCGCAACGGCTCAGATCTGTCTGGGTTCGGTCCACTCGGCGCCCGAGAGGCGAAGATTTCGGGATCGAGGCGCTTGAATCACTGCGCGCCAGACAGAGCGATCCGATCCGTGTCATACTGTCAGGCAAGACACTAGGAATTTGGGGGCGGCGGCAGATGAAAGAAGAGAACGACGTTCAGAAGTTGGTGCGCACGCTGCGTGCTCGAGCACCTGATGACGCGGCTGAATTGCTGGCCCGAGAATCTCCCGAGTTCATCCGGGACACACTAAAGCTGTTGCCGGACGGGCACGCCCGTAAGGTGGCCGAGCATTTGCCGCCGCATATGCGGCCCATCAGGTCTCATGGCGGTGGTAAGGATTTCGCGGTCCCCGACTCGCTCGTCGAGCTGATGGACCCGATTCCCGCCAGCGTTCCTGTCGCGACGACAGTTGCCGCCGCAGTGGAGGCGGTCAGACGCGCCCAGGTGCCGACCGAGCTCACTTATCTCTATGTCACGGACGAGGGCAATAAACTGGTTGGCCTGGTGGTCCTGCGCGATCTGATGCTGAGCGAAGCGGACGCGACGATGGATCAGATCATGCTGCCGAGGCCGTTCGCCCTTAATGTCGGTCTGTCTTTGAGCGACGCCTGCAAGGCAGCAGTACGCCGTCAGTACCCTGTCTATCCGGTGGTGGACGCGGAGAACAGGCTGCTCGGGCAGGTTCGCGGCTGGCGCTTGTTCGAGCAGCAAATCATCGAGATTTCCGCCCAGTCTGGCCAGATGGTGGGTGTCCAGAAGGAGGAGCGTTCTTTTACGCCGCTGTTTTCAGCCTTCTTGAAGCGTCATCCGTGGCTGCAGCTGAACCTGCTGACTGCCTTCATGGCCGCTTTCGTGGTCAGTTCATTCACAGGCACCATCGAGAAGATCGTCGCCCTGGCGGCGTTCCTCCCGGTCTTGGCCGGGCAGAGCGGAAACACCGGCTGCCAGGCACTCGCTATGACGCTGCGTGGCCTTGCCCTGGGGGATGTGGACAAACGACCGAAGCTGCACCTGGTGATGCGGGAGGGCGCGCTCGGGATCGCCAACGGCGTGCTCGTCGGCCTTGTTGCGGCTGCGGCGATGTGGTTCTACGCCTCGCGGCAACCGGAGTCGGCGGCCCAGGCGCCCATGCTGGCACTTGTGATCCTGCTTGCCATGTCCGGATCGTGCCTCATGTCCGGAATCTCCGGCGTGCTGATCCCGTTGGGCCTGCGCCGGGTCGGCGCCGATCCGGCGGTCGCTTCGGCGATCTTTCTCACCACCGTGACCGATATCGTAGGCATGGGCCTGATGCTGGGGCTGGCCACCATGCTCGTGCTGTAGCAAGGGCGCGTCCGGTGACGCGTTCCCTGGGAGTCGGGGGCGATAAGCTGACCTTGTCGCGTTCAATGAAATAGCAACAGTCAGGCCGCATCGCGCACGCGTCGTGAGAAGCACCTTCCGGCAGCTCTCCGACCCTGCGCAACGCGACGGAAGGCCTTTGGATGAGCCGTGGGTGACCTTGAAGCCTCATTCGGTGACCAGATACGTGCAGAATCGCGCAAACAATATTAATCTTGTCGGCTGTGCGATCCGCCACTGATGATGATTTGCGTTAGTTGCCACTGGTGCCGAATACTTCAATCGTTACTGCAACGCTGAGAAGATTTCTTACAACCGGCGCAGCCGGAATAGGAATAACTCCGATGGTTTGTTGCGCGGCTGCAACAGCTGTTGAAAACTCGGACGATTTCGTCAAAGTTCAGTCGCTTTTTTTCTTGTGGTCGTGCTAAGTCCTTCGCACTAGTCGGGTTTGGGGTGGGTTCTCGGCATGCAATCTTCGTTTCCAGCTATCTTCGGCTTCGCCGCGGCGCTGCTTTGTACCGGCGTATTGCCGGCCGGCGCGCAGGGTCTCTTTCCGGCCTATGACGATGCGTTTTCGGCCCGCATCGCCAGTCCGGCCGACAACGGAACGCTCGCCCAGTTCGTCACAGTTGCCGTCAACGCGGGGCAATACGATCAGGCGATCTCCTCAATCGAGCAGTATCTGATCAAATATCCCCGCGATGCGCGCGCCCGGCTGGCGGCCAGCCGGCTGTACTACCACGTCGGCTCTTATGAATTGGCCCGGCGGCAGGTGCAGTATGGCATCGAAGTCGGCGGCCTGACCGCAAGTGAGCAGCAGGAAGCTGTTCGTCTGCTCGCCCGCATCGAGCGCGCGTTGCGTGGCATCACCTGGGAACTCGCCCTGACCGGCGGCGTGTTCAGCGCATTTACCGATTTTGAGCCCGGCGGGGCGCAGGACGACGACAGCTTCGTCTCGCCCTATGGGCGGGCGGAAGGCTTTGTGCGATGGGACCTCGGCACGCCAAGCGCCGACGCTCTCGTCCTTTCGGGGTCGTTGACGGCGACACAGCGCTTTTTCACGGAAGACCTGTCAGTTCCGGGTAGCGAGAAGACTTTTATCCACGGCGACGCAGCGATTACCTGGGACAAGGGGCTACCCAACAGTGGGATCGATTCGCTGCGCCTGCTGCTTTCGGCGTTTACCGTTACGGATCGTTTCGACAGCGATATCCACGAAACCGGCATCGGTGTCAGTGGACGCTTTCTCGTGCGCCCGACGGTCGAAACGACGCTTTTCGCCGGTGGCGGCTACATCGATCTAAGCCCCTCGCAAGGCATTTTCGCCGATAGCAGGGTTTTCTATGAGGCGGGCGGCAGCTACCGCTTCCGCAATGGCCAGGCGCTCGGACTGCGGCTGGTCGGCTCGAATGACTTCGCCTCCGGATCTGGCGAAATCGGCCACAGCTACACGGGCGAGGTCCGCTATGGCGGCCTGTTGATGAACGTACCGGATCTTTTCGCATGGTCGCACCAGATCGCCTTTTCGGCCGGCCACAGCAACACTCCCGATCTGTCCGTCGGCATCGGCACAAATATCAAGAGCGACTTCTGGCGCATTGCCTCGGAAAGCGATTTTCAGCTGACGGAGGCGCAAAAGATCAGCGTCGATCTCGCCTATCGCGAAACCAACTTCGACATCGCCAACCGCGACCGAAAATCGTTCGAAATGCTCATGAGCTACACGTTGACGCTCAACTGAAAGAGGCCGCGATGAGGACCCCGTACCGTCAGATCGCCATTTTTGTCGCCTGCCTTGCCTTTGCAGCACCTTCCGCCGCTGAGACGGTCGGGTCGATGACGGCCTACCAGACCAACATCGTCCGCAACAACGGCGGGACAATGAACGTGGGTGCCGGCGTCGAACTCGGCGACCAGTTGCGCAGCAATCCCACCGGTCTTGGGATGCTGGTGTTCCGGGACGAATCGAGCGCCAAGATTGGTCCGAACACCAGCCTGACGATCGATGAATTCGTCTACAATCCGGGCTCCGGATCGGGAAAGATCGACATCGGGATGAACAGCGGCCTGGCCCGTTTTTATGGCGGCCAGGTTTCGAAAGGGGGCGTCATGCAGGTTGCGACGCCGCACATGGTGCTCGGGGCCAGAGGCGGCATCATCGAAGTGCTGGTGGCAGCCGGCCAGACCGTGGGCATTCTGCGCGCCGGCCGCATGACCTGCACGATCCATGGCAAACGGCTGGTCATCACAAACCCGGGCTACGCCTGCACATCGGAAGATGGCAAGCTGCTGACCGGCTACGGCGGAATCGACACCTTCCCGATATTGGACAGCATCGACCGGATTGCCGGCACCGGCCTGCCAGGCGCACCGGGTCCGGGATTGGACGTAAGCGCGCTTTGTGCGTCGGCACTGGGCGGCTCGCTCAAAGTCTGCGACTCCACCGATGGCGCATTGCCTGGAGTGGTCATGGAGTTCCCCGACACCCCAACGCCACCTGTGGGCGGGGGCGTGGATAAGGGCGAGTGTGAGGGTGAGGGTTGCTGCTACTACTGCAATTAGGCCTGGCCGCACGACATGAGCCTCTTGGTCGGTTGGGCTGATTGGCGGCAAGCTGGCAGGCGCAAAATATCCGGCCTTGTGGTCGTGCTCCTGCTGCTCGCTTGCCATTTGGCTTTTGACGGGCCGTTGTCGCGCCTGCGTGAGCGGACGTACGACTTCTACCAGTTTCTCGCCCCGCGCCAGGCGACGAGCAATCCTGTCGTGATCGTCTCGATAGACGACGCCAGCCTCAAGGCACATGGGCGATGGCCCTGGAACCGGGGCCTCTTGGCCGATCTGGTCGATGGCATCACCGAATCCGGCGCGGCGGTGGTCGGGCTTGCGCTGGTACTGCCCGAGGCCGACACCTCGCCTGAGGGCATCGCCGGAGACAAGCGCCTGGCAGCGGCGCTGGCCAAAAATCGAACGGCGCTTGCCGTCAGCCTGGGCAACGAGGCGACAGTTTCAGAAGCAGGGCCCAAAGCCGGCTGGTCGATCGTCGGACAGGTACCCGACACACTTCCCGGCTTCGCCGGCCTGACCGGCTCGCTTGCCGAATTCTCCAACGCCGCCGCGGGCCTCGGCGTAATTCGCACCTTGCCTGATCCCGACGGCGTACTGCGCCATGTGCCGCTGCTGTGGCTTCGCAATACCGCTCAAGGCGTGCAGCTGTGGCCGTCCTTCGCGCTCGAGCTTCTGCGCCTTTACGCCGGGCAGGACGGCTACATAGCCCGGATGAATGCCGCCGGGTTCAACGCACTCAGGATGGCCGGCGCAATCGTGCCGCTCGAGCCGGAGGGGAGCATCCGCCTCTGGGAAACCGCCACGGATACGCCCCGTATATCTGCCAGCACTATCCTTTCGGGCGGCAGTGATCCGCGGCTGCGGGAGGCCATCGCTATTGTCGATCTGTCGGCCGTGGGACTGACGCAGTACCTGCCCACCCCGACACGTCCAGCGCGACCAGGCGCGGACATCCACGCCGATGCAATCGGCCAGTTGCTTGCCGGGCGCTACCTGACAGAGCCGCCGCACGCGCGTACGGTGGAGCGGCTCTGGTTTGTCCTCGGTGCCGTCATTTTCATCGGACTTTCCGGAGTGCTCGCCGGGCGTGTCGTGCTTGGTGCCCTGGCTCTCGTGCTGCTTGCCGTCACGCCCTTCGTGTTCGGCGCTCTCGAATACAGCCTGCAGGGTGCACTCTATGACCCGCTGCAGCCGGCGCTGGCGACGATCCTGGTAGCCGGCTTCGAAGGCTATGTCCTCTACAGGCGCAGCGAGCAGCGCCGGTCCACCCTGGCACGGCAGTTCTCCCAGTATCTGTCGCCTTCCGTGGTGCAGCGCCTCGCAAGCTCGGACACCGAAGCGATCCTGTCCGGCGAGAAGCGCGAGATCACAATTCTGCTCAGCGACATACGCGGCTTCACGAGGATGAGCGAACAACTCGATACCCAGGAAATCGCCAAGGTGGTCAACCACTTCCTCGGCATTGCGACCGATGAGATCCTCAAGCGCGACGGCACCATCGACAAGTTCATGGGCGATGCGGTGCTCGCCTTCTGGAACGCGCCGCTTGATCAGCCGGACCATCGCGAGCGGGCGCTCGACGCGGGGCTTGCCCTGCTCGAACGGGTGAAGCGTGAAGACGCCGCCTTCAGCGCGGACGGCCACCCCTCCATCGCAATCGGCGTCGCCATCGAGACGGGCATTTGCTCGGTAGGCAATTTCGGCTCCGAACGGCGCTTCGATTACACCGCGATCGGCTCGCCGGTGAACCGCACGGCACGGCTCGAGTCGACGACCAAGAAGCTGGGCATCCCCCTGGTGCTTGGTCCCGGCTTTGCGGCAGGAGCATCGATGCCGGTCGTCCAGGCGGGCGCCTTTGAGCTCCAGGGTTTCAAGGGCGAGGTGCCGGTTTTCACCATTCCGGAGATGCAAGCCACTCGCCAGCGTATGGGCCGCGAAGATCGGGACCAACACGGCGAGCAGTCTGGCGCCCCAGCCATGCTGGACGGTTCGCCGCTGTCCCCAAAAACGGCTCCTCCTGATCTTACACCCGGAATCCGAAGAAAACGGTGATCGGATCCAGTGGATCGCGGCGGGCCGCCCGGTATCGCGACCTGACTACCCGTTCGGGAGGCCTCGCAATTTGGGCGGCGTCGCCTGTTTCTCATTCGCCGCGCATGGTCGCCTGGAAGGTCGGCAGGTGCTTCTTCTGTGCCTCGAGCATTTTCTCGCGATAGACGCCATAGATGACGTCGGTGTCGTGCAGTGTGACGCCGGCAATTGTCGGCGAGGCAAAAACCGGCAGTTCGATGCCGCGTTTCGAAAGCGCCTCGGCGGTGCGGGCGATCAGCTCATGCGCCAGGATCATGGCAAGCACGGTCGACGAACCGGAGACCGGTCGGCTCCAGCCCTCGACCGGCACGATTGCATCCTCGATCGGCGAGCAGGTGTCGATGACAAGGTCGGCGGCATCGGCAAGCCGTTTGCCGGAAGAGTGCGTCGCCGGCTTGTCGAGATTGTTCTTGCTAGTTATCGCAACGACGAAGATACCGCGTTTTTTCGCATAAAGCGCGGTGTCGATGCCGGACGAATTGCGGCCGCTGTGGCCAAAGATGATGATCGAATCGCCTTTGTTCAGCGGCTGGTGGTCGAGGAATCTCTCGGCGTATTTCTCGGTCCGCTCCAGCCACAGAAGTTCGCGCACGCCGCCGGCGCCGAGCACGTTATGCCACATGACACGCGGGTCGGTCAGCGGATTGAAGCCGACATAGCTGCCGTAGCGCGGAAACACTTCCTGGACCGGCAACACCGAGTGGCCCGAGCCGTAAAGATGAACCAACCCGCCGCTCTCGAGCGTGTCGGCAAAGCGGCTGGCCGCCTCGCCAAAGGCTTCGGCATTGGCTTTCGAAGCCTGTTCGATGAGGGCGGCAAGGCGGGGTATGTAAAGATCGGACACGTGGATTCTCCTGTTATGTGTCGGCTTCGGTAATGGCTCAGCTTCTTGCGTTTGGCGGGGCACGGCCGGCGCGCAGCGTCGAGCGGATTTCATAGCGGTCGCCACGCATCACCGAGACGGTGAATTCGAATGGGCCACGCTCGTCGGTGGTGATGCGCTCGACCACGAAAGCGGGACTCCCCGCAGGCAGATCGAGCAACTCGGCATCCGCCGCCCCGACAGCGCCAACACGGTAGTTTTCGCGCGCCGCGACCGGCACGATGCCGTAATGGCGTTCCAACGCTTCGTAGAGCGAGCCCTGCAACAGGCCGGCATCGAGAAAGCCGGGCACGCGCGCGGCCGAGAGTTGCGCAGTCTGAATACCGATCGGTTCGTTGTTGCCGAGCCTGAGCCGCCGGATGCGCACCACCGGGTCGCCCTCCTCGATCTCCAGCGCTCCGGCCGTGGCGGCATTGGCGGTGGTCAGGCTGCAGTCGAGCAAGCGCGAGCCGGCGACCACGCCCATATTGCCCATTTCCTGCGTGAAGCTGGTGAGTTCGCGGGTACCAGCGACCAGCGTGGTGGAGCGCACGAAGGTGCCACGGCCATGTTCGCGCCTGAGCAGTCCGTGCTCCTCAAGATTGCGCAGCGCGTGGCGCAGCGTGATGCGGCTCACCCCGAACAGGGCGCACAGTCTGTCTTCGGCCGGAATCTGGTCGCCAGTCGCCCACTCGCCACTCTTGACGATGGCGCGGATGGCCTCTTCCACCTGATACCAGAGCGGCTCGGGCCTTCTGCGGTCGGGTTGCTGAAAGCTCGCTTGGCTCATCTAATCTGCCTCCACTGTGCTCCGGCGAGACCGGCCAGCGAGGCGCCGACGAGACCGGCGCGGGAGCCGAATTCGCCGGACCGCAGAACGACATCGCGCAGATGCGGCGGCAGATGACGCTGCAAAGCCGAAAGCAGCGGCGGCCCTACCACGTCCAGCGCATCGGCAAGGCCGCCGGAAATCAGGATCGCCTGCGGATCGAGCAACGCGACCGCACCCGCAAGGGCAGTGCCCAGCCGGCGCGCCGGCAGCTCCAAGGCGTCAAGTGCGGCCGTGTTGCCAGCCCGGGCCGCCTCGACCAGCCTGCCGCCATTGGCCAGCCCGATCTGGCGCGCCGCGGCGTCGAACGCCCGCCCGGAAGCGAAGCGCTCCAGCCAGCCGCTGCGGTCCTCGCCTTCATCCTCGATGTCGGCGCAGGCCCAGCCGAATGAGCAGGCGCCGCCCCGTGCGCCGGCGACGATGTGGTTATTAGCCAGAACGGCGGAGCCGATACCGGTGCCGATCGCCAGCAGGATGGCATCGGACAGGCCTTTCGCGGCGCCTTCGACCGCCTCGGCCAGCATGGCGATCTGCGCATCGTTGCCAATGGCAACAGGCAGACGAGGAAACAAGGTCGCGACGTCGACACCATCGAAATAGGGCAGGTTCGGAACCCAGCGGCAGATCGAGCCCTCGACAAGCCCCGGCACCGCCAGGCCAAGTGCCTCGACCGGACCGGCCTCGGCGCGCAAGGCACCGATTCGGGCGACGAAGGCATCAAGGCTTGCCGGCGCAGGCTCGCGGCTAAGCATCTCCAGCCAGCGAACATCGCCGGTATGGATTGCGGCGCGCAAATTGGTGCCGCCGAGATCAATGGCGAGAACGCGTGTCATCGAGAGCGGCTCCGACTGGCCACCGCCCGGTCCTCGGAGCGCCAGCTCCACGACGCCACGGTGTCGTCGGCTCTGGTCGGCAGTGCCGTACAGACCCCGGTGCACGCGGCGCCAAAGCCGATCGGGCTGAGCGCAGCGTGTCGATGAACCATGCTCCGTCTCCCATTCGACATCGGCGTCCTTTGCAGCGGCTCAGTGTCATTATAACGACATTACTTCGACCGCAAGTGCCTTGCAGTATGTTCGGGCATGGCCGGCAGGGGAGAATCAGCTCGAGCTGTATCAGCTAATTCTTTGTTTTTACAATATAATCTCACATGCTTGTGGACCGCAGCAAGAAAACGCCGCAACACCGGCAGGAACTCTCCACGAAGATTGCGCTTGCATCATTGCTTCAAGTTGTCATAACGTCATTGACATCGCTGTGCGGCTACGCGGAGGATCCGTATGTCTTTGGCTTGGATTTCGAAACTGGCACTGGCCGCAGGCCTGCTGGCGTTGCCCACCATTGGTTGGGCCCAGTCGGTCAACATCTCCTATCTGACGCACTGGTCGCCGGAGACGGTTGCTTTGCTGGACGCTGCGGCCAAGGACTACGCCAAGAGCAATCCGGATGTGACCGTCACCGTGCGCGCCGTTCCCTTCGGCGATCTCCTGACGACACTGCGTTCCCAGGGCGGCAGTTCGGACGGGCCGACGATCGGCGGCATCTATGATTTGTGGCTGCCCGAACTGGCGCGAGACAAGCTGGTCGCGCCGGCCCCCGATGCGGTTGCCGGCGAGGTCAAGAGTGCGTGGCCGGCCGGTGTCGTCAGTGCGGCCTCTGTTGGCGCCACGCTTTACGGCATTCCAAACGAGATCGACGTCTATGCGCTGAACTACAACAAGGAGCTGTTCAAACGGGCAGGCATCACAGCCGCGCCGAAGACCTGGTCCGAATTGAAGGATACCGCCCAGAAGCTGACCAGGAAAGATGCCGGCCAGCAAGGCTTCGGCATGATCAATTCCTGGGCGGCGGGCGTCGTCCATCCCTTCGCCTCGCTGCTGGTCTCCAATGGCGGCGAGCTGGTCAAGGACGGCAAACCGATGCTCGACAGTCCTCAAGCCGGCGAGACTTTCCAGCTTTGCGAGGACCTGATCAAGTCCGGCGCCACCGATCCGGCGATGGCCACGGCCGACGCCAACACAACCGGCCCCTTCCTAGACAATTTCGTCTCCGGCAAGACCGGCATGATCATCATGGCCAACTGGTGGGAAAGCGCATTGAAGGGCGGCATGGGCGACAAGTTCTCCAATATCGCCACCGCACCCATCCCGGTCGGTCCGAGCGGCGACAAGCCGCACTCGATCTCCTATTCATGGATGACCGTCGTCAACGCCAATGCCGGTCAGGCCGAACAAAAAGCGGCATGGGATTTCCTGGTATGGCTGAACAGTCCGAAGTCCGGCAAGAACGGCGCATCGGCAATGTCGGATATTCTGATGTCGATGGGCATCTTGCCGACGCGGACCTCCGACATCGAAGCCCATGAGGACAAGCTCGGTTCCGAGTTCCTGTCCGGCTATGTCAGCGTGCTTGCCGACGCCAAGCCCTTCCCTGTCGTCCCGGGCGGCCAGGAGTTCAGCGAATCGCTGCAGCAGACGCTCGAGGCGTTGCAGTATGGGCAGCTCTCGGCCAAGGATGCGCAGGCGAACGCGCAGGCCGATGCCGTCTCGATCCTGGAGCGTGCCGCCAAATAGCGAAGGCGCTGTTTCGACAGCCCGACGCTTTGGAAGCAGAGCGATGATCAAGACCTATCGTGCCTCGGCGGGCATCATGCTGGCGCCCGCCATGACACTGATCGGCGTTTTCATTCTGCTGCCGATGCTGCTCACCATCTGGCTGTCATTCCAGGACTGGTCGACGCAGACGCCTTTTTCCAATGCGAGCTTCATCGGCTTCGACAATTTTCGCGAAATATTCGGGCCGACCTCGGTCGGGCGGGATTTCAAGCGAGCGCTGCTCAACACCGCCATCTACACGGCATTGTCGGTGATGCTCATCCTGCCCCTTTCGGTAGTGTTCGGCTCGATCGTCCACCAGCGCGATGTCGCAGGCGGCACGGCGCTGCGGACCGTGTTGTTTTCCACCTACATGGTGCCGATGATCGCCGTGACGCTGGTCTGGTCGAAGCTCTATTCGCCGAGCGAGGGGCCGCTCAACCAGGTGCTCGGTCTCGCCGGCATCGGCCCGCAACTCTGGTTGTCCTCGCCAAGATCGGCGTTGATCTCGATCGTCGTCCTCAATGTCTGGCAGCAGATCGGCTATTTTACGGTGCTGGCCGTTGCCGGGCTGACCCAGATCCCGGGCAGTCTTTACGAGGCGGCGACGCTTGACGGCGCCAACCGGCGCGAACAGTTCCGCTTCATCACCTTGCCGCTATTGAGCCGCACGCTCTTGTTCAGCGCCGTCATTGCCATCATCAATGCCGTGCAGGTGTTCGAGCCGGTGGCGCTGATCACCCAAGGCGGGCCGGTCGGCTCGACCAACGTGCTGACCTACCATATCCGCCGAGTCGGCATCGAGCGGGCACAAGGCGGGCTGGGCTCGGCCATGGCAGTGATGCTGATGCTGGCGCTGATCGTCATTGTGTGTGCGCTGTTTGCATTCGCCAACCGGAAGGATGACGAATGAGCGCGCCGGGCCGCTCAGCATCGAGCCGGTTGGCGCGCAAACGCCTGGCGGGCCGCAGAGCGCTGCTCACCACGCTGATGCTGCTGGTTGCCGTGGCCTCCGCCTTCCCGCTGTTGTGGATGGTGCTCTCCAGCCTGAAAACGCCGGCCGAAACCATGCAGGTGCCGCCGGTGTGGATACCGCGCACGCCGAGCCTCGAAGCGTATGAGAAAGTGTCCGGCGTCATCAATGTCGGCCGCTCGATGTGGAATTCGCTCGTGATCGCCACGATCACCACCGCCGGCATTCTGGTCACCAGCATGATGGCTGGCTACGCCTTCGCCAAGCATCACTTTCCCGGCCGCTCACTGCTGTTTTCGGTGCTGATCGCCACCATGTTCCTGCCGCCGATCGTCACGCTGATCCCGCTTTACCGTCTCGTCGGATCAATCGGCCTGAACGCCAGCCTTGCCGGTATTATCGTGCCAAATCTCGCCAATGCGTTCGGCATTTTCCTAATGCGCCAGTTCATAGCCGGCGTGCCCGACGATCTGATCGACGCAGCGCGGATGGATGGGGCGTCGGAACTCCTGATCCTGTTCAAGATCGTCGCGCCGAGCGTGGCGCCGGCAATCGCGGCACTGGCGCTGTTTGCCTTCGTCTATCAGTGGAATAGCTATCTCTGGCCGCTGACCGTTCTACAGGGCAATGCACACGAATATCCGATCGTCATCAGCCTTAGTCGCCTGCTCAGCTACAATCGAGGCGCTCTCAACACGGGACTGGTGATGGCTGGCGCGACGCTTGCCGTGCTTCCGCCACTGGTGCTCTTCGTCTTCCTGCAGCGCTTCTTTGTGGATTCGATCGTCGGCTCGGCGGTCAAGGGATAGCGTCGGCGGCACTGCCGGCATCCGTGTGGCTGTCATCGGGACGCGCTGGTGCGCTGAACGGAGCTAAGCAGATGACCGCGTTCTGAGAGCCATCAGTTCATCAGTAAACTGGCCGCGAATGCCTCCACCGTGTTAGCTGCAACTAGTGAATCTCACGCTTGGTACCCGCCCCAGGCCGTTTTCACAGCTGCCAGAAAAGCGGCGCGGCCCTGCTCGTTTGCAGACGTTCGGAAGGTCACGGGAAGGTAGTGATTGGACGCTGCGTTTAACCGGAGTCGGACCGTCTCGTCAGATCTGGCGAATATTTTCGCACCGCACCTTTTCGACGCAGTGCGTCCTGCTTGCCGAGCAGGCGGTAAGGGAGGCGCTGTTCCAGTGAGCAAGAATGTGATCCCCCACCCTTCGACGACTATCGCGGGAAGGACGTGCTGATCCAGCCGATGGTCGAGCTCTAACGTTTCATCGCCGGCATCTACACCGATCTGGCGGCATCGCCCGATGCGGGCGGTGACCTGCCTCATCTCGGGAAGCTAGCCCCGATCGAGGAATTTGCGCCCCCGCGAGAAGCTCTCGCTCGAATAGTTGCTCGAACTCATGCGACGCGAGCTGGGTCAGAGCAGGACCGCGATCTTCAGCTGTTCGCTTCGCCCCGCCTGGCGATCATCGGCCGCTCGACAAGCCTGTCGAGGTGGACGACCCGCATGAGGACGCCGTCTATCGCTCGACCGAGCGCATGCCCCTGCCCGATCCGGCAGACTATCAAAAGCGCATCGATTTTCATTGAATCGCTCGGCGCTCGGCCAGCCTCCCCATCTGATGCGGCTAACCGGACCGGTCATGCCGCTGGTGGTGCCGGCCCAGATCAACCTCGGCGATCGTGACTTGTCGGTGCGCTGGGCGAATGACGGCGTCGAAACCGAACGCGACGTGCTCCCCCAACGCGGACCGCGCTCACCGGCGTAGCGTCAGCCGAAGCCACGCGATGCGTCGCTGCTGGAGGGCGGCTGGCTGCGGGCGTCGGACGACCGGTTCGCGCTGGTGCAGATGGATATCGACGTTGAGGCCTCAACCTGCCTGGAAGATGCCCTGATGGAGACTGCCATTGCCTCACGCTGCTCGGCATGCCGCAGCACCTGCCGACGTCACGCCGTACGCGACGTGCTCGTATGCGCCTGGCCTGTCGCGATGGCGACAAACCGGCGCTTGACCGCGGCAAACAACGCCGGTGGCAGCGGCCCGTAGTAGCCGCTCTCCGTCTCCAGCGGCCGGATGTCAGGCCCCGGCCAGGCGAACCGGTTACTTTCCGTCAAAACGATCCACGACCGCTCACCGTCAAGGCGCAAACGCAGCTTGACCGCAGCCGGAATCTCGATGGCATCATCGGGATCGGACGGCGGCGTATGAGTGATCGGCAGGACCCGGACGACCGGCGAGCCGTCCTCCTGCATGGCGACCAGCGCGAGCACCAGGCAGGGCCGGTCCTTGTCGCCTTCCTCGCGGCCTTCGCGGTGTTGCCAATGCCAGAGGTAGGAGTAACGGAAGACGTAGCCGACCTTGATTTCAGCCGGTAGCATTTTTTGCCGTCAGGCCTTTTGCCCCGTGGGGTTTCGACCCGAGGGTTTTGACCCAGAGAGCTCGTCGTTGAGATGGTCGAGATCCGGCTCCATTTCAGAGGCTTCGACCGCGGCGATCTCGTCCGAGCCGAGCTCCGCTGTCAGATCGACCCGCCGGTCGCGCTTCGACAGCCGGACAAAATCCTCATAGGCCAGCAGCACCGTGCGCGGGCGACCGTTCTTGGTGATGATTACCGGGTCGCGGACCGCGGCATCCTGATAGGCGCCAAAATTTTTCGAGACGGCGGCGGCGGTGACGGTGGTGCTCATCGGCGAGACTCCTTTATTCCGGAATATACGGGCTTTCCGGGCTTTCCGCAAATGCCGGGCAACATCTTCGAACTGATGCAGCCAGTCACCGCCTGATTATCGGCCAAGGAGTTAGTGTCAAAGGCGTCCTTTCCTGCGCCATGTCTAACGCAGTGGGTAGGCGCCCACACAGCCCAGCTCAGACGCACGGACTAACTTCAGACGCGCATGGCCAAGGAACCGGTGGCGAGGGCAGCTTTGTCCGGAGAGCGGCTGTTCCGCGCGAGGGCGTCGGCTTCGTTGATCTGGTTAGGGTTCTTTCTTCAGCAGGTCCTTTACAACATCGAGAAAAGCCCGCAGGGCGGGCGGCACGGCTCGATGTCCGGGGTAGTAGACCGCAACTTCTTCCGGTGCTGGCGTCCACGCGGTCAGGACCTTGCGCAGCCGGCCATCGGACAACGCCGCTTCGGCGGCCCAATCCGCCACATAGGCGATGCCCAGACCCTCTATTGCGGCTTCGACCATCAGTTCCTCGTCATCAAGGACGATGGGGCCGTTTGCCCCGATCACCAGTTCCTGGCCTGCGCGTTCGAACTCCCATCTATAGAGCTTGCCGCTGGGCATACGGTGGCCGATGCAATGGTGGCGTTGCAATTCCTCGGGCGTTCCCGGCGCCCCGAAGCGATCGAGATAGGCGGGCGACGCGATACAGATGAACGTCAACGCGCGTGCAAACGGCACGGCGGTCATGTCTTTGGGAATTGATGTGATGAGGCGCACGCCGGCATCGAACCCGCTGGACACGATATCGATGAGCCGTCCCTCGACGACGATGTCCACGGTCACGTTCGGATGGCGCTCCGCCATCCGCGGAAGAACCGCGCGAACGAGAAGCCCGGCCACCAATCGCGGTGCGTTGAGGCGGACCGTTCCTGCGACATTGCCCCGGAACCCCGCGACGCTGTCGAGCGCCTCGTCCAGCGAGGCGAGCGCCGGCTGAAGACGGTCGAGCAACCGGAACCCGGCTTCTGTCGGCGAGACGCTCCGTGTGGTGCGGTTCAGAAGTCGCACGCCCATGCGTTCCTCGAGCGCACGCATCGCATGGCTCAATGTGGAAGGTGCCGTGCCGATCTCGTCCGCTGCGCGGCGGAAGCTGCGGTGTGTGGCAACGGCGACGAAGGCGGTGAGATCGTTGAGCGACGGGCGGGGCATTGATGGGGATTTTGCATTATCCCATGCCGATTTCAACGGCTAATGCGCGCAATGCGATTGCCCTATCTCCTGCTGGGATCAATTGGAGAAATGAGAAATGGAAAAGACCTGGCTCATAACGGGTGTGTCTTCCGGTCTAGGCCGGCTGCTGGCGGAGAAGACCCTGATCAGGGGAGACCGCGTTGTCGGTGCCAGCCGCAGCGAGGACGCACTTCCCGACCTGCGTGCAAGTTACCCCGAACGGCTCCGCATCGTCGCAATGGACCTCAAGGACCAGAGCTCGGTCCGCGCCGCGGTCGACCGGGCCTTCGCGGCATCCGCTCGGATCGACATCGTCGTCAGCAATGCTGGCTATGGCCTGCTCGGCGCGGCTGAAGAGGCTGGCGATGTGCAGGTTCGGGACATCATCGACACCAATCTCATCGGCTCGATCACGCTCATCCAGGCGGCGTTGCCGCATCTGCGCAGCCAGGGTGGTGGTCGGATTCTACAGGTATCGAGCGAGGGAGGCCAGATCGCCTATCCGGCTTTCAGCCTCTATCACGCGACCAAGTGGGGTATCGAGGGGTTCGTCGAGTCCGTGGCGCAGGAGGCTGCTCCCTTCGGCATCGAATTCAGCCTTGTGGAACCCGGGCCGGCGCGGACCGGGTTCGGCGGCAATCTCGCGCGGACCAAGCCGCTCGCGGCCTATGAGGGAACACCCGCCGGTCAGATCCGCGAGGCGCTGGGTGTCTCATGGGTGATCAAGGGCGACCCCGACCGCATGACGGACGCAATGATCAGGCTTGCCGATCAGGATGGTCCGCTCCCGAAACGGCTGGTGCTCGGTGCCGAGGCCTATGCCGGCATCCGCAAGGCACTCGGCGGACGCATCGAGGAGCTCGACCGGCAGAATGACATCGCGGTTGCGGCGGATTTCACAGACGAGGAGTTGGCGCGGCTGTGACCCCCGGCTCCGGCCCGCTGCTCGTGCCCACCTCTTATCAAGACAGAAAGGAACATGAGATGCCTACACGTGACGCCGTCTACCCGGCCAACCGGCACGCGTTATACGATATCCACCGCTATTCCGCTGCCATTCGGTCCGGCGATCTTCTCTTCGTGTCGGGTCAGGTCGGGAGCCGTGAGGACGGCTCGCCTGAGCCCGTATTCGAGGATCAGGTTCGACGGGCCTTCGCCAATCTGCGCGCGGTCTTGGCGGCCGCCGGGTGCAGCTTCGACGACCTCGTCGACGTCACAACGTTCCACACTAACCCGGACGAACAGATCGAGACAGTTCTGGCCGTCCGAGCGGAAGAAATCGGTGCACCTCCCTACCCGAACTGGACCGCAGTGGGCGTCAATTGGCTTGCGGGCCTCGATTTCGAGATCAAGGTCATCGCCCGCATCCCTTCGACGACGAGCAGCCAGCCGGCGGACAAGCGCTGATCGCTCGCCCTGCAGTTCTGTATTGGCTATTTGGGTCACGAAGGCAGCCTGTCAGCTTTTGTGTCCGGAGCGGAGATAGCTGACCTCCACCTGCGAGAACCGAGGTCGTGAACTGACCGAACAGATTAGGTTCGTTTGGTCAGCGTACCGCAAGGGAATCTCGCAGCCTGTTGTGTATCTTGGCTTTCTATTCGAGAGCGGTGCTGAAGATCGAGAACTCTTCATCTGTGATCGGGACCACGTGCTGCGGCTCGGGAAAAGCGCCCGTCTGCACGTCGGATATGAGCTCGCGATAGGCGGCAATACGCTCGCGTTGCAGCCGCTCATATTCGGCGGCGAAGTTGCGGTAGGTCTTGGCGTGGCGCAGCCTGTGGCCAGCGGTGTGGCCAAGCACGTCCTCGCTGAACAAATACTGCGCGTCGGCATTTGGGCCGGCGCTCATGCCGAGCATGATCATCGGTGTATTCCAGGTGATCAGTTCGGCGACCGGTCGGAGACCACCTCCAGCTCGGCGCCAAAGCAGCCTATGCCTCCACCTTCGCGTATGAGCTCCGAAATTCGTTCGGAGGCACCACTTTCAGATCTCTCCAACTCGAGGACCGGGATGTCGGAGGCAAGCACGCGCCGGAAGCGATGGGAGAACCCGTAACGGCGAATGTTGTCTTCAATCAGTGGCGCGGAACGCGACAGAGTGGCCACGACACAGAAGCTGTGAGCGACAAGGCTGACGGATGAAGCGAAGCCTTGCCTATACCGATGACGGGCTTGGTAGCGATGGCCCTTGCCGCGTCGAGACCCGTATCGTCTAAGCAGCCAATATATGGCGTCGACATTGTCCATTTCCGCCGCGACCACCTGCTTGAGCAGGCCCGGTACGGAGAGTGCACCGTCAAATGGCCCTTCGATCGCTTCAGGTCCAGCCGTTGGCATGCATGCCCACTATCTCGTCCCTGGGCCTGCCACCGCCATGGCGGCTGCGACGATCCCCCTGGTCATCGAAGCGGTCGTGTTGGGATTGATGATGGCAATTCGCATTCGGGGCATCCTGGCTTGGTTCCGCTCAGTCACAAGGATGCCAGCGCGCTGGACATCCGCTCCAGCCCTCGGCGTAGCAGAGGACGCGGGCAGCCGACATTCAGGCGGATGAAACCTTCGCCGCCAGGCCCATAGACGCGGCCGTCATACAGATTGACCCCGGCCTGATCGACAAAGAACTTCTGAATTCCACCCACTTTGCAATCGAGTGTGCGCGCGTCCAACCACACCAGAAACGACGCGTCGGGCCGCATGGGCGTGATGCCTGGGAGATGTTTACCGGCGAATTCGCAAACCAGATCGATGTTGCTGGCGATGTAGCCTGAGAGTTGATCGAGCCAGGGCGCGCCGGTGCTGTAGGCAACCTCCAGAGCCAGGCGGCCGAAAAAGTTCGCGTTCACCATGAATGACGCCTGCATTGCGGCAAGGAGCGCCTCGCGGCGCTTTTTGCTCGCCACCGAAATGGTTGCCGAAGGCACCCCGGCAAGATTGAAAGTCTTCGTTGGAGCGGTGCAGATGAACGACTTCTCCGCAGCATCGTCCGAGATGGAGGAGAAGACGATGTGGGGACGATCCGACAGCCTTATGTCGCAGTGAATGTCGTCGGATATGACCAAGATCCCATGGCGCTCACAAATGTCGTTCAGCGCAGACAATTCTTCTCGTGTCCAGGCCATTCCGCCAGGGTTGTGAGGATTGCACAGCAGGAACGCCTTGGCGCCGCCGGCCGCCAGTTTCTCGAAGTCCTCCAGATCGAGCTCATACCTGTTGTTCTGCAGCCTCAGCTGGTTCGTGAGCAGAGCCCGCCCGTTTCCCTGAACCACTTCGAAATAGGGCGAGTACACGGGTGGCTGCACAATGACGCCGTCACCGGGCTTCGTAAAGGTTCGCAATATCGCAGCCACAGACGGCATGATCGCCGGCGCGGGAAGCAGGGTCTCCAGTTTCGGTGACCAATTGTGCCGGCGTGTGAACCACGATTGCACGATCTCATAGTGGCGCGGATCGCGTCGTGTGTAGCCGTAGATTCCATGGTCCGCGGCCTGGCGCAGCCGCGCGATGACGGTTTCCGGGGCACGGAAATCCATATCCGCTGTCCATAGGGACAGCAGGTCCTGGCCTTCGACCTGAGGAGAGAACTCGTCCCACTGGTTGGCCCATTTGACGGATCCGAATTGCTGGCGATCGTGGATTTGGTCGAAATCAATTCTCGGAATATTTCGTTGCCCAACCGCCGATGCGGGCGTGTCTGCACAAGCCATGTGATAATCACCTGAAAAAATCTATTGCCACGGCCACGGCCGCTTTGCCTCTGCGGACGGCCCTACTTGAGGATTTGCGCCAGAAACTGCCGCGCCCGTTCCGACCTAGAGTTGGTGAAGAACTGATGGGGCGTGTTGGTCTCGACGATCTCCCCGCGGTCCATGAACACCACGCGATCGGCCACCTCCCGTGCGAAGCCCATCTCATGCGTCACGCACAGCATCGTCATGCCTTCGCTGGCGAGCGACACCATCGTGTCCAGCACTTCCTTGACCATCTCCGGATCGAGGGCAGAGGTTGGCTCGTCGAAGAGCACGATCTTTGGGTTCATGCAGAGAGCCCGGGCTATCGCGGCGCGTTGCTGCTGGCCGCCTGACAGCTGCCCTGGGTAGCTGTCCGCCTTCTCCGCAATTTTGACTCGCTCCAGATAGTGGCGCGCCAATTCCTCGGCCGCCATCCGCGGCATGTTTCTCACCCACACCGGCGCAAGGGTGCAATTCTCAAGCACCGTAAGATGGGGAAACAGGTTGAAGTGCTGGAAAACCATCCCGACGTTGCTGCGGACTTCATCGATCTTGCGCAGATCCCCGGTTACCGCCTTGCCGTTGACGATGATCTCGCCTGACTGATGCTCCTCGAGATGGTTGATGCAACGGATCATCGTCGATTTGCCCGACCCGGAAGGACCGCAGATCACGATGCGTTGCCCCTGCGGCACCGAGAGGCTGATGTTCTTGAGCGCATGGTATGAGCCAAACCATTTGTTGACGTCACGCAGCTCGATGGCCATCGCCTTGTTGTAGGGCTGTCCCTTCGTCGCTGCATATACTGCTTGTGGCATCATCGTCGCATCCTAGGATTTGTGGCCGCGCGCCAATTTGCGCTCCATCGATTGCGAGTAACGGGACATGCCGAAGCAAAAGCCCCAGTAGACCAGTCCCGCAAAGAGGTAGCCGGTTGAGGAGATCGTCGGGCCTGCCCAGTTCGGATCGACCCGCGCAGTTTCGACGGCCCTCAGGAAATCCGCGATGCCGACGATGGCGACCAGAGTCGTGTCTTTGAACAGACCGATGAAGGTGGAGACAATGCTCGGTATGACGATCGTCAACGCCTGGGGGAGGACGATCAGGCGCATTATGTCGAAGTAGCTGATCCCAAGCGCCTTCGCCGCCTCGTATTGGCCCTTCGGGATCGCCTGAAGGCCGGCCCTCACAACTTCGGCCATATAGGCGGACGAGAACAGCGCTATCGCCATGAGCGGGCGCAGGAGACGATCAGGCGTCAGATAGTCCGGGACGAAGAGCGGCATCATGAAGTTCGCCATGAACAATACCGTGATAAACGGCACCCCCCGGACGACTTCGATGAATGTGACGCAAACCGCCTTGACGAAAGGGAGTTCGGACCTGCGTCCAAGCGCCAGGATAACCCCGATCGGAAGCGAGAAGACGATGCCCACAATCGACATCAGCAGCGTGATCAGGAGACCGCCCCAGAGCGTCGTATCGATGACAGACAAATGGAGCCAGGCGACCCCGCGCACGAGAACGAACGCGGCAACGGGGTAGACAAGGAAGAATAGCAACGCCGCCACTTTGCGCCGCGGAGCCTTCGTCCACAGGAGCCAAACGATGAGGATGGCGCCGATAGCCTGTGCGAGATCAACGCGCCACCGCTCGGAAGCCGGGTACGCGCCGTATCGCAGGTAGTCGAACTTCTCGGCAATGAAAGGCCAGCAAGCTCCTTGGCTGTTCGTGCGGCAAGCCTCGCGACCGCCGCTCCAGACCGCGTCGAAGATCGCAAAGCTCAGAAAGTGACGCAGCAGCCACACGGCGAAGAGGAGAAAGCATATTGTCAGCGCGCCTGAAGACGGCGTCGAAAACAGATTCTTTTTCATCCAGGTCACTGGACCCGGCCAAACGTCAGCGGGGGGCGCCATCGCTGGTATGGGCGCGCTGCTGACAACTGGCGAATGCATGGACTGATCGCTCATGCGTCACCTCTCGACGATCGCAAAATGTCGGTTACACGCGTTCATGGCCAACGACGTGGCAAGGGAGATAACGAGATAGACGGACAAGGTGATCGCCATGACCTGGACGGCGGCGCTGGTCTGGTTGAGTACCGTCCCGGCAAAGATCTGAACGAGGTCGGGATAGCCGATGAACACCGCAAGCGACGAGTTCTTGATTAGATTGAGATACTGGCTTGTCAAAGGCGGGATGATAATACGCAGCGCCTGCGGAACAACGACAAGGCGAAGCGTCTTGCCCGGCGCCAGCCCCAGCGCATATGCAGCCTCGCTCTGGCCCTTTGGCACTGCCTGGATTCCACTCCGGACGATCTCGGCGATGTAAGATGCGGTATAGACCGATAGACCGATCAGGAGAGCGGCAAACTCTGGATAGAGCTGATGCCCGCCTTGAAAATTGAAACCCCGCAGCTGCGGCGCGACAAACGAGACCGGCTCGCCAGCCGCCAGGAACACGATCAGCGGAAATCCTATCAAGGTCGCCAAACTGACCAAAAGCACCGGCAACTGCTTGCCAGTTCGTTTCTGGACACTCTTGGCGCGGAACCAGAATGCAATGCAGCAGAAAACGGCCGCCACGAATGCCAGGCCCACAAGCCCCGCCCCCGGATGCCACTGGATCTCCGGAATGATGAGGCCGCGATTGTTGAGGTAGATGCCGCCGGGGATGGCGATGGACGCCTTCGGGGAAGGCAACGGCTTGAGGACGGCGTTGTACCAGAACAGCAGCTGCAGCAATAACGGGACATTGCGCACAAGCTCGACATAGGCGGTCGCCACCTTCGAAACGATCCAGTTCGGCGAGAGGCGGGCAACGCCGATGACGAAGCCAAGCAAGGTGGCCAGCAAGATTGCGAGGAAGCTGACGTAGAGGGTATTGACCACTCCCACCCAGAACGCCTGACCGTAGGTCGATAGTGCATCGTACGGTATCAGGGTTTGATTGATGTCGAAGCCGGCAGCCTCACCCCAAAAATCGAATGAGAGCGGAATCCCCCGGACGCGCATATTCGATGCGGTCTGCATGCCGATGCCCAGGGCCAAAGCCAACAGGCAACCTGCGAGCAAGAGCTGGTAGAAAACGCCGCGCACTTTCGTATCGTGCAGCGATAGGCTCCTGCGCGAGGGCGCTGGAAGCGACAAATCGGACATGGCGTGTTCCTATCGGGATCTGTGCAAGGCGCTGGCGGTAACGCGCCAGCGCCTTGCAACCATGCTTTGCCTAGCGAATCGGCGGAGCGTACTGAACGCCGCCTTTGTTCCAGAGCGCGTTCATGCCGCGCTCCATTTTCAGCGGGGAGTCCTTGCCGACATTCCGATCAAACACTTCGCCGTAGTTACCGACCTGTTTGATCACCTCGACCGGCCAGTTGTCGGCGAGCCCGATGTCCTTGCCGATGCTGCCTTCCACGCCAAGCAGACGGCGGATGCTGGGATTGTCCGACGACTTCATCGCATCAACGTTTTTGGAGGTGACCCCGTATTCTTCGGAGGCCACCATGACGTAAAGCGTCCACTTAGCCACATTGAACCACTGGTCGTCTCCCTGCCGCACTGCCGGGCCAAGCGGCTCCTTGGAGATCAGTTCGGGAAGAACGATGCTGTCGTCCGGCTTGGCCATGCGAAGCCGCGATGCGTTCAAGGTGGAGGTGTCCGCCGACAGGACGTCGCAACGCCCCTCCTCGTAAGCCTTCACGACAGCTTCCTCGTCGGCGAAACCAACCGTGGTGTACTTGATCGACTGCGAGCGAAAATAGTCGGCAAGGTTCAACTCGGTCGTGGTGCCCTGGGTGACGCAAATCGATGCGCCCTCGAGCCCCTTGGCTGATGTGATGTTGTCCGCCTTGCGCACCATAAATCCCTGACCGTCATAGAAGTACGTCCCCGCAAACAGGATGCCGAGCGACGTATCGCGCGACGATGTCCATGTTGCGTTGTGTGCAAGAATGTCGATCTCCCCCGACTGCAAGGCGGTGAAGCGATCTTTTGGCGTCAATGGGATGAACTTAACCTTTTGCGCATCCCCGAGCACGGCAGCGGCCACGGCGCGACAATAGTCGACCACAAATCCGGTCCATTTGCCTTCATTATCGGGAAGGCTGAAGCCAGCCGTGGCCGAATTTGTGCCACACGTCAGCACGCCATTTTTCTTGACATTGTCGAGGGTTGCGGACGACGCCGAGGAGGCGGTGCACGCGATAGCGAGGGCAAGAAAGCCCTTAAACATCGATCTCATTTCGGTATTCCCCTGTTTTTGTTGAAGGGAATGTGGCCTCAAGTATGACTATTCGTCAAATTGACTGTTCTCATTGCGAAAATGAGCGTCATTCATAATCGAGGAGGCACTCGCTCTCGGGTGAAAGGGAGCTTGAGTGCTGATCGGGCTAGTTTGCTTGGGGCGGGCTAATCGAATGAGCGACGGCGCGCGCGACCTATGGTGCAGCCAACCCCGGTGCTCCGACAGTTGACCCTTGGTCTCTCTCGGTCCGCGATTCGTTGTAGATGCTCATGATTATTTCCCGGAGCCATTTGGTACCCGGGTCATTCGCCATCTGGCGGTGAACAATGAGCCAGGCATTCACATTCGATACGGGAAGGGGCGGCGGGACCAACGTCACCTCACTCCTCTCGTCCAGCATTTGCAGGATTGCATCGCCGCAATGAGTAATCAGTTCAGTGCCGCGAAGCGCCCAGGGCAGCACCAGATAATTCGAGATGGTCGCAACGACATTGCGCCGGAGACCATGCTGCTTGAGGGCGGCATCCGCGAGGCCTTCTGCCAGACCATCTGCGGAAATCTGCAGGTGAGAACTGGCCAAATATGTTTCCAGTGTCATTGCGTTCCTGGCGATCTTGCTTCCACTCCACACCGCGCAAAACAATCGATCCTGGCCAAGCTCCACCTTCAAGAGACCTGGGTCGTCGCGTATTGCCGCTCCCGTCAGTGCACAGTCGACTTGTCTCAAATAGACCGATGAACCGATTTCGGGTCCGTTTGCGGGAATGACGTTCAGCGTCGCGCCAGGCGCTTGCCTCGAAAATTCTCGAATGAGCCCTGGGATGAATATCATGGCGTGATAGTCAGTGAGTCCCACGCGAAAGTTGCGTCGCGTCGTTGCTGGATTGAAAATCTGATGCCGGTCGATCGACGCGCGGATCGTCGCCAGCGCAGCAGAAATATCTGACAGCAACTCCACTGCCCGAGGGGTTGGTCGCATTTCGCCCCCGTCTCTCGTGAACAATTCGTCCTGCAATAAATACCGAAGTTTTGATAGGGAATGACTTACAGCTGATTGTGTTCTTCCCAATTCGGCAGCTGCGCGCGTTACGCTCCTTTCACGCATCATCACGTCGAACACTCTCAGCAAATTGAGATCGATATCATCGAAACTCATGAGACCTTCCCCGTTTTCATCATGCCTCGCCCGCATGCTAACATCGCTTCCAACGCGCGAACGATGCCATGGCGAACAAATGCGACCCTTCGACCTGCAGGGTCAACGTTCCGTATTGGGAAATCAATAGGTTAGCGGAGGGTTCGCCAACCCATTTCCTTCGCATTCTCTCGTATGGTCTGGCGAACCTAAGGACCAGGGACGTCTACGACTCGCTGCCCCTTAGGCTGAGGCCAGACTGACCTGTTGGCGCTTCGGCTGCCGTGCCGAAACCAGGGTGGCGAACTGGTCCACCGCCTGCCCGGCCCGCGCCAGAACCTGCGGGTCCGTGAGCTTGCCGTCGGCAAAGTCGCTGTCACTGCCATAGACGGCGCTTGGCACCGTCAGGGCCGAGTAGAAGCCGAACAGGGGGCGAAGCTGATGCTCGACCACCAGAGCGTGGCGCTGGCCACCACCCGTCGCGCCGATCAGGACCGGCCGGTCGACGAGCGCCAGCGGATCGATGAGATCGAACAGATGTTTGAAGAGGCCCGCATAGGAGCCGTTGTAGACCGGCGTCGTGACGATCAGCGCGTCAGCCTGCTCGACAGCCCCCAAGACACTCAGCGCCTCCGGCGTCAATTCCTGCCGCGTGAATGCTGCACCCAAACCGCGGCCGGCGTCGACCAGATCGAGGAAATTCACCGTGACGGATAATCTTTCGCGCAGCGCCTCCCCCAGATGATGCGCCAGCGTTCGTGATTTCGACGGCCTGTGGGTGTTGCCTGAAAGCACGACGATGTTCTGCCGCAGCAGCTCAGCTAGAAAAGAGCGGCGTCGAAACTCAGGCGGCACAAGTGCATTCGGCGCCCGACCAACGGCGCAGCTTTCCCCAAGAACCGGCTCAATCAAGCCCGAGCTTCTTCCTGAGATCGGCATTTTCCTTGCGGAGCCGGTCGGCGAGGAGCTTCTTCAGCCGGGCATTCTCCTCTTCAAGCCTCAGCAGATCCTTGAGCTCGTCGCTATGCGGCGCCGCCTGCCCGGCAGCCTTCTTCCAGTGATAGTAGGTCTGTTCCGATATTCCTGCTTTCTTGACAGCGGCCTTGGTGCTCTCCCCCCGGCTTGTCTGCTTCTCGACCTCTCCGAGCTTTTGGGCACGCTCCTCTGCAGAGTATATTTTCCGCGCTTTCCGGACTGTGGCGGAAGCGACCGCTTCTGCTGAAGGCACCGGCTTGCCCGACTTGGCCGCTCTGGTCCGCACGGCACGCGTCTGCTGCCCGGTTGCTTTCTTCGGCTTCGACGCCGTTTTCTTGGTGCCAGATGTCTGTTCTTTCACCGGCACTTCGGTCGGCGCGGACGATTCGGTTTCCTTGAGATCGGCCATGAGATACTCCACAGCGACGCCAAATATCTATGCTCCAGCACGCAACATCAAGGGCTTACGGGGCTTAGTCAATACGGGCAGAAACCCCTGCTCCCCTGCGCGGTAGCGCAGTGCCTCAAGAAGCAGAGGCTGCAGCCTGGTGCATATCTGTCGTCATCGCCATCGTTGCAGTCGTTCCTGGGCGTCTTCTGGCGCCACCCCTATGGCAGGGCCAGTACCGGAGGCCGCGCTGAGAGACGGTGAACTCCGGGAACCAAAATCGCGGCCACCATCTGCTGCAGGGATGGTTCGGCGTTTTGAGGACCTAGGCAAGCGCAAATGCAAGGACCAGGAAGCCCATCGCTCCGAACCCCAGCGTGTTAACGACCACCGCCCATGTGCTGCGACGCCGCTGTACAATGCAGGGCAGTAGCGACGTGATTGGCACAAGGGCGGCCGCGAGCGGGCGAACTTCCCCCGCGGTCGAAAGTTCGCGTTCCCGAATGATATGAGGGGGCGGCTCGAACGACCGGATGAAGTTGCCCATGTGGCGACAAGTTGACTACTCGCTCACTTCGCTGAAGGACTCCCATCCGATAATAACAGAGTTGCGATCGGTCAAAGAAGGCCCAGCAGAGCCATATCGTAAGGACCCGTCGCTGAGACTGGGGGCAGCTTTTGATCCGTTCGCCGATGTGTCGAAGTCGCGTCTTACTCCCGGTACGCGAATTCGATGAGGACAGTGAATGGACGGGAGCGCTTCGCTCTGGTCTCTCCAGATAACCCGTCGTTCCCATCTGATTTCGATCAAGCGTCGGAAACGAATCATCACCAATTCCTGACCCCCCGGGGATCGCGTTGTTTCGAGCCACTCGCACAAGATGACCTGAAGTAGGTCTGATCCGCCGACTCTCATTCAGCAGCAATGGACTTCAGAGCCGTCATGAGTTGCCGGTTCCAGCGGCACGCCTGTCATATTTCTGAGCATCAATGCAGCGCGACGCAGAATGATCTGCAGATCCGCGCGCGAAATGTCTGCGATGCGATCGGCCGCGCTTTCAAGCTCTTCGGCAATGATTGGCGTGTCATTGCATTGGTCCGCTTGCCTGAGGCTGGGTCTTAGGCCTTCACCCGCTTGGCTGCTACCTTCTTGCCCGGGGGCTTCTTGGCGGGCATTTTTGCGCCCGCCTTGCGACCAAGTCCGATCGACTTCGCCAGCTCCGATCGCTGTGCTGCGTAGCTTGGTGCCACCATAGGATAGTCCCGCGCCAACCCCCACTTGGCTCGATACTCGTCAGGCGTCATGCCAAGCAAGCCCAAGTGCCGTTTCATCGACTTGAACTTGCGCCCGTTTTCCAACGAAATGATGTGGTCGGGAAACACAGACTTTTTGGGATTGACCGCCGGGTTCTGTGTTGGCTGCTCGACTTCAGCTGGCTTGACTAAGCTAACGAGAGCGGAGTTTACCGAAGAAATCAGATCGGGCAGGCTTGCTACGGGCACTGCGTTATTTTGGACAAACGCCGCGACAATATCCGCGGTCAATTCCATCAATTCCGCGTTCTGGCGATTCTTCTCTTCGGTCATTCATCAACTCCTATTGCAAGTCCGCTTTCGTATGGGGGAAACTCGGATCGCGCAAGAAGCAGGTCCACAGAACGAAATGCTCGGGATCATCGACCGGCCGCCAGGGCTGCCCGACCTATACGAAGCTCCCCGGGGACAAAGGCTGCCTCCCTAAATGGCGTGAGTACGAGAAGACGATCCCGCGGGAAGCAGAGTCCGCCTTCAAAGAACTGTGCAACAAGAACCATGGCGGCCTATACGAATTGCGGGATACCTGACAATGAGCACCTTGATTGCTCCTGCCATTATCAAAGAGCCATGATGAAGCCTCGGAGCGGAACAATGCCCAGACGTGGTGGGCCTTTCGCTTCGTCGCAGTTCTGCACCAGCTTTGGTGGGGTGACACCCATGCCCTTCCATCGAGTCGCGCGCTCCGCGGGCCACCTGCTAATTGCTCTCTGTCTTCTTGCGCGCCGTTCCTGGCGCCGAGCGCCTTTCGTCCTGTCACATATCCCCTGGCTTGAGAGCGCGCGCGATCTCTAGGTAGCCGGCCAACCTCGACGACATAAGGCTCGAATATGGCTCCCATGTCATGGGAGTGAACGCCTTCCGGCGTCCGCGCCCAAGCAGCTGCTTGCGGCGGTAACCGAGGCGCCGGTTACCGCATCGTGTCGTCGGTAAAAAAGCGACGTTGCGCTCTCTGCTTTCACATCCGGGTATGCCGAAAAGTCCGTCGGTCAAAAGTCGACCAGCGGCGTGTCCACGATCTGGTGCTCGAATAGCAACCAGAACGACGATCCCCGGGATTCGGAGTACCAATGCTCAAAAATCGCAAGGGCCTCGCCGATATTGGTGGCGGGTTCGTCCTCGGGCAGCTTCGCAGCCTGGAACAACGCAAGCGCAACGGGGCCAAAATGCGTGATCGCTTCCGTGCGCGCCTCGCTGTCCGCGTTCCAGCCGAGCCGCAAGCGCAGGACGGCCAAAGCGCTGGCCACGGCGATCTCCTCACTTTCGGCTGAGGCCACGGCGTCCGAGATCGCCTGCATGAGATTGAGCCGCCTGAAGGCGAAAGCGCGCTCCTGTTCCAGAACCGCGATCTGATTGGCCGCTTGTCGCCTGAAGCTTGCCTCGGTTGTCCTGGCGGTCTCAGCCGTCGTTTTCAGGTCATTCAGAAAGGAAGCCGTCGGGTTCATCTTGGCTCACTAGGATGGCGGAAGAGAGTGGGAGTCGAACCCACCAGAGACCGACTCGCGGCCCCTCCCGGATTTGAAGTCCGGACGCCCCACCGGGGACGATGCTCCTCCAGAAATTTGCGCCATCGGCGGCTCACCCTCGCCTGTCAGGCGGAACAGGTCCAGCCTGCGCCTGTTCAGACGGCGCAAGTCTCCCCGCCGCAGCGTCACGCCGTGCCGATCGAGAAATTCGAGGATATGGATGGCGATCTTGCGTCCGCTGCCCACGCGATCGCGAAATTGAGCAGCGGTGAACTCGTCTGTGGGCATCGACGCAGCGAGGTCGCGCGCGATCTCCACGATCTGCGCCAACGCCTCGCGCTGGAAGAAGTGGTCATGAGCGACCTCATGGACCTTCCCCATGCGGCCGGCAAGCTTCAGAAGTCGCCGGATTTCCGTCGCCGGCGCGGCCAGCACCTCGGCAATATCCCACACTCTCGGCGGATGGAACCGTTCGGGTCCGCCGATGAGAGGCTGGATCTGCAGCCAGAAAGTTTCATCCTTTGCCGTCAGGTGCGCCTCATGACCGGGCAGCCGCACCCAGGCGCCGTCCAAGGCAACTTCTCCAGCGTGCGAAAGGCTCCGCAGAACTGCTATGAAAGAGGGGGCCGGCAGACGTGGATCAAGCCCAATACGCAGTCTCTCCATTCCTACGCCCGGCAAATCCGGATTGTCGGCATGGAAGTTCTCCAGGGTCGCGGCCAAGTCGCGCTTGAATCGCAACCAGCGCTCCGGCGACAGCACGAGGTGCATTTCTCCGACGGCAAAACGGACAAGCCCGAGTTGATCGATCAGGCCTTCCGTCTCGCAGTCACTGAGCGCCCTGTCGCGCGCGAAAGCCTTCAGGTCGAAATAGTGGGGCGGCGCATCAAGGAGTGCGGCGGCGGCCAGTTCGGGCGCCAATAGCGCATGGGCATCGAGTTGGACCAGCCGTTCCGGCGCGCGGCGTTTGCGGCTGGGCGCCCGCAGATCGAGAAAATGTCCGCCGCCGATGGTTCGCTGCGCGGAGGTGTCGCGCACCACGTAAACGTCTCCGGCAGTGGCCGCGATCGGACTGTCCAGCACCAATTGAACATTGGCCGTGCCGCCAGGCCCGATCGGTTCGTCTCCGAGGAGTACGATGCGTGCCCCCACCTCCGTCGCGGCATGGTGGAGCCGCACCGGAAACCATTGGCCGATCGGCTTGCGTTCACCCGGCAGAACGCGAAGGCTTGCATCGATCCGGTCCGACGGCGCGTGAAGCTTCGGATCGACAATTACGTCGCCGCGCTGGATCGCCTCCTTGAAAACCCTTTCGCCGGTCAGATTGAGCGCGCAACGGTCTCCCGCCCGACCACGTTCAGTCGGCCGGTTCTGGGCGTGGATCGATCGAACCCGCGCAAGCAATCCTGACGGGCTTACAACCACGTTGTCCCCAGTACCGAGAGAACCCGAAAGCACGGTGCCCGTCACGACGGTGCCCACGCCGCGCAGCGTGAACGAACGGTCCACCGCTAGTCGAAAACGGCCCGAGACTGCACGCCGGGCAAGATGCGACGCCTCCTCGACCAAGAGATACCTGAGTTCATCGATACCTTCGCCTGTAACGACCGAGACGGGAATCAGGGGGGCCTCGGCAAGCATCGTCCCGGCAAGCACCGAGCGGATATCGCTCGCCACCGCGGTGCGGCGCTCGGGACCGGCCAGATCGCATTTCGTGAGCAGGACGGCGCCGCGCTTGACACCGAGCAGGTCGACGATGGCGAGATGCTCCCGGGTTTGCGGCATGACGCCGTCGTCGGCGGCCACCACGAGCAACACGAAGTCGATGCCGCTGGCGCCGGCGAGCATCGTGTGTACGAAACGCTCGTGGCCGGGAACATCGACGAAACCGATGCTATCCCCACCCAGCACCGGCAAATAGGCGAAGCCGAGATCGATGGTCATGCCGCGTGTCTTTTCCTCCTGCAAACGATCGGTGTTTATACCGGTCAGCGCATGCACCAGCGCAGTTTTGCCATGATCGACATGTCCCGCCGTGCCGACGATCATGATGCGGTCTCCGGCAACGGCGCGGCGGCGCGACGCTCGGCCTCGGCGGCATCGCCCGCGCTCAATTCGGCCCGCACCGCAGCCAGATAGCGGCGGGCAAGGGCGCTGCCGCCTGCCTCGGCACGCAGGAGCCAAACCAGCGCCTCGACCGCGTCAGCCGGCACGCCCGTACCAAGATGGCAGGCGGCGCCGAGCATTGCCTGCCCTTCGGCGTCTCCTCGCATGGCAGCACGGCGCCACCAGCGGACAGCCTCGTCCGGATCGCGCGGCACGCCGAGCGCATTGTGATAAAGCATGCCGATCCGGGTCATAGCGGATGCGATGCCCTGATCGGCCGCGGCAAGCGCCCAGCGTCGCGCCTCGCCGGCATCGGGAGCCATCACTTCGCCCTCCAGCAGCATCCAGCTCAGCATATCCTGCGCCGGTCCGTCGCCAGTTTCCGCTGCGGCCCGATAGAGCTCGGCCGCCCGGCGAAAGTCCTGCTCGACGCCTTCGCCGCGGAAATAGAGCGACGCCAAGTTCCTTTGCCCGACAGGATCCCCTGCCTCGGCGGCGAGCGCCAGCCAGCGAAAGGCCATATCCGCATCACGCTCGACGCCGAGCCCTTCGGCGAAGCAGGCGCCGATATTGTTCTGAGCGCGGGCAACGCCCCGGTGAGCCAGCGGCTCCCATATGGAGAGAGCCACGGCATGATCGCCTCGCCGCGCGGCTTCGAGGGCCTCGGTCATGCGTGCGGCCACAGGCCTCTCGGCTGGGCGGCGCGCAAGGCGGTCAAGCCAGCGCATCGGTTCCTCCCGGATTTAAGCCGGCTAGATTGGCGACGAAGTTCGCCTCGTCTTCCAGGCAGCGGAAATCGAGCACGAGCGCCTGGTTTTCGATGCGCCCGATCACGGGGACGCCCAGCCCACGCAGCGCAGCCGCAAGCGCTTCGAGCGACCGGCCGCTCCCTGAGCGCGGCTTGAGAGCAAGCCCGGCGCTTGGCACGGTTTCGAGCGGCAGCGCGCCGGATCCGACTTGGCTCCGGCACTCCAGCGTGTCGACCGCAAAGGCTTCGCCCACGGCGTCAGCAACCAGGGGAGCAAGGCGCTTTGCCTGCGCTGCAATCTCCCTCACCGAGCGCGAGAGCAGCCTTAGCGTCGGCAGGCGCTCGGCCAGGCGGTCGGGGTCGCGGTAGAGCTTCAACGTCGCCTCGAGCGCGGCCAGACGAAGCTTGTCGACCCTGAGCGCCCGCTTCATCGGGTTGCGGCTGATCGCTGTGAGCAGGTCCCTGCGGCCGACGATGAAACCCGCCTGCGGACCGCCAAGCAGCTTGTCGCCGGAGAATGTGACGAGATCGGCGCCGTCGGCGACCGCCTCGCGCACGGTCGGCTCGCGCCCAAGGCCGTAGCGGGCTAGATCGACCAGCGTGCCCGAACCGAGATCATGGACCAGCGGTACCCCATGCGCCTTTGCGATTGAAGCGAGCTCGGGTGCCCGGATCTCGGCCGTGAATCCTTCGACCCGGTAGTTCGACGTGTGCACCTTGAGGATGAGCCCGGTCTCCGGGCCGATCGCCGCGACATAGTCTTTGCGATGCGTGCGGTTGGTGGTGCCGACCTCGACAAGCCTGGCGCCGGCGCGCGTCATGATCTCGGGCATCCGGAAAGAGCCGCCGATCTCGATCAACTCGCCTCGCGAAACGATCGCTTCGCGACCGAGCGCCAGCGTGTTGAGCACGAGAAGGACGGCAGCCGCGTTGTTGTTGACGACGGTTGCATCCTCGGCTCCGGTCAGCTCGCAAACGAGCGATCGAAGATGATCGTCCCGTTCGCCGCGCTCGCCTTTCTCGACATCGAATTCGAGAGCCACCGCTTCGCGCATCGCCAGCCGAACAGCCTCGACCGCCTCTTTCGCGAGGAGGGCTCGTCCGAGATTGGTATGCAGCACCGTTCCGGTCAGGTTGAAAACGGGGCGCAGGGAAGAGCGTTCGCCGTCCCTGAGCTGCACGAGCGCGTCGCCGGCAAGATCGTTTGCCTCCGGCACGACGGCTGCGGCATTGCGGGAGGCCATTCGCGCATCGGCGACGGCTCGGCGAATGGCCTCCGTCGCGGCCTGCCGTCCGAAGCGCTCGATTGCGGCCGCCGCCAGCGGGGTCCTCAGCACTTGGTCGACCGACGGAAGATTGCGCAAAGGGTTTGCGGATGAAGCGGTCATCGTATCCTCAATAGCCAACAAGGAACGGATTGAACGATCCGCGGCGATGGCCACCCTCGCGGACGAGCAGGTCGAGGCCGAGCGTCGCCACGTCGTCGGCGACCGGATCGAGAGCCGGATCCTTGTGCTGGTACAGGATCTTTACATAGCAGCCGCATGCATCGCAGGTCTCGGCCTTGACCGTGCCAGGGCCTCCCTCGATTTCCTGATAGCCTATCCCCTTGGTCGAGCCGCACAGCGTACATTTGACACGGACGTGGTTCCACAATGTTCCACACAGCGCGCAGACGCAGAACCGCGCCCCGTGTGCGCCGTGCCAACCGACGATGATCGAGGATACGGGCGGCCCACCGCAGGCCGGACAGGCGCCGTCGGCAACCGGAACCAGCTTCGAGCTGTCGAGACATGCCGCGAGGCGGGCAAAGTGAACCTGCAGCGCGGCCGCGACATAGACATGCTCGGCAAGCGCGTTCATTGGGATCGCATCGGTGAGCACATTGCGCGCCATGGAGTCGACCCCGGACGCATCGATATTCGCCAGCCTGTCTAAGGCGGCTGCGGCCGCTTCGGGTTTTTCGATCGTGGCTGCCACTTCGAACAGGCGGCCGAGCGTCATTCCAAGGGCGGCATCCGAAGTGGATTGGCTGCGATCGAGCGGCGGCATACCGAAGGTTCGTGCGCGCTCGCGCGCCTCCGCGGTCGGCAATTCGATCTCCGGCAAGCCGTCCTGGATGCGGTGCTGCGCATCCGTCAGTGCAGAAAGGAAGCGGAGATAGGGGCCGAGCTGGTGGTCATCCGCCAACACATCCAATCGCTCGGAGCGGCGAATGAACAAGGTCCGCGGATCAGGCAGGCGCGCAAAGGGTGGGGCCGAGACCTCGCCGATTACAGTCGGGTCAGGGCGTGACGGATCTTGTTGCTTTGGCATTTCAACCTCACGAACCTCACGGGCCACGTGGTCGGCTTGATACTGCTCCAGAGCAATTCCACCAAAAGTGTGTAACGGTTTTCCGTCCGGAATTGCGTAAAAACAAATACCCGCTCATTCGGCGGGATTCGATCCCGAACGTCCGTCCGGTTTGCCTGCGACCAGTTCACGCAGCCATTTGCGATGATGCCGCCAAGCCCAGCCGCCGGTCACCCGTCCGCGCGTCATGGCGGGAATGGTGCCGCGTACCCAGATGGCCGAATAGAAATGGATAATCCAGACGCCGATGATCGCCACGGCAGCGATCGAATGAACAAGCAGCGCCACCCGCTGCTGGCCGATCGTGGTGTAAGCGGCGAAATATTGTTGCCAGATGACGATGCCGCTCGAAATCAGGATGATGATGAGGATCGACATTGACCAGAAGACGAGCTTCTGGCCGGCATTGTACTTGCCGACGTCGGGAACGTTGTCCTCGTGATTGGACAATACGTCACGGAAACGGGCGAGCCACGTTCCGTCCTCGGGCCTCCACAAATTGGCCTTCCAGAACCGAAGGAAAAGCCCAAGGAAGCTGAAGAAGAGCAAGACGCCGATCCATGGGTGAATGAAGCGCGTGAACTGGCCGCCGCCAAACAGCCCCGACAGGAAGAACAGGCTCGGGTGAAACATGGCAAGGCCGGACAAGGCGAGCAGGATCAGGCTGGCCGCCGTGATCCAATGGTTGATCCGCGCGCTCACCGTGTAGCGGTCCACGATGACTGGCTTGCCGGGATGTACCTGCTCGTTCGGCTTCACGTCATATGCGGCCATCGTTGTCGCCTTCCGTCAGCTCTTCGGCATGCTCCTCATCCGCCTCGGAGACCCTGTTCGGTCCCATCACCAGATGGTGAAGCAGGCCGACGCCGGCCGCCACGCCGAGAATGGTGAGGCCGGCATATTTGGTCACGCCCTTCCACGCCTCCACGAGCGGACTGATCTTCGGCTCCTTCGGCAGACCAGAATAGAGTTCCGGCTGGTCGGCATGGTGCAGCACATACATCACATGCGTCCCTCCGACGCCGGGCGGATCGTAGAGGCCGGCGTTCGAATAGCCGCGCGATTTCAGGTCCTTGATGCGGCCGTCGGCGTGCTGTTTCATCTCGTCTTTTGTGCCGAACACGATTGCCTGGGTCGGGCAGGCCTTGGCGCAGGCTGGTCCCTGGCCGACAGCCACGCGGTCGGAGCAGAGCGTGCATTTGTAGGCCGTGTGATCGACTTTGGAGATGCGCGGAATGTTGAACGGGCAACCCTTGATGCAATAGCCGCAGCCAATGCAGTTCTCATGGACGAAATCGACGATGCCGTTCGAATACTGCACTATGGCGCCTGGTGCCGGACAAGCCTTGAGGCAGCCCGGGTCAGCGCAGTGCATACAGCCATCCTTGCGGATCAGCCATTCGAGTTCGTTTGTCTCGGGATTGTCCCATTCGCTGAAGCGCATCAGCGTGAACATGTCCGGCGTCAGATCGGCAGGATTCTCATAGACGCCGGCATTGAAGCCGATCTCCGGATGCGTGTCGTTCCACTCGATGCAGGCCGTCTGGCACGCCTTGCAGCCGATGCATTTCGAAACATCGATGAGCTTGGCGACTTCCCTCAATTGCTGCTCGGGCGCGGGAACCGTCGAGGCAGAGCGGCGGATGAGGTCCTTGTCGGAAAAACGCGGTGCGGTATCCGTCGTCGAAGGATTTGGAAGTGGAGGAAACATCGCTTACTCCTCCTACGCTACCGGCCCGGCGATGGGCTCGATGTTGACAAGGAACGCCTTGTATTCCGGCGTCTCGATGTTGGCGTCACCGACAAAGGGGGTGAGCATGTTCGGGCCAAAGCCTTTCTTCGCCGCTCCCGTGAAGCCCCAGTGCAATGGTATTCCGACGATGTGGACGGTCTTGCCATCGCAGGTGAGCGGCCTGATCCGCTTGGTCACCATGGCCTTCGCCACAACGGAACCGCGCTTCGACCAGACGCGCACCCAGCCGCCTTTGGTGATGCCTTTCTCGGCCGCAAGCTGTTCCGAAATTTCCACGAAAAACTCCGGCTGCATCACCGCATTGGTGATGACGTGCTTGGTCCAGAAGTGGAAATGCTCGGTTAGTCGGTAGGAGGTCGCCGCGTAGGGGAACTCCTGCGAAGCCGATTCGGCGAACTGGGCCATATCTCCTTCGAACACCCGCGCTGCGGGGTTGCCGCGAACTTTGGGAGCTATCGGGTTCGCGATGGGTGACTCGAATGGCTCGTAATGCGCCGGGAATGGTCCGTCGCGCATCATGCCCCGGGTAAAGAGGCGCGAGACGCCTTCCGGATTCATGATGAACGGGCCTACTTGATCGGGCTTTGCCGTTGGCAAGATGTCGGGGACATCGTAGCCCGACCACTTCGTGCCGTCCCATTCAATCACCTTGCGGCTTGGATCCCAAGCCTTTCCGGTGAGGTCAGCCGACGCCCTGTTGTAGAGAATGCGGCGGTTGGCGGGCCATGAGAACGCCCATTTGGAATAGGCGCCGGTTTCGTCAGGATCGGTGGTGTCCCGCCTGGCCATGTTGTTGCCGTTTTCGTTGAAGCAGCCGGAATAGATCCAGCAGCCGCAGGAGGTGGAGCCGTCGTCGCGCAGCGCGGCGAAGCCCGGCAAGAGCTTTCCGGCCTCGGCCAGCACCTTTGTCGGGTCGGCCGTGTCGGTTACCCTGGCGAGCGCCCTGCCATTGATCTCCTGGGCAAGCTCCTCGGCCGTCGGATCGCCGGGATCGGCATAAGGCCAGTTGAGCTTGACGATCGGCTCGGCGAAGGCGCCGCCTTCCTTGGTGTAGAGCTCCTTCAGGCGCAGATAGAGCTGCGCCATGATCCAGGTATCGCGTTTGGCCTCGCCGGGGGGCGTGCCGCCGGCCCAATGCCACTGCAGCCAGCGCCCCGAATTGACCAGCGAGCCGTCGTCCTCGGCGAAGCAGGTGGAGGGAAGCTGGTAGACTTCCGTCTGAATCTGCGACGGATCGACATCGTTGTACGGCCCGTGGTTCTCCCAGAACCGGCCCGTCTCCGTGTCCAACGGATCCATGATGACGAGGTATTTGAGCTTCGAGAGGGACTCGATCACCTTCTTCTTGTTCGGAGCTGCCTGTAGCGGGTTGAAGCCCTGGCAGAAATAGCCGTTCATCTTGCCCTGGTGCATCAGCTCGAAAGCCCGCAGCAGATCGTAGCCCGGCAGGTCGAGCTTCGGCAGGTAGTCGTAGGCGAAGCCGTTCTCCGGCGTTGCCGCGTTGCCCCACATTGACTTCTGGAAGCTTACGAAGAACTTCCTGTAGTTCTGCCAGTAGCTCATCTGGTTCGGCCGGAGCGGCTTGAAGCCTCGGGTCGACATGTAGGCTGCCAGATCGACCTCCTTCTCGGTCGGCAGCGTCAGATAACCGGGCAGCAGGTTCGACATCAGCCCGAGGTCGGTCAGCCCCTGGATGTTGGAGTGACCGCGAAGCGCGTTCATGCCGCCGCCGCGTATACCAATATTGCCGAGAACAAGCTGCAGCATCGCCATGGCGCGGATGTTCTGCGAGCCCTTCGAGTGCTGGGTCCAGCCGAGCGCGTACATCGAGGTCATCGCCTTGGTCGGAGACGACGTCTCGGCGACCATCGCGGCCACCTTCAGGAACCGGTCCTTCGGTGTGCCGCAGATGCGCTCGACCATCTCCGGCGTGTAGACCGCGACATGCTTCTTGAGCAGATTCCAGACGCAGCGGGGATTGGCCAATGTCGCGTCGACAACGGCAAAGCCGTCCGTGCCTATGTCATAGTCCCAACTGGACTTGTCATAGTCTCGCTTCGCTTCGTTATAGCCGGAGAAGAGGCCGTCCTGATAGGTGAAGCCCTCCTTGACGACATACGTCGCGTTGGTGAAGGCCTTCAGATAGTCCCATTGCACCTTATCGTTCTGGATGCAGTAGTTGATCAGCCCGAGCAGCAAGGCGATGTCCGTTCCCTGGCGGATCGGCGCGTAAAGATCCGACACCGAAGCCGAGCGCGTAAAGCGCGGGTCGACGACGATGAGCTTGGCGCCGCGGTTGGCCTTCGCCTCTGTGACCCATTTGAAGCCGCAAGGATGCGCTTCCGCGGCATTGCCGCCCATGATGACGACGAGATCCGTGTTCTTGATGTCGGTCCAGGAATTGGTCATTGCGCCGCGGCCGAATGTTGGGGCGAGACTCGCCACCGTCGGGCCGTGTCAGACACGTGCCTGGTTGTCGAACACCAGCATGCCCGCGCTGCGGACCACCTTGTAGGTCGCGAACGCGGTTTCATTGGTCGAAGCCGAGGCGGCGAGGAAGCCGGTGGTGATCCACCGGTTGACCGTCACGCCGTCATTGTTCGTCGCGACGAAGTTCTTGTCGCGATCGTCCTTCATCAGGCGGGCGATGCGGCCGAGCGCGTCTTCCCAGCTTATCGGCTCGAACTTGTCCGAGCCCGGTTTGCGGATCATCGGATGTTGCAGACGGGTCGGCGACTTGACAAATCCGAGCAGGGCCGACCCTTTGGGGCACAAGGTGCCGCGATTGGTCGGATGATCAGTGTCACCCTCGATATGGGTGATCTCGGCCGGCTCGCCCTTTCTGAGATCGCCCTTCGAATACAAGATTATGCCGCAAGCCACCGAGCAGTATGGACAGGTGTTGCGTGTTTCGGTGGTGTTCGCGAGCTTGAAGGGCCGTATAGCCGCCGCGTGTGCGGCCTCGCTATCGCCGAAGCCGAGGGCTCCAAGCGTAGTACCGGCGAGACCCGCGCCTGCTGTTTGCAGGAACGCGCGTCGAGAAAGATCGATGTTCATGGGTTCCTCCCGAAGCCGGTGCCCCACAAGGCAACTCGAACCAACGGTTCAATCCGAGTAACTAGTCTCGGACCAAATAAAATCAATGCCAAAGAACGAGGTGCGTACGGTGCAGCAAAAGTGCCCCTCCGAACCGCCTTCCTGCAACAGGTTTGTGCCCGCAAATCGGCATTGTGTATTATTGTTGAATACTCTTGTCATCTTTTCGTGACCGCGACTGCGATTGACGAAAACGAACGCATTACCATACTGTAAAGCGTGGCGATGAAACAGCTCCCGCGGGCCGGGGCGCCTTTCGATCGATACCCAATGACGGCGATGCCTCGCACGCCGGATACGGTGCTTGCCTTTCCTAACTTAATGAAATCCGCTGAGAGCAAGCGTGCTCCAAACGCGCCGTGCGTTGGCGCGGTCGTATTTTCCATTCCGGTTGACCTTGATCCCTACTAAAGCGTGCCAGCAGAGGAGGCTCGACGACTATGGCAATCGCCCTCTCGCCCGAAATAACCGATGCGCCCGTTGTGCGCCTGACCAGCCTCGCCCATGGCGGCGGTTGCGGCTGTAAGCTGGCACCGTCAGTGCTGCAGCAGCTTCTCGCTAATCCGGCGGCTGCCAGTCCCTATCATCAGCTTCTCGTCGGCACGGAGACCGGCGACGATGCGGCAGTCTGGCAACTCGACGGCGCGACTTGCGTCATCGCGACCACCGACTTCTTCATGCCTATGGTAGATGACCCCTACGATTTCGGCCGGATTGCCGCAACCAACGCCCTGTCCGATATCTATGCGATGGGTGGCCGGCCGATCATGGCGCTGGCGATCCTCGGGATGCCTCTCGACAAGATCCCGACGCTCATGGTCCGCGAAATCCTGAAAGGTGGCGAAGCTGTCTGCGCCGACGCCGGAATCCCGGTTGCAGGTGGCCACTCGATCGACTCGCCGGAGCCGATTTATGGCCTCGCAGTCATCGGCACATGCCGACCCGGAGATATCCGACGCAATTCTGACACCAGGCCGGGTGACGCCTTGATCCTGACGAAAGGGCTCGGCGTCGGCATCTACTCCGCCGCCATCAAGAAGCAGGCGCTTTCCGAGAGCGGCTATCGCGAAATGATCGCCTCCACCACCCTTCTCAACCGGATCGGATCGGAGCTGGCGCAGGACGCGAGCGTCCACGCCGTCACCGACGTGACCGGATTTGGCTTGCTCGGACATGGCCTCGAGATGGCACGCGGTGCCGGGTGCACGCTGATAATTTGCAGCCACGACGTGCCGCTCTTTTCCGAAGCTGCCTCGCTCGCGGTCGACGGCCACGTTACCGGCGCATCGCGGCGCAACTGGGCGAGCTATGGCGACGCGGTAAGCTTACCTCCCGGCATGCCCGAGTGGCGACGCCATCTTCTCACGGATCCACAGACTTCGGGCGGGTTGCTGGTTGCTTGCGAGACCGACGACGCAGCGGCGCTCGTCGAGAGGATCGTCGCGGACGGCTATCCTTCGGCTCGCATCATCGGCCATGCCAGGCCCGGCGCGCCGACAATAGTAGTAGAGGCCTGAACGGCCGCTCCGCTTCCCGCCAGATGACGGGGCGCCCTCCAGTTCGCGGCACTCCACCTCCTGCCACCAATGGATCGGCAGGCAAAGACGCCGCCTGCCCTGTCCACGCTGGATTGGCGGCGGACGCTGATCCGTCTCGACCGCTTTCGGCCGCGTCGGCCGTTTCGCTAGATCGCTTCGCCCGGCTTATGGAAGTTCGATCTCGCCGTCCACCACGTGGTTGAGGCCGGTGCCTTCCGCCGTCAGCGTCATGCGGACCTTCAGCTTCTTGCCGCCGATTTGCCCTTCGCGCACCGTCTCCTCGATCTTGCGCTGGGAGGTGACGCCGACTTCCTTCAGGAACTTGCGGATCGACATGTTGACGGCGTCTTCGCTCATGGCGGAACTCCTCTGTGTCCGGAAGGGATTGTAAGGGAAGGTAAGGGATCAAGGAAGCAGGACGGTGACGCACGGTTTTATTGAAATAGACCTCGAGCCGGGAGGAGACGTCGGGTCCTTAACTTGATCGACCTCTGGCAGGAGGAGTGGAACCGATCGACGTCTTGCGCAGAAGGAGCACTATGACGGCCATCTCGGCCTTGATCTGACCGATCAGGAAAAGAGTGATCTGATCGAGTACCTCAAATCGATCTGATCAGCACTCGGCGCTTCTTTGGGTTCGATTGGGAGGAAAGATCATTAAAGAAGATCGTGGTGAGATAAATTGCGGGTCGGCACAACGTGAGCCAGGCCAAGCGCTGTCTCGCCGGACATTTCTTAAGGTGTCGACGACCGGCGCGGCGATTTGCCGGTGCAGGTGGGCTTGCTTCCTGCATGACAGGTCAGCCTGCGGCGCGCGGCGCCGAAACAACCCCAAAGCCTGTGGCGCTTTATTAGGATGTTCCAAACAAAGGTCGCCGCCGCGCCGGGTGCACCCATTTCCTGAAGCCGAATGCATCCGAGATTGTCGCGGGTGAAATCAGCCCCGATGGTTGGTGCCGCTTTTACAAAACACGGCCTGCCTGATCGGCAGAGCCCAGCGGAGACTTTTGTTGCCTGCTGCGCTGCGAGTGATGGTCTGCAGGCATCGCGTCGAGGATGTCGGGTCACATTAGGCATTCGACAAGTCCGGAGTCAGAGCCGAAGTGATCGACGACCTTTCCAACGTTTGCGTTCGCGATTGACCCCTCCCGGTCAAGCAACCCAAATATCAGCGTTCCTCTGGCGGCTTGACGTTCTGGAACTGCATCAGTAGCAGCAGATCATAAATGATTTTGAGTGTGCCGCAGATCAGGAGGGGCCAAGCCCGGAACGAGGCAGCGAACAGAGCGCCCGCCAGGGCGGGACTGGCTGCGGCAGCCAAACTGCGCGGTACCGATG
>NZ_JAMYPO010000047.1:0-51628 GCF_040320365.1 Mesorhizobium sp. M0701
ACTCCGCGTCGCATCCACGACGACAACCAAGAATCGCTGTTTTCCGCCATTTGAAAAGGAGGTGCATAATGAATCGGTCTTCGCTATCGGCCGGATGGTTCGCTCGACGCTGTTGTTGTCGATCTCGATGCGGCCGTCGGTCAGGAAGAGCTTCAAACCATCCCAATATTTGGCGATGTACGCCAAGGCCTCGCCGAGTGGAGACTTGGTCGCGACACGGGCGCGGTGATGGACGAGCCAGGTCTGCATGTCGGTGACCAGTGGCGTTGATCGTTCCTGTCGTCCGGCGAGGCGAGCCTCCGGATCAAGGCCACGCAGTTCGGCCTCGATCCGACCCAGTTCGCTGATCCGCTTGACGCCCTCTTCGGCGATAGGTGCTGCTCCGTTGCGGGTTATCTCCACCAGCTTGCGGCGAGCGTGTGCCCAACAATAGGCAAGCCGGATGTCCGAGCCGACACGGTCAGGTGCGATCAGTCTGTTGTATCCGGCATAGCCATCGACCTGCAGGATGCCGGAGAAGCCCTGCAATATCCGTTCGGCATGAATGCCCCGAGCGTAGGTGAAGGCCACACCAGGCGGAGCACCGCCGCAACTGGATGTTCTCAACCGAACAGGCGCGCCTCAAATTGGCCAAGGCCTATCCAAAGCCAACCGCCAAAGAGTCATAATCCCTGTGCAGAGGTACTAGTTGCCGGCGGCATGGTCAGTGCAGCAGGTTTGCTCCGCGTGCCTTGACGATGTTTCGCATGATGCCGTTAAGCCAGTCCTCGGTGGAGGAACCGGATCGTCTCCTGTCGATCTCGCCGATCGCCTGCTCGAGCGTCCGCTCGACCAGCCGGTCGGAAGCGTCAACGTCTCCCAGCAGCAGACGCGCTGCGAGCCTGAGCTTAGGCAGCAGGGAAAATACGTCGTCTGACGGCTCGGTCGCCAGATTTCCGCTTGATGCTTTGGGCTCGGAGGGGAAGAGAGCATCGAAAACAGCCTGGCCGTCCGAGGATTTTCTGAGGCTGCTGGCATACCGAAGGCGCTCAGGAATAACGATGTCTTCGTCGCCGCTGAAAAACACGAACGGCACGCCGCGGCGCATCAGTTCGTCCGCGATCGGGAATACCCGTCTTCCGTTGAGATTGACGTCCAGGATTGCGGCTTCCGCCTCATCGGTATGCTTCGACGCCTGTTCGACTGTCGCCACGGGGCCAAGCACGACGGCGCCCATCTTGCTGAAATAACGTGCAAGATCGCCCGCCAGCATCCATTCGTCCTCGACGATCAGGATATGCAAGCCTTGCAGGTCGCGCACCTCATTGTTCCTTCTTTCTGCGGGAGTCACGGCTGTCGGCGCGGACTTGTACAAAATGACGGGACAAGGCCTCTTGCAACCGTTCCGCGCGCGCGAGCAGACGAGGCGGGATTTCTTCGGATACCGGGACCTTGGCCAGATCCGGCGAACGTAACGAGATTTGTTTTGCCGGCTTTATCTCAGGTGGTCGTTTTGCCATTGGAACCGCCTCGAAAACCGGATGTTAATGCCCACCGGCGGTGCTTTGTTCCGTTCGAGGACCATTTACTGGCCTGAGGCTCGGTCCGGTCCTAAAGCACGTCGCGTTTTGCCGGCCTCATGCGACGCGCTTTAGGCTGTTGTTTTTATTCATCTCGTTATCGCAAAACCGCTGCACACTTTTGCGCGACATGCATTAGTCTGAGGTCCGATTTGGCGGTTTCGCAGCCGCGGCTGTTACCGAGGCGTGGCATGGTATTCCAGAACGGAAGATTTCCCATTGTCGGCGTCGGCGCATCGGCCGGCGGCATTCCCGCGATGGAGGGCCTGTTCAAAGGACTGACCGGCGGCACCGGCATGGCGTTCGTCGTCGTCACTAATCTGAGCCCAGAACGCGAAAGCCTGCTGCATGACGTTATCGCACGTTACACCGGAATGCCGGTCATCGTCGCCGAGGAGGGCATGGCGGTCCAACCCGACCAAGTCTATGTGATGCCGCAAAACGTCGTCCTCACCATCCGTAAGGGCGCGCTTTCGCTACGCCGGCCGAACACGCTTAACCGCGAGCGCGAACCAATCGACATCTTCTTCCGTGCACTGGCCGAGGACCAAGGGGAGTACGCCATAGGCATCATCCTGTCGGGGGGCGATTCGGACGGCACGCTGGGCGCCAGGGCGATCAAGGAACATGGCGGACTGACGATTGCCCAAGCCTCCAACGGTTCCGGCGCGCGCAACCCGGACATGCCGCAAAGCGCGATTTCGAGCGGCCTGATCGATATCGCAGCGCCCGCCGAGGAGATCGGCGCAAAGCTTCAGGCGTTTGGCCGCGGCTTCAATGTGCTGAACGGGCTGGCCGAGGGGGGTGGCGAGCACAAGGCTGACATGGATCGGGCCGCCGATGAAATCGACCCCACTCTGCGCGGCCATTCCGGTCACGACTTTTCCAGCTATAAGACGAAGACGTTCTCCGCCAATGAAGAGGCGCAGTCGACTAATGAGGAGCTTGAGGCCTCGAAGGAGGAGAAGCAGTCGCTCAACGAAGAGCTCAGCACCATCAACGCGGAGCTGACCAGCAAGGTTGAGGAGCTCGACCGCGCCAACAGCGATCTCAGAAACCTGTTCGAAAGCACAGAGATCGCAACCATCTTCCTCGACCGCAACCTTGTGGTGCGGACCTTTACCCCCGCTGCATCGGCCTTCTTCAATCTGCGCCCATCCGATGTCGGACGGCCGCTGACCGACCTTTCAAGCCAGCTCGACTATCCCGAGCTGAAGCCCCACATCGAGGCAGTGTTCGAGACGGGAGAGACCCTGAACCATCACCTTGCGCGCGACGACAAGGGCCGGTTCTACCTGGTTCGCATCAACCCGTACCGGGACAAGAGCGGCAGCATCCAGGGCGTCGTCGTGACCCTGATCGACGTGACGATGCTGGCGCAGGCGGAAGAGCGTCAGCAGGTTCTCATCTCCGAGCTGAACCATCGCGTCAAGAACATGCTGGCGGTTGTCGCCAGCATCACCAACCGGACCCGTGAAAACTCGGCATCGAAAGAGGAGTTCGCCGAAGCCTTGATCGGGCGCCTGCATGCAATGTCGCGAGCCTATAGCCTGCTCTCGCGCGAGAGCTGGACGGAAGCCTCCGTCGAGGAACTGCTGCGTCAGGAACTCGATCCCTTCGGCCCCGAACGGTTCGAGCTCGATGGCAGGAGGGTAAATCTCAAGCCGGCACAAGGGCTTTCCTTCGGCATGGCCATCCATGAACTGGCGACGAATGCCGCCAAGTATGGCGCACTGTCGAAACCTGCCGGGCGGATAGTTGTCAAATGGTCGGTGGCCGACGGAACCTTCAAGCTCGTCTGGCGCGAGAAGGGCGGCCCCCGCATCAAGGAGCCAACCGACAGCGGCTTCGGCCTTACCCTTCTGCGCGGAGAAATCGGCTACAGGCTGGGCGGAAAAGTTGAAACAACTTTCCGCTCAAATGGTTTGGAGGCGGAAATCGCATTCCCTCTGACCCGCGAGGGCTCGTCATGACCGGAAAGGTGCGTGTGCTGATCGTCGAGGATGAATGGCTGATCGCCGACGATGCGGCGGCTTACCTGCGCAAAGCCGGCCATCAGGTGGTTGGACCTGTTTCGTCGGTGACGGCGGCACTCCGGCTCGTTGGCGAAGGCGGCGTCGACGCGGCGTTACTGGATATCCAGTTGAACGACGAAACCAGCTATCCGATTGCGGAAGCGTTGCGGACGCGTGGTGTTCCGTTCGCCTTCCTCTCAGGCTTTGGTGAACGCGAAATTCCGGCCGGGTTCCGCGCTTGCAGGATCGTGCAGAAGCCGGCGAGCCAGAGTGCGATCCTGAATGCCGTGGATGAACTCGCGCGAGCCGGCTGAGGTCGCGATTTGAAAGTCGCGCCAGGTCACATCGGCGTGGTGCGTGCCTGCCGCGAACGACGAACGCCTATGGCAATATCCGCACCGGAACCGATTTGACCGCCGGAACATGAGCCTTCTCGGCTCTGTGCCACAAAGGAACCAGCGGGTTGAGCTCGGGGTAGTAACCGGCGCAATTTCCCTCCGGCACCGAGTAAGGTGTAACGCGCAGCCCGTGCACGCGGCGCTCCACACCGTCCTGCGCATTGGCTTCGAGATCGACTTCCTGTCCGGCGCTCAAACCGAGGCGCTGGATATCCTTCTCGTTCATCAACAGCACCATGCGTGTGCCGCTGATGCCGCGCAGCCGGTCGTTGTAGCCGTAGACGGTCGTGTTGAACTGGTCGTTGGAGCGCACCGTGATCAGTGTCAGCACATCGCGGCCGGCGACATCGATGTCGGGATCAGTTTCAAGGCCACTTGGCAGCTTGAAGTTGGCCTTCTTGTTCGGCGTCTCCCACACCCGCTTGCTCGCCTTGATGTCGCGATGGAAGCCGCCGGGCGTCAGGAAACGCTCGTTGAAGTCGCGGAAATGTTGGGGGTAGCAGCGCTCGATTTCGTCGCGGATGCGGGAATAATCCCCAACCCACTCGTCCCATGGGATCGAACTCCTGCCCGGCACTGTCGCCTTGGCAAGCTCGGCAACGATCCTGGGCTCGGAAAGCAGATGCGGCGAAGCCGGAGGTCGCGATCCGAACGAGCCGTGGATACAGGCGGTGGAATCCTCTACCGACACCCTTTGGTCGCCGCTCGCCTGATGATCTCTTTCCAGCCGTGACAGGCAAGGCAGCAGGTAGGTTGTCCGGCCGGCGATCAGCTGGCTGCGGTTGAGCTTGGTCGCGATCTCGACATGCAGGTCGAGCCCACGCCAGGCTTTCTCGACCAGGCCGGTTTCCGGAACGGCCCGCACGAAATTGCCGCCGAGCCCGACGAAGCCCTTGACCGATCCGTCGATGACGCCTTCGCAGGTCTCGACCGTATCGAGGCCTTTTTCGCGCGGCGGTTCGAAGGCGTAGAATTCGGCGAACTTGTCGAGCGGCACGAGCTCGGGTTTTTCCGATATGCCGACGGTGCGCTGCCCCTGGACATTGGAATGGCCGCGCAGCGGCGAAATGCCGGCGCCGGGTTTTCCGATGTTGCCGCGCAGCATCAAAAGGTTGCACAGCATCTGGACGTTCTCGGTGCCGTGCCGATGCTGGGTCAAGCCCATGCCGTAATTGCCGATCACCGCGTTGGCATGGCTGTAGACCTCGGCGACATGCTCCAGGTCGGTCTGCGCAATGCCGGATCGCGCGACGATATCGCTCCACTGGGTTTTGTGCAGGAAGGCTTCGAATTCGGCGAAGCCATGCGTGTGCTCGGCGATGAAAGCTGTGTCGAGGACACGCGTCCTGCCGCTTTCGCGGGCGGCATCGTCGAGGGCCAGCAACGCCTTGGCGATACCCGTCATCGCGGCGATATCGCCGCCAGAACGAACCTGGAAGTAGTCGCTGGACATTTTGGTACCCGGTCCGGGCGACAGCATGTCGAGGGGGTTTTGCGGATTCTTGAAGCGCTTCAGTCCCCGCTCGGGCAAGGGATTGAAAGTGAAGACGGGCACGTTGCGTTGACGTGCCTCCTGCAGCGGATGCAGCAGGCGCGGCGCCGTCACCCCGGTGTTGTGCCCGAAGAAGAACATCATGTCGCATTTCGCAAAGTCTTCGAGCTGCACGGTCCCGACCGGCGAGCCGATCGATTCCGGCAAGCCGACCGAGGTCGATTCATGACACATGTTGGACGAATCGGGCAGGTTCGAAGACCCATAGATCCGCGCAAAAAGCTGGTACATGAACGAGGCCTCGAGCGAGGCCCGGCCAGACGTGTAGAACACTACCGATTTGGGATCGAGCCGCCGCAGTTCGGCAGCTATGTCGCGGAACGCATCGTCCCAGGAGACCGGCTCGTAACGGTCGGTGGCGGCACTGTAGCGCATGGGCTCTGTTAGCCTGCCCTGTTTCTCCAGATCGTGGTCCGGCCAATCGAGCAGTTCCGTCACCGAATGCTCGGCGAAGAAAGCGGGTTCGCAGCGCAGCTTGGTCTGGTCCCACATCGTCGCCTTGGCGCCGTTTTCACAGAATTCGAAAGGCCTCGGCTGGGCTGGCTTTGCCCATGAGCAAGACACGCACATATAGCCGTCGGCCTTGTTCTGCTTGAGCAGCGTGCTCCATATCCCGGACAATAGCAGGCCTTCGCCTCGCGCCTTGCGGACCAGGGATTTGAGCGATCCCCAGCCGCCTGTCGGGTGGTCGTATTTCTTGGTTTCGATGCGATCGGTTACGGCGGGTCTCATGCAAGCCGCTCCCTGTGGAAGAGCACTCATACGAACCCGCCGTGAGGCTGGATGTTCCCGGGCCGGCTCCGTATCGTCACGCCGTCCCGTCTAACCGGAACCATTTCCGCCATTGTTTGTTCGGCTCGAAGAAAGGAGCCGCGCGAAATGGAGCGACGTAACGCGTTAATTGCGATGGTGATTTCGGCCATCATCATCGTCGGCTTTCTCATAGGCTTTTTGTACGGCGATATGGGCTGGCAGACTTCGCCGCTCAAAAGAGCCCCTGAGCAGAACCAGGGTGGCAATGCTCCGGCCGATACCTCGCCTGCCGCCGGCATCAAGAAGAACCCAAAGGAAAATACCGAAATGCCAGGCCAGCAATGACGTAGGGCCAGCAATGAAATCCAGCAGCAAGGCAATACCACGAACTGAAACGGGGTCCTGTTTTTGCGGCGCCATAACGGCGGAGATGCGCGGCGAGCCTTTCTGGATTTGCTCCGATCACGATGACGACTGCCGCAAGGCGATAGGAAGCCCTCTGTCGGTGTGGGTCGGTTATCGGCCTTCCGAATTCACATTGCTCACCGGCACGCCGAAGACCTTTTCGAAAACCCCAGCCGTGCTTCGGTCCTTCTGTGCGGATTGCGGAACATCGATCGGCTATGTCGACCAGGGCCTGCCCGACGAACTCTATCTGGCGATCGGCTTCCTCGATCATCCCGAACGGTTTCCGCCGCAGGCCCACGCATATTGGGACATGAGGCTGCCCTGGGTCGACTTTCCAGACGAGCTGCCGCGGGTGGGGACGTATTCGAGGCGGCGCGATCCGGCCTTCGGAAATCCGGCGGAACGCTAGCTTTCGATCCCCTCGCTGGTTGGAAAACGTGCCATTCGGGACTTAGTATGAAAACGACAATTGGCGCGCGGCTGAAAACGCGCGATCATATGCCAATGGGCCGCCGTTTGGATGACAAGCTCGATTGCAAGGCGTGCGGGACGATCCTGATGGAGATTCCCGACAACCCGAAGGATTCGACGCCGATCCATTGCAGCAATTGCGGCGCCTATCTCGGCGAATGGGGCGATCTGCAGGAGGATTTCTTCAGGCAGGCGTTCGGTGCCCAGGCCTTCGATCTGAACAACGGAAACATCATCAAGAAATAATCCTGGATCCCGCCGGCCCCAAGCCACGGCCTGTGGACCCGGCTCGTTGCGGCAATCACCGTTAGTGTCGGACCCTCGGGAACTTTTCTCCCAAGCCGCTTGTTTGGGTGGCGGAAGGAGAAACGCCATGAGCACAAAACCTCCGCCTGTGCCGCCGAAGAATCTGAGCCCAAAAGGCGCCGGTGACAAAAAATCGGTAGCAGCCGACCAGGCGCCGCAATCCACCGTTCCGGATCCCGACAAGCAGGGCCAGCAAGGCAATACGAAGGTCAACACCACCCATCAAGGCAACGTCCAGGATCGCTAGGTCATGTCCACGTCGAAGAAGACTCCTGCCAGCATCCGCCAGGGCGGTCCCGGCGCCGCGCACGAAAACGCCAAGAAGCCGCTGAGCGTCGAAAAGCCGCCGGCCGACTCCGACCGTCGCAGCCACAGCAAGGTCTCCGGCGGCGGCGGCGAACGCGACAGCCACCATACCCACGACCCCGAAAAGAAAGGCGACACTCGGCCCGCGCATCAGGGCAAGTGAAATCGGGCGGCGACGTGACGATCGGTGAGGTTCGAGCGAAGTGTCAGCGGGGACGCCGCGCCGAGGCGAACGGCACGACATTGTCGACATTTGCCACCGGCAAATCGAACAACATCGGAAGCCCCCGCGTCGCGGCCATCTCAACGATCAGCTCTTCGATGGAGTGATTGGTCAGACGGGTCTCGACGCCCAGCCGGATCATCGCCGCCAGCTTGTGCACCGGCACTGGCACGGACTTCGCCCGGTCGTCGAGCAGCTTGCTGATTTCGATCACGACGTCGGCGTCGATATTCCTGGGCAAGTCTCGCATAAGCGCCTCCCCGCCAAACGAAACGAAAAGCCCGCCGCACCTTTCGATACGGCGGGCGATCCAGTAATGCGTACCGGCGAGGGGATCGGGGTGGGCGTGCCGGCGCGCGCAGATCGCAAGTAATTTTAGTTAAATCCGTCAACTTCGATGTGTCACGGAAAAACGTCTGTACGTTTTTTACCGAACCGCGCGGATCGCTGGCTCTCCCCGCCGTCGCGCGGTGCGACCGCACGGATGGCGTGACCCTTTGCCCTCCGGACAGCGAACTCAAACAGTATACATTATAAACTTAAAACATCTTGCCAGGTGATCCAGCCTATGCTCCACTTGAGCCGGGAACACGGCTGATAGGTCGATTTCTGCCGACACGTGGCTGCATTTCAAACGGCACGACTGCGAGAACACAGCCTCAAACGATATACGAAATCTTCGCATGGGAAGGCGTGGATGACGGAAACGATAGAGCTCAAACGAGTTGGCGATGGCAATCTGCGTGCCCAGGTCTATCAACAAATCCGGCTGACGATACAGCATGGCGAATTGGCGCCTGGCCAGAAGCTCGTCGATGTCGATATAGCCGCCCAGCTCGGCATTTCCAGAATGCCTGTCCGCGACGCCTTGATGCAGTTGGTGCATGAGGGCTATCTCGTCGGCACCACACGCGGCTTCACCCTGCCCACGATTACCGCGACGGATGTCGCCGACATCTTCGAGGTCCGCCGCCTGCTTGAGCCACGGGCCGCCGCGCACGCCGCACGGACACTTGACGCCGCTGGCCTCAAGACGCTGGCAGCCGCGCTTCGGGAGGCCGAGGCTGCGGCCGCCGCCGGCGATGCCGACCGCTTTTTCCAGGCCAATTCGGCATTCAGGAATTGTTGGCTCGGCGCCGTCGAGAACGAGCGCCTTTCCCAAACGATTGCAAGGTTCGCCGACCATGTGCTCGTCGTCCGCTTAAGGACGCTGTCGCACCAGCCGACGCAGGCCGTCATCGTTGCCGGCATGCGCGCAATCTATGAGGCATTCGTCAAGCGCGACCCCGTCGCCGCTTACGACCGCATGACCCACTTCATTCAGAACGCCGAGGAGCGTTTCACGAAGCTTAGCCCACCGTTTCAAAACTCCAACGGTGAAGGTGAGGGCATGTCGCGGCAGGGGAAAGCATGATCAGGAAGCAGCACCCGCTGAAAGGGCCGAACAGGTTCAAGCTCGGCGTCTTTTCAATGAATGCCGATGGCGGCCTGGCAATGACCACCGTTCCCGAGCGCTGGCGTGCCCGCTGGGAAGACAACCTAAACTCCGCCTGCATCGCCGATCGCGCCGGCCTCGAGTTTCTGCTGCCGATCGCCCGCTGGCGCGGCTTCGGCGGTTTGACGCATGTGCGGGAATGGTCGTTCGAGACGTTCACCTGGGCGGCGGGCCTTGCTGTCGCCACGGAAAACATCGGCCTGTTCATGACGGTGCATGTACCGCTGGTTCATCCGCTGCAGGCTGCCAAAGCGCTGGCGACGGTCGACCACATCTCCAACGGGCGTGCCGGCTTGAACATCGTCTGCGGCTGGAACCCGGATGAGTTCGCCATGTTCGGGCAGACGGTCGGCGAGCGGACCTACGATCAGGCCGAGGAATGGATCAACATCATCGCGCGTGCCTATCAATCGAGGGAGCCGTTCGACTTCGGCGGCGAGTTCTATGATCTGAAGGGCGTCGTCAGCCGGCCGCCAAGCCTGCAGGCGCCGCGACCGGTGACCATGAACGCCGCCTTCGGCGCGCCGGGGCGCAACTACGCAGCGCGCCACTGCGATTATCTGTTTTCGACCTTTTCCGAAATTGCCGACGGCCGTGCGCATGTGGTCGACATCACCAACCGCGCGGCCGAAGTCGGGCGCGAAGTCGGCGTCTATACGGTTTGTCACGTCGTCTGCCGGGAGACCCAGCAGGAAGCCGAGGATTACTACCGGCACTACGCGTTGGAATGCGCGGACGAGGGTGCGGTCGACGAGCACATGCGCAAGAAGAAGGAATTCGCGAACTCGCACGATGCGAAGGCTTTCACCGAATATCGGCAAAGGTTCGCCGGTGGTGCCGGGACGTTCCCGCTCATCGGCACGCCGGAAAAGATCGTCGACGACCTCACCGAGATCATGGAACAGGGTTATTCCGGCGCCGCCCTCACATTCGTCAACTACACCTACGAATTGCCCTTCTTCTGCGACCGCGTGCTGCCGCTGATGCGCCAGGCCGGGCTTCGAGTAAATTGATGCCGGCGGCCGCCATTCCGACGCCGTGGGTGGATGGGCACGACGCCATCAATCCGCGCGCCTTCAAGCAGGCTATGCGGGCCGTGGCGGGCTCGGTCGCCATCCTCGCGTCGGAACATGACGAGATCGGTTTTTGCGGCATCACGGCGACGGCTCTCTGCTCGTTCAGCGCCGAGCCGCCGTCGCTGCTGGCTTGTGTCAACCGCGGCAGCACCTTTGCCTCGGTCATTCACGAAGGTTTGCCGTTTTCGGTCAATCTTCCCGCCGGCGACCAGGAGAACGTTGTACGTGCCTTTGGCGGCATGACCAAAGCCAAGGGCGCCGCGCGGTTCTCGTCCGGATCATGGGTGCGTGGCGAAACCGGCGCGCCCTTGCTTGTCGGCGCACGGGCAATATTCGAATGCCGGGTGGCCGAAATCATCGTGCGGGCATCGCACATGATCGTCATCGGCATCGTGTCGGGCGTTGCGCTGGACCGCGCTCATCGATCGCCGGTCTTCTACGCGCATGGGCGGTTCCTGACAGTAGGAGATGATGCCAACTAACCGCCGTTCACGCGGCGGCGCGGCGATTGCAATTTTAGATCGAACCCGATCATGGACGAACTATCAAAGGGAGTATGGCAATGCGCATTTGGAAATCCCTTGTTCTGGCTGCACTCATGTCGGGTGTGGCGGGTAGCGCCGCGGCCGAAGAGGTCGTCCTCAACGCCGTGCATTTTACGCCGACGCAGAACGGCTACGCCCAGAGCTTCCTGAAGTTCGTTCAGAAGGTGAACGAAAAGGGCAAGGGCGTGGTCCAGATCAACGTCCGTGGCGGGCCGGAGGTCATTCCGCCGATCCAGCAGGGCGCGGCGCTCAGGAGCGGCCTGATCGATGTGATCGACACACCGGCAGGGCAGTTCCTCGAACTCGTGCCCGAAGGCGAGGTTTTCTCCGCATCGACGAAGACGCCGTGGGAGGTCCGCGACAATGGCGGCTGGGATTTCATCAGCGGAATTTTCGAGAAGAAGGCCAATGCCCACCTGCTGGCGCATGTCGACGCGGGCTCGGGCTTCAACGTCTTCACCGTCGACGAACCCAAGCTCAACAGCGAAGGCAGCATCGACTGGGGCAGCCTGAAAATCCGCTCGTCGCCGCTCTACCGCGATTTCCTTGAATCCTTGGGCGCAACGGTGATCGTGCAAGCGCCGGGGGATGTCTATACCTCGCTCGAGCGCGGCGTCGTCAATGCCAACGCGTATACCGTGTTTGGCTATGCGTCGTTCGGCTGGGACAAATTCACCAAATACCGTGTCGACCCGCAGTTCTTCAAAACCGACGTGCTGATCTCGATCAACAAGGCCAAATGGGACACGCTGTCGCCCGAAGCGCAGAAGCTGCTTGCCGACACGGCCGTCGAATACGAGCGCGCGAGCTATGACGCCAACCTTGCCCAGTCCGAAAAACAGGCACAGGCGATGATCGACGGCGGGCAGAAGGTGATCAGCTTGACCGGCGCCGGCCGCGACAAATTCCTGGCGGCTGCCACGCAGGCGAGCTGGGCGAGAATGGCCAAACGCGATCCCACCAGCATCGATCAGTTGAAGAAATTCTTCCAGTAGCCCGAGCCGAGGGTGCCTTGCGTGCCCTCCATCAAAGCTGGGCCAAGGAGGCAAAGGTGGACATGAGGGTCGTCGGGAATGGACAGATCGTTTGCAGTGATTGGGAAGCTGAGCCTTGCGTTGGCGGCGGCGGCAAAAGTGGTGCTTGGCCTCATCATCGTCGCGGTGGTTGCTGATGTGTGCGTCCGCAATCTGGGCCTGAGGCCGCTTGCCTGGGCGGTGTCGGCGACGGAATACGGCCTGCTTTACGCGGCATTTCTGCCGATGCCATGGCTGGTCCACAGCAAGGGCCATGTCTTCGTCGAGTTCCTGCGCCAGGCGCTGCCGGTGCGGGCACGGGCGGTGCTTGAAAAGCTGGTCTATCTCGCCTGCATCGGCGTCAGCCTCTACCTCGGCAGCGTCGCTCTGTCTTCGCTGACAAGTGCCGTTGCGGGCGGCGAATATGAAACGCGCAGCTTCGATATGCCGAAATGGCTGGTCTTTCTGCCCATCATGCTCGCCTTCTATCTCTCGGCGCTGGAATGGCTCAGATATCTGCTCGGCCGTGACACGCTGTACACGCTCGATCCGCTGGAAATGGAAGGGCTCTGACCGGTGGCCTGGCTGTTTCCATTCGCCGTGCTCGTTGGCACCATCCTGGTGTTGATGGGGCTTGGGCTGCCGGTCGCCTTCGCGTTCTTCGTCACCAATGTGATCGGGCTGTATCTGTTCTTCGGCGGCTCGATCGGCGTGACGCAGATGGTCGCCAACTTCTCCGACGCTGTCTCGACCTACGCGCTTGCCCCGCTGCCGATGTTTCTCGTCATGGGCAGCCTGTTCTTCCGCTCCGGCCTCGGCGAGAAGGTCATCTACGCGCTCGACCTGTGCATCGGCAATCTGCGCGGACGCCTCGCCTATGTCGTCCTCGCCGCCGGCACGATCTTTTCCGCGCTGTCGGGCTCGAGCCTCGCCAATACCGGCATGATGGGCTCGCTGATGGTGCCCGAGATGCTGAAGCGAGGCTACAAGCCGCATATGGCCTACGGCCCGGTGCTTGGCGCCGGAAGCCTTGCCGTCATCATCCCGCCATCCTCGCTGGCCGTCTTGCTCGGCTCGTTGGCCCAGATCGACGTCGGCGCGCTGCTCATAGCGGGGGCTCTGCCCGGACTGCTGCTCGTTGTCATGTACGCGGCGCTGATCTTCGCGCAGACAAAGATCGATCCGGACGCCGCTCCGCACTATCCGGTACCCGCCGTTCCCGCGGCCGAGAAGGTGAGGGCGGTCGCCGTCAACATCATTCCGATGAGCGTCATCGTGTTCATGGTGGTCGGCACGATCATCCTCGGGATAGCGACGCCGACGGAATCGGCCGGACTCGGCTGTGCCGCCGTCTTCGCCTTGTTGATTGTCTACCGACGGTTCAGCTGGTCGGTTGTCTGGAAGTCGCTGGATGATGCGATGAAGGTCACCGGCATGACCTTCCTGATCATCTCGGCTTCGACGACGTTCTCGCAGATATTCGCCTTCTCCGGCGCCTCCAACGGCTTTATCCAGTTCATCGTGGGCTACGATCTTGGACCGTATCCCATGCTGCTCATGATGGTGCTCGTCATCCTGCTGCTCGGCATGTTCATGGATCAGGTCTCGATGATGCTGATCACGCTGCCGATCTTCCTGCCGATCGCCCAGCAATTCGGCTACGAGCCGGTATGGTTCGGGCTGATCCTGCTGCTCGCCTACGAGGTCGGCTTCACCACGCCGCCGTTTGGTCTGCTGCTGTTCATCATGATCGGCGTTGCGCCGAAAGGCACATCGCTCAAGACCGTTGCCATGGCTGCGGCGCCTTACATCGCGCTGACGCTTCTGCTGATCCTGCTGATTGTCCTCTTTCCGCAGATCGCTCTCTTTCTTCCGAATTTGATCTAGTCGAACTCGATCCAGCAGGTGTCCACATGCGCTTTGCCTATCTTGCTTTCTTCCATGATGACCGCGAGGCAAATTTGGCCATCGCCGGCGAAGATGTTGACGCCGTGCGGCGTGTGATTGCATCGACGCCGGGCCTTGCGCTTGCCAACATCTATCTGCCCGAAGTGGCGACGGACATGTTCAACAACGATGGTCCGCCGCCGGTCTTTGGCTTCCAGCTCTATTTCGACGAACTGGCGGACATGGAGGCGGCGCTGGCGCCGTCCGGCCATCTGCAGGCGCTTGCGGCACCTGGTATGCTGTCGAGCATCGCCGGTTCGGGGCCGACGCAACAGGGAATGTGCGTGCGTCCGTTTCCGGTCGACGACGCTGGTATCAAGACGTCCGGGCTGCCCTGCAGCTATCTTGTCCACTATCCCGGGCCGGCCGAAGACATGAATGCCTGGCTCTACCACTATGTGACGCATCATCCGCAATTGATGCGGGGCTTCCCCGGCATTCGCCACATCGAGGTTCTGTCGCGACTGGATTGGTGCGGTTCGCTTCCCTGGCCGCGGATCGACCATATGCAGCGCAATCGCGTCATGTTCGACAGTCCCGCTGCATTGACGCACGCGCTGCAATCGCCGGCGCGGCTGGAGATGCGCGCCGACTACAAGACTTTTCCGCCGTTTTCAGGCGGCAGCCGGCATTTCCCGATGTCGACGGAAGCCGTGCATCCTTCGTCAAGGGCCACATAGGCAAACAGGTTTTTGCCGACGCCGAAAATTTCTGGAGATTTCATGTACGACTTTCGCAAGAAATGTATCTCTCTCGATCGCCTCATCGGTACCTTCTGTGCCATCCCGCACCCTGTGGCGGTCGAAGTGGCCGCCGCCAGCGGGGTCGATTTCCTGTGCATCGACTGGGAGCATTCGCAGATCGGCCGCGAACGGCTCGAGGATCTGATCCGCGCCGCCGATGTCCACAAGGTTCCGGCGATGGTGCGCGTTCCCGGCCACACGCCGGAGTGGATGGCGGCCGCGCTCGACGCCGGCGCGTCGGGTGTCCTGGTACCCCGCGTCTCCACGGCCGAGCAAGCGCGCATGGCGGTCATGGCCTGCCGGTACCCGCCGGTCGGCGCCCGCGGTGTCGGCCCGGGCCGCGCCGCCGGTTATGGCTACAGGATTCCGGACTACCTCAAATCGGCCAACGAGGTCCTGACGGTCGCCATCCAGGTCGAGACGGCCGAAGGCCTCGCCAACATCGACGACATCGTCCAGGTCGACGGCGTCGACGTGGTCTTCATTGGCCCCGGCGACCTGTCGGTCTCGATCGACGCCATGGGGCCGGCCGGCCAGGACAAGCTCAATGCCGCGATCGTCAGGATCGCGGCCGCGGCGCGCGCGGGCCGCAAGGCCGTCGGCATCTTTCGCCCTTCGGCGGATGATGTCGGCAAATGGTCGCGGCACGGCATCAGCTTCTACATGCTGGCCAGCGACACGATGTTTCTCGGGGCCGGCCTTGCCGCCGGCGTCGCCTCGGCGCGCAGCGCCTCATAGCAAGAGTTTGCCATGAAGATCATCAAGACCGACGGTGTGCTGTCAGTCGAGGAGGAGCAGCTGCGCTACCTCGACGGCTTGAACGCCGAGTTTGTCGAAAAGACGCTGCTCACGGAAGATGCCCTGATCGAACACTGCCGCGACGCCGACGCATTGATGGTCTTGCGGGAGCCGATCACGGCTCGCGTTTTGGCGGAACTGAAGAGGCTCAAGGTCATCGGGCGGTTCGGCGTAGGGCTCGATTCGATCGACGTCGAGGCCGCCAGCCGTGCCGGTGTTCAGGTAACCTACGTGCCGGACGCCAATCTGGTTGAAGTCAGCACCCACGCCATGGCCCTGATCCTGGCCCTGACGCGCAGGCTGAAGCAGTTCGACAGTGCGGTGCGCGCCGGCCGCTGGGCTGCAATGACCGACGGCGCCGGCATCACACGGCCCGACAGGCAGATCCTCGGCCTGATCGGCTTGGGCCAGATCGGGCGGCTGACTGCCGAGCGGGCGCGGGTCTTCGGCTACCACATCATCGCCTATGACCCGCATATGCCGGCCGAGCGCATCGCGGCCGGTGGTGCCGAACCGGTCGGCTTCGACGAGCTGCTGGCCAGGGCCGACATCGTCTCGCTGCACGTTCCAGCGACACCGGAGACCAGAAACATCATGTCGGCGCAAGCCCTGTCGCGGATGAAGGAAGGGGCGATACTCATCAACGTGGCCCGCGGCGGCCTGGTCGACGAGGTCGCATTGGCGGACGCGATCCGGCGCGGCCATCTGGCAGGCGCCGGCATCGACACGTTCGAGCGGGAGCCGCCTTCGCCCGACAATCCGCTGCTGGCGCTGGACACCGTCCTGGTCAGTCCACACGCGGCGCACTACTCGACCCAGTCTTACGCGGAGGTTCGCAACAAGGTGTTTGCCGATGTCGCATCAGTCCTGCGCGGCGGCAAGCCTGTATATCCGGTCAACCGGATATGACCAATTCCCGATGTCGGCACCACCTCTATCCGCCTGCTCCGCGGAACCCAAGTCCTGCAAGTCGGGGTTCGCAGGGCGATAAGGGGCAGCGCAACGTGTCGCGATTTATCCGGTTTGCCACATTTTGTTCTTGCTTTGTGCCGGCAGCTATGCTACTAATTTGCGTATGGTGATGATTCACCGAGGACCCGCCGCAAGGCGGTTTTTTTGTCTTAGGTTTCAGCGCCATCCGTCGAGGCTCTGCTCGGCTTGTCGCGACGCTCGACGATGTAGATGTGATCGGCGACCAGCACCACGTCGCCATGCTGGTTGATCACCTCACAGCGCTCGACGACCCGGCCTGAATCGGGTCGCTTCGGGTCATCTTCCCTAGCCGAGATGGTGGTGCGGGTCCTGATCGTATCGCCGATGAACACCGGCTTGATGAAGCGCAGCCGGTCGTAGCCATAGGAGAAGGCAACCGGATTGACGACGCTGGCCGTCAGCCCGACGCCGACCGAAAACACCAGCGTGCCGTGGGCGATGCGCTGCCCGAACGGCGTCGTCTTCATGAACTCGGCGTCCATGTGGTGGGGAAAGAAATCACCGGTATGGCCGGCATGGACGACGAAGTCGGTCTCGGTGATCGTGCGCCCGCTGGTCATGCGCGACGAGCCGATCCGGTAGTCCTCGAAATAGACTGTCTGCTCCATGTCAGGGCCTCGCCGCTATCGGTGTTGCCGGCGCCGCGCTCGATCGGTAGGCCGCTTCGACCAGCGCCATCGTGTTCCAGCCGTCCTCGACGGAACTGACAAGCTCGGCGTCCTCGCCCGACGCGTAGCGCTGGACATTGGCCATGCGGCCGGCAAAGGCGTCCGGAAACCATGCGCCCAGGAGTGGAACCGCAATCCAGTCCGTGCCGCCTTTGGGGTAGATTTCGAGAATGTCCGGCTCGCCGCGCGGATAGTCGAGGTTGACGCCCAGTTTGAGGTAAGCGGCGCCTTCGGTGCCGCAGATCCGGAATTCGCAGGCCTGGTGTTTTCGACCGAATTTGTGATCGTGGTTGATCGACAGTGCACAGCGCACCGTGTCGCCATAGTCGAGAATCGCGCTGGTGCGCGTTTGCGCAACCTTGTGGCCGGGATGGCCGAGCGACTTGGCGTGAACCCCCTTGGGGTCGCCGAGCAATTGCCGGATCAGGTCGAGATAATGGATCGAATGCATGGCGATCTCGACGCGCGGCGCGTGCAACAGGAATTCCCAGAGCTGCCAGGGTGTCGCCAGCGCCAGCCATGCATCGAAATCGACCACTTCGCCCAGCCAGCCCTTGGCGATCGCATCCTTGAGCGCCAGCATCATCGGCGCGAAGCGAAGCTGGAAATTCACCGCCGCCTTCAGGTCTTTGGAGCGGCAGATTTCGAGGATCTCGGTCGCCTCGGCGAGATTGCTGCCCATCGGCTTCTGGATCAGCGCTACCGCACCATTGGGCATCGCCCTGAGCACGCCGGCGTGGTGAGCCGGGGGCGTCGCCAGATCGAAGACGGCGTCCTTGATTGACGCAGCTTCCTCGACCGACCGGTAAGCGGTGACGCCCCATCTCTGCGCCAGTTTTTCCGCCTTGGCCAGGTCGGGGTCGAACAGCCCGGCAACCGGGAAGCCGGCTTTCCCATAGGCCGGGAAATGCGCATCGCCGACGATCGAGCCGGCGCCGAAAATCACGATCGGCCGGGGCTTTGACGGCTGTGCCCAGGCCTGGGAAAGCGAGGCAGGATCGAAAATGTCATCAGTCATAATGGAAGACTTCGTCCATCGACGCCCACCACTCGCCCTCCTTGCGGGTCGGCAGCGGCTCCTGGCATGGCATGCAGAGCGCCCACCATTCCTGCATCGTGGGATCGGCGGCCATCTTCGCCATGTCGGCGGCATAGTCGGTGCCGTGGTACTCGAAGGTGCTGAACAAAAGATGCTCCGGCTCCCTCAGATAAATCGAATAATTCTTGATGTTGCAGGCGGAAATCATCTTGAGGACGTCCGGCCACACGGCAGCGTGAAGCCGCACATACTCGGCGACTTTCTCCGGCTTGAGGCCGAGCACCATTCCCATTCGCTGCATGTCCGCCTCCTACTTCACTATCGCCATGGTGAATTCCGCGATGCTCTTCGACTTGATTGCATCCCAGTCCCAGTCGATGCCGATGCCGGGCTCGTCCGGCGCCAGCGCGTGCCCGTCCTCGATGCGCATTTTCTTGCCGGTCAGCTCGTCGAGCTGGGGAATATACTCGACATATCTGCCGTTCTGAACGGCGCATGTCAGGCTGACATGCAATTCCATCAGGAAATGCGGGCAGACCGGTGTGTCGAACGCCTCGGCTGCATGCGCCACCTTCAGCCACGGCGTGATGCCGCCGATGCGGCCGACATCGACCTGGACGATCGAGCACGCGCCCTTCTGCATATATTCGCGGAAATGCCGGATCGAGTAGAGCGACTCGCCGACGGCGATCGGCGTCGACGTCGCATTCGACAGGCGGATATGGCCGTCTATGTCGTCGGCCGGCAGCGGTTCCTCGATCCAGGCGAGGTCGAGTTCACGCAGGCGTTCGGCCCGGCGGATCGCCTCGTCGACCGAAAAGCCCTGGTTGCAGTCGGTCATGATTTCGTAGGAGTCTCCAACCGCCCGGCGCACCGCCGTCAGCCGGGCAAGATCCTCGGAGCCGTGCGGCTTGCCGATCTTGACCTTCGAGCCGCGAAAGCCCTTGGCCTTGGCGGCCAGCGCATCCGCGACCAGCGCCTCGGTTTCGATATGCAGCCAGCCGCCTTCGGTCGTGTAGAGCGGGCAGCGGTCCTTGGCGCCGCCGGCCAGCTTCCACAGCGGCAGCCTCTGTTTCTTGGCCCGCAGGTCCCAAAGGGCAGTGTCGATGGCCGCGAGCGCGATTGCCGTGATCGCGCCGATCGTCGTGGCATGGGTGGCGAACTCCAGCTCGTGCCAGATCGCCTCGATCATGTCGGCGTCGCGGCCGATCAGCCGCGGCGCAAGGTGGTCGGCCAGCAGCCGCATCACCGAGGAGCCGCCCGTGCCGATCGTATAGCTGTAGCCGGTGCCGACCGCGCCGTCGGCGTCGGTGATGGTGACGATCGGTGTTTCCTGGCTGACAAAACTCTGGATGGCATCGGTGCGCTTGACCTTCGGCACCAGGTCGACCATCCGCAGTTCGATTTTCTCGATCTTTGCCATGGTTTTAACCTCGCAATGTCTTGCCCGTTTCAGCAGAAAACAGATGGGCCTGCGACAGGTCCAGGCTCATCTTGACCCGGTCGCCGGCTTTCAGCGGCTTTGGATTGAGCATCCGCGATACCCAGTCGCTGCCGTTGAATTCGGCAAACACCAGCGTCTCGTTGCCGAGCGGCTCGGTGACGGTCACCGGCAACTCCACCTGGTGGACGTCGACGTCTTCGCCGGAGCTGATGCCATGCCCGGTCGGATAGATGTCGTCGGGCCTGAGGCCGAACACGACTTTGTCGCCGGCCTCGATATTGGCCTTGAACTGGCTGGGCAAAGGCAGCCTCTCGCCGCTGGCGAACAGCAGCTGTCCGTCGTCGACAACCGCCTCATGCAGATTCATCGGCGGCGAGCCGATGAAGCCCGCGACGAAGCGTGTCTGCGGCCGGCGGAAGACCTCGTCGGGTGTGCCGACCTGCTCGATGAAACCGTCACGCATGATGACGATACGGTCCGCCAATGTCATCGCTTCGACCTGGTCATGGGTGACGTAGATCACTGTCGACTTGACCTTGGCGTGCAGCTTCTTGATCTCGGTGCGCATCTGCGTCCGAAGCTTGGCGTCGAGATTGGAAAGCGGCTCGTCGAACAGGAAGACGTCGGGATCGCGCACGATGGCGCGGCCCATGGCGACGCGCTGGCGCTGTCCGCCGGACAGCTGCGACGGCCGGCGGTCGAGCAATTGGTCGAGGCCGAGAATGCCGGACGCTTCGGCGACGCGACGGTCCATTTCTTCTTTCGCGGCGCCGGCTATCTTGAGCGAGAAGCCGAGGTTTTCGCGCACGGTCATATGCGGGTAGAGCGCGTAGGACTGGAACACCATCGAGATGTTGCGCGAGCGCGGCGGCAGATCGTTGACCATGCGGCCGCCGATCTCGATGACGCCGTCGCTGATCGCCTCGAGGCCGGCGATCATGCGCAGGGTTGTCGACTTGCCGCAACCGGACGGCCCGACCAGCGCGATGAATTCGCGGTCGGCGACCTCGAGATCGATGCCGTGCACCACCGCCACAGGGCCGTAGCTTTTGGTGAGGTTCTTGAGCGATACCGTTGCCATGTCAGCCTTTCACCGCGCCGGAAGTGAGGCCGCCGACGAGGTGTTTCTGGACGATGAAGGTAAGCGTGAGCGCCGGTATGACCATGACCACGGCGAGCGCGCACATGCCGCGCCAGTCGATGGTGAATTCGGCCGTATAGTCGAGCAGGCCGACCGGCAGGGTCTTGGAATTGATCGAGCGCGTCAGCTGCGAGGCGAGCGCGAACTCGTTCCAGGAGGTGAGGAAGGCAAAGATGCCGGCCGAGGCGATGCCGGGCCCGGCCAACGGAAACTCGACCTGCCAGAAGGCCTGCCAGCGCGTGCAGCCGTCGATCTGCGCGGCTTCGGCGAGGTCTTTCGGCACCTGGCGGAAAAAGCCGTCGATCAGCCAGACGGTGAACGGCACGTTGAGCGCGACATAGACCAGGATCAGCCCGAAATGCGTGTCGATGATGCCGAGCCGCGCAAAGACGAAGAACAGCGGCAGCGACAGCGCGATGCCGGGCACCGTGCGCGTCAGCATCAGGCCGAGGAACATCGCCGACTTGGCGCGAAAGCGGTAGCGCGCAAAGGCGTAGCCGCCGGCCATGCCGATGACGATGGCGATCACCGTCGAGGTCACCGAGATGATCAGCGAATTGCGGAAGTAGTCGAGCACCGGGATGCCGCCCTGGCCGACGCCGCTGAACATGGCGATGTAGGCGTCGAGCGAGAGTTGCTGCGGGATCCACACCGGCGGCTTGGCCATGATTTCGACGGTCGGCCGCAGCGACGACAGCACGATCCAGATGCCGGGCAGGCAGATGACCAGCATGGCCAGGAACAGTCCGATGCCGTGGACGATTCCGAGCGCTTTGTTGCCGACGCGATGCAGGCTGTTCTGGTCCATCCTCACCACTCCGCCGCGATCTGCGTGCGCGCCGCGGCGAGCTTGCGGTAGAAATAGACGGTGAACAGGATCGACAGCAGGATCGAGAAATAGGCCATGGCATTGGCCATTCCCATCCTGGCATCGCCATAGGCGGTGCGGGCGACCAGCGTCCAGACCAGTTCAGTGCGGCCGGCGGGGCCGCCGTCGGTCATGATCTTTACGATGTCATAGGCGCGCGCGACGTCGAGTGAGCGGATGGTCATGGCGATAAAGGCAAACGGCATGATGAACGGCCAGGTGACATAGCGGAATGTCTGCCACGGCGTGCAGCCGTCGACGCGGGCCGCCTCGACCGGTTCGCGCGGCATCGCCAGCAGCCCGGCCAGGATCAGGATCGCGAACACCGAGGTCGACGACCAGATCTCGGCGATCAGGATGGCGATGAAGGCGAGATTGCCGTCGATCAGCCACGGGATGGCGCGATCGGTCAGGCCGAGCCCCTGCAGGGCGTTGTTCACCAGGCCGATATTGTCATTGAACATGAATTTGAACTGGAAGCCGACGAGGATCGGCGAAAACATCATCGGAAACATCATGATGGTGCGCAGGATCCGCTGGCCGCGCGATGCCTTCTCCACCAGCAGGGCCAGCCCGAGCCCGATCAGCATTTCCAGGTTGAGCGCCACGGTCAGCAGCACCACGGTGCGGGCAAAGGCGACCCAGAAAGCGCGGCTGGTCAGGATGGTGACGTAGTTGCGCGCGCCGATGAAGACCCAGAACGTCTCCGGCCTGGTCAGCCGGAACGGCGTGAAGCTGGAATAGAGCGACAGCAGCAGCGGCACCACCACCACCGCCGCCAGAACGATCACCGCCGGCAGCAGGAGCAGCAATGGCGGCGAAGGTCTCCAGCCTTTCATGGCGATCCGGTTCTGTTTGGTGCCCGGACGCCGAAGGCCGCCATCGGCAAGCTGGGATCAAGACAAAGCGTGTTGCGCATGGTTCGTAAAAAGTTCGGGGACGCCGCTCTTCAATGAGCGCGGCGCCCCCTTGGGAGAATGGTCAAAGCTTGCCGGCGTCCTCGAGGATTTGCGTGGCCTTGGCGGCAGCGTCGTCCAGCGCCTGCTTGGAGGTCTTGTCGCCAAGGATGGCGGCCTGCAATTCGGGATAGACGGCGTTGGAGATTTCGATCCATTCAGGTGTCTGCGGCACGGCAAAAGCGTGCTTTGCCTCTTCCTGGAAAGCCGCCAACAATTCCTTCTTGTAAGGATCATTGGCCGCCTGCTGGATGTCCCAGTCCCACACCGCCGTGCGGGTCGGCAGTGGGCCGCTTGCCGCCTCGAGCTTCTGGCTGTCCTCATTGGTCAGGAACCAGACCAGCGACGCCGCGGCTTCCTTGCTGGCGCAGTTTTCGGTGACCGAAAATCCGTGGTGCCCCGACCAGCCGGTGCGAATGCCGGCCGATCCCTTCGGCGCCACCTTCACGCCGACATTGCCGGCGACCTTCGACGACTTCGGATCGTTGAAGAAGCCTGCCCAGCCCGGCCAGTCGAGGTTGATGGCGACGGTGCCCGAGGCAAAGCCCTGGCCGAGATCGTCCCACAGATAGTTGGTGGTGCCGGCCGGCACCGCCTTGGCCTTGTAGAGATTGACGAACCAGTCGAGCGCGTGCACGCCGGCTTCCGAGTTGAAGGCCGGCTTGCCATCCTTGTCGAGGTATTCGCCGCCGTCGGCGATGAGCATCTCGTAAAAGCGGCCGTTGATCGCCTCTTCCTTGCCGGCGAACTGGGTGCCGTAGAAATCGGGCGGGCTGGCGAAGAATTCCGCCTGCTGGGCGACCTCGTCCCAGGTGTCGGGCGGTGTCAGATCCTTGCCGTACTTGGCCTTGTAGGCGGCCTTCTTGGCTTCGTCCTGGTAGAGGCTCTTCTGGTAATAGAGCGCCGAGACGTCGAACTGCGCGCGAGGCAGCATCACCAGCTTGCCCTCGAGCGTGGAGGCCTTGATCGTCGACGGCACGAAGGCGTCGATCTCCTCCTTCGGCAGCAGCTTGTTGAGATCGGTGTAGATATCAGGATATTGCGGCGCGAAGGACGAGTGGTTCGACCCGACGCACCAGTTGATGCTGCCGGAGGCGATGTCCGACTTGATCTCCTTGTCGAGCTCGAAGTGGTTTTTCTTCGAGATCACGTTGACCTTGGCGCCGGTCAGTTTTTCCCATTCGCCGATGCGCGCGTACAGCCCTTCATATTGCTGGCCGCCGATCAGCTTGGCGTCGATGGTGACGCCGTCGAATTTACCGGGCAGGTCGGCAGCAAGGGCAGCACTCGCACCAAGTGCGAGCAGCGTTACGCCGGCCGACAGGCCGCAAAACAGTTTCGTCATTGGTATCCTCCCAAGAGTCTGCGTCGATCGCGTAGTGAGGTCGATCGGCAGGTTCATTCATATACAAACAAAATATTTATAAGATCGTCAAGCCGAAAGTTCTTCCGGAAGCAACCGTTATGCGTATATGAAATATGAAATTCACTGGAGAAGCCCAATGGCAGAGGACGAGGAAGACGACCGCTATCGAGCCCCGGCGTTGGACAAGGGGCTCGACATTCTCGAGCTGCTGGCCGGCGTCGACGGCGGCCTGACGCAGGCGGAAATCGCCAAGAAACTCGACCGCAGCCCGAACGAGTTCTATCGCATGCTGGATCGGCTGGTGCGGCGCGGCTATGTCACGCGGCCGGATGGCGACCGTTACTCGCTGACGCTCAAGCTGTTTGGCCTGGCGCAGCTGCACGCGCCGGTGCGCCGGCTGGCTTCCTACGCGACGTCGCTGATGCGCGAACTGGCCGAAACCACACAGCAGGCAAATCAGCTCGTCGTCTTCGACCGCGGTTCCGCGGTGGTGATCGCACAGCAGGAGGCGCCGGATTACTGGGGCATCTCCATCCGCGTCGGCTCGCATATCAGCCTGTTCGACACCGGGTCCGGCCATGTATTGCTGGCGTTCCGCCCGCCGGAAGAGCGGCAGATGATGATCTCAGAACATCTGCGCAGCACCGACAAGCCGCCGCAATCGCCGGAATTCTTCGCCCGCCTCGACCAGATCCGGGAACGCGGCTACGAGATGATGGCGTCGATGCAGACGGCAGGCGTGTTCAACCTGTCGACACCCGTTCTCGGCTCGGACGGCAAGGCGATCGCCGCACTGTCGATCCCCTACATAACCCTGGTCAACGCACCCAAGGCGCCCGACATTACGAGGACGATTGAGCTGCTGCTGGCAGCGACCGAAAAGCTGTCGCAACTGGCGGGATCGACCGTCAAGCAATCAAGATGAATTCTTATTTGAATGAAGAATTTCTCCGTGAGATGATCTCGAAGTCGCCAAGGAGGAGCGCCACCATGATCTTCGACACCCATCTGCACCTGATCGACCAGTCCGCGCTGCGCTACCCATGGCTGGCCGGCGTGCCGGCACTCAACCGCGATTTCTCCTACGACGACTATGCAGTCCAGGCCCGCCGCGCCGGCATCGAGGGCGCATTGCATATGGAGGTCGATGTCGATCCAGCCGATATCGAGGCTGAAACCAGCCGTGTCAAAGCGCTGTCGCAGCAGAAGAACAGCTTGCTACGCGGGGCAATCGCCTCCTGCCGTCCGGAAGAGCCCGGCTTTGCCGCCTATCTCGAGCGCCAGCGCGCCGATCCTTTCGTCAAAGGCTTTCGCCGCGTGGTGCACGTCATGCCGGACGAGCTTTCGGAGGGCGCGCTGTTTCGTGAAAACATCAAGCGGCTTGCCGGCAGCGGCCTGACCTTCGACCTTGTCGTTCTGCCGCACCAGATCCCCAAGGCGACGGCACTCGCCGACCTCGCGCCGGATGTGCAGTTCGTGCTCGACCATTGCGGCGTGCCCGACATCAAGGGCGGTGCCGAGCACCCCTGGCGCGAGCACATGGCGGAGATCGCGCGGCGCCCGAACGTCGTCGGCAAAATTTCCGGTGTGGTCGCCTATGCGGATGCCGGATCCTGGACTGTCGAAACGCTGCTTCCCTATGTCGAGCACACCATCGAATGCTTCGGCTGGGATCGCGTTGTCTGGGGCAGCGACTGGCCGGTCTGCACGCTCGGCGGCGGGCTTGCCACCTGGGTGGCGGCGACGCACGCGCTGCTTGCCGGCACCAGCGCCGATGAAAGGCAACAACTGCTGTCCGGCAACGCCAAGCGGCTGTGGAGTTTGTAGAGCATTTTGCAGCCAAGTGATGGAATCACTTGGCGTCGCACAAATGCGGCTAAAACGAATAGGTGGCCTCAGATCGTCGCCGACACGTGCCGCTCGCGACCGTAGAGCGAAACCAGGAGCACGATGACCAGGCCAAGTGCCGCCTGCACGGTCGAGGGCCGGAAGCCGAGGCCGATCAGCAGTGTGTTGATCTCCGTCAGCACCAGCACGCCGGCAATGGTGCCGAAATAGCTGCCGCGGCCGCCGACAAGGGCGGCGCCGCCGACCACCACGGCCGCGATCGTCTGGAACAGATAGGGCTGGCCGACATCGCCATAGGCAGAGCCGGTGAAGCCGAGCAGCAGCACGCCGGCCGCGGCGGCGAAGAAGGCGCTCGCGGCATAGGTCACGGTCCACATGCGGACTGGATCGATCAGCGCCAGCGGCGCAGCACCTGGATTGCTGCCTAGGGCGTAGAGACGGCGGCCGTATGGCGTGCGCGCCAGCACCAGCGCCACCAGCAAGGTCAGCACCGCGACGCATGGCACCAGCCCCGGCACCGGCAGCGGTCCCACCGAACCGCCGATCGAAACGAAGGCGGAAACCGCGGCAGGCGCCGATCCGGATGGAAAGCCACCGGTCCACAACAGGACGGCACCTTGCACGATCATGCCAGTGCCGAGCGTGACGATCAGCGGGTGGATATCGAGCCCACGCGAGATCAGGCCGTTCAGCGCCCCGATCAGTATGGCGAGCGCGACGACGACTGCGCAGACAAGAGCAAAATTCCAGCCGACGCCGTAGAGCTGTGCGGCAACGACATTGGCAAAGCCGATGATGAAGGGGATCGACAGATCGATACCGCCCAGGATTACGACGAGGGTCTGGCCGATCGATGCCACCGCCAGCAGCGAGGCGATCACCAGCAGCGCCCGGATGGCGAACGGCTGGGAGTAGCCCGGGATGAGCAAGGTGCCAAGGAGATGCAAGGCGACAGCGACGGCAAAGGCACCGGCGACGCGGGCATTGGTGGACTGGAACCAGTTCCGGCTCATGCTTCTCAGCCTTTCCGTCCCGAGAGCCGCTCCTGCAGCGCCGTCATGATGACGGCCACAACCAGGATCGCGCCATAGGCGATCTGCAGCACATAGGTGGAGACGTTGAAGGCGGTCAGCACGCTCTGCAGCAGGAAGATGTCGACAGCGCCGATGGCGGCGCCGGCGAGCCCGCCGCGCCCGCCGGCAAGGCTGACGCCGCCGAGCGCCACCGCGGCAATCGCGATCAGCGTGTAGGTTGGCCCGATATTAGGGTCGGCCGAACCGATCAGGGCGGTCAGCATCAGGCCGGCACAGGCGGCAAGTATGCCGGTCATGACATAGGCTATGAAACGTACTTTCGTCACCGGAATGCCGGCCGTGTAGGCGGCGCGGTCGTCGCTGCCCACCGCCATCAGCTGGTCGTAATAAGGCGTCTGCCGCACCAGCCACCAGAACAGGAAGATCAGCGCCAGCGGCAGCGCCGACCAGGGTCCGGCCATTGCCTTCAGCCAGCCCGGCGCCGGGCCGATCGGCGCCGGCAGGATGGTCAGCGTCATGCCGGTGAGGATCAGATAGGTGCCGAGCGTTGCGACGATCGGCTGAATGCGGACGATGGTCGCCAGAAAGCCGTTGGCAGCGCCGACGATCGCGCCGATCAGAAGCGCCGCCGGCACGATGACCAGCGGCGAAGATATGCCAAGCCTGAGGAACAGCACCTGGATCACCATCGCATTGACGAAGCCCATCAATGGCCCGACGGAAATGTCGATGCCGCCGCGCCCGGCGAGGATCACTGGAGCCGAGGCGAGCGCTGCGCCGATCAGCGGCGCGGCGAGCCCGATCAGCGCGCCCCAGGCGGCAGGATGGAAGCGCGCCGGATTGAGCAGCAGATTGACCGCGATCAGGATCACCAACAGCACTGCCGCAAAGCCGGCGCCGCGCCATCGCGCCGCCATGCGCCGCAACCCGCTCATGCCGCCCGCCCGAACATGGCGGCGATCACCGTATCGCTTTTCATCTCGTCTCCGGTGATTTCAGCCGCCACCTGCTGTTCGCGGAACACCAGCACGCGATGGCAAAGCAGCAGGATCTCCTCGATCTCGCTCGATAGGATGACCAGCGCCATGCCGTCCGCCGCAAGCCTGCGGAACACGTCATAAAGGACGTGGCGCGTTGCCACGTCGACGCCGCGGGTAGGGTCGTTGAGGAGCAGGATCGCCGGTTCCAGCGCCAATGCGCGGGCCAGCAGCACCTTCTGCTGATTGCCGCCGGAAAGCGTGGTGATCGGGGCGTCCGGCCGTGGCGCGATGATCGACAGTCTGTCCCGGTAGCTCTCATAGCGCTGCCGCCGCGCGGCGAAGCTGAGCAGGCCGAAACGCATATCGCGCGACAGCGTCGAGACGGCAAAATTGTCGAGCACCGATTGGGTCGGAAAAATGCCGGTGGTGCGCCGGTCGCGCGGCAAATAGGCGATGCCGCCGGCGACCGCCTTGCGGAAATTGGTGATCGCGCGCGCTCCGGTTGGCGCCTCGACGGTCACCTCGCCGCCGGCCGGGCGTTCCAGGCCGGCCAGCACTTTCAGGAACCGCTCCTGTCCGTGGCCGTCGAGGCCGGCAAGGCCGACGATCTCGCCCGGCGCAATGGTTTGCGTCATGGGGCTTGCGCCCGGCGCGATCACCAGGCCACGCACCGAAAGGCTGGCGCGATCAGCCATGCGCCAGCTCCGCCGCCGTGCGTGGCGCCATCGCTCTGAGAAGTTCGGATGCGGTGGACGTGCCGCGTTCCTCAGTCGTCACCACGCTGCCGCCGCGCAGCACGGAAATCCGGTCCGAAAGCGACATCACCTCGTCCATGCGATGGGTGATGAACAGGATCAGGCAGCCTTCGGAGGCAAGCTTGCGCATCATGGCGAAAACCGCCTCGCGATCGGCAAAGTCGAGCGCAGCCGTAACCTCGTCAAGGATGAGAATGCGCGGGCTGCGCACTACGGCGCGGGCGAGCACTACCAATTGCTGAACCGCAAGCGGCAATTGCCCGGCCAACTGGTCGAGCGGGATCTCGGTCACCGCAAAGCGGTTCAGCACCGTTTGTGCGCGCTGCCGCCGCTCGGCGCGCGGCACGGTGCGCGTCAGCAGGCCGTCGAGGCCGAGCAGGATATTGTCCGTCACCGAACGGTCAGGCGCGATCAGCACTTCCTGGAACACGGTGGCCAATCCGGCGGTCTGGAACGCTGCCGGCGAGAGGCCGGTAAAGGGCGCTCCGTCGAGCAGGATCGCGCCGCTGTCCGGCTGGACGATTCCCGACAGCAGCTTGACCAGGGTGCTCTTGCCCGAACCATTCTCGCCCAGGATGGTGTGGATCGTGCCGGCGCGGAATGCGATTGAGGCATTGGCCAGCGCAATCGTTTCGCCGTAGCGTTTCGAGATGGCCTGGACTTCCAGCATGAGCAATCCTGATGGAGAAAGCCGGCACCGCTGGTGCGGAGCCGGCGCTCATAAATGCTACTTGGCGCAGGCGTCCGGCACCTTCGAATAGTCCCAGCCCTTGGTCGGTGCCGGATTGGCGAAGTAGGCGTCGAGCCATTCCTCCGGCATCGGATCCTTCGGCGGGACCGGGAAGATCGAGACGGCGTCCGGCGTCATGCAGTCCTTGTACCAGGCGCCGAGGTCGGCATTGTGCACCGGCGGAATCGGGATCAGCAGCGTGTTGAGCTTGGGCTTCTGCCCATCCAGCATGCGCGCCCCGACACGAAACAGCGTCTCGGCCGTCCAGTGCGGCAGAACCGCATGGCCTTCGAAGCGGTATTTGTCGGGATTGGCCTTCCAGTAGCCGAGCGCATCGCCGGTGATCGAGCCGGTGATCAGCGGGGCAGGGCGGCCGGCCTCGGCAAAGGCCTCGGCAACGACGCGGCTTTCGCTGCCCGTCGTCCACACCGCATCGATCGGCGCCGGATTGGTGGCGATCGCCTGCAGCACCGCCGTCTTGGTGACGTTGGCCGTCCAGTTGCCGTTGACGCTGCGCGAGACCTTGAGCTTTGAAATTTCGGCCAGCGCCTTGTCGCCGCCCTGGCGCTCCTGCACGACGATCGGATGACCGGCGATGCCTTCGACCAGAAGCACGCTGCCACCGTCCGGCATTGCTTTGCCGATCGCCGTCATCATGTCGTAGCCCCAGCGCGCATAGTTGGAATCGACATTGATCGCATTCGGGCTGGTCACCGACCCCGCTGCCGTGATGAAGGGGATGCCGGCTTTGGCTGCGGCATCGATGGCATCGTCCAGCGCCGTCGCCGAGCCGGGGATCGAGCTGATGATCGAGCATTTCTTGTCGATGAAGGCGCGGATCTGGTTGATCTGCTGACTGGCGTCGTTGTTGGAATCCGACACCTCGAAGCTCGCCACGGTGCCGTCGGCGATCAGGCCGTCGACCAGCCGCTTCAACTCCTTGGTCACGGTGACGCGCCACGGATTGCCCTGGTAGGACTCGGAGTGGCACCATTTCCATGGCTTTGGCGGCGGCGTGAAATTATCCCAGGCCGACGGCAGCACCTTTTGCGGCGCGCCGTCATATTGCGCCTTCAGTTCGGTCGGCAATCCAGCAATCACGCCCGAAACGTCTTGGGCGCAGGCTATGGTCGTGACCGATGCAAGTGCGGTTGCGGCCATAAGGCCGCGGATCAGGCTGTTCATGTTCTCCTCCGTTCGGTTGTTTCAGGCTCCTCCGCCGGCAACGCCGGACACCTGCGTCGAAAGGCTCTCCCGAAACAGGCGATTGAGATCGGCAACGACGCGAGCGGCATTGTGCCTTTCGCTCAGGCCGACATTGATGCGATCGGACGCCGCCTGCTGGAACGCCATGTAGCCGTCGTGCCGCGGCCTCACCCAGGCACCTTCGAGCGTAGCCCGCGTGTCCTCGTAGAAATTGCCGGCGGCGGCGTTGACGGCGGTATCCGCCCAGGCTGCCGCATGGCCGGGCTGGCCGCCGGCCGAGGCGTAAGGGCCGCGCTGCACCCCACCGCTGGCGATCCAGTAGGCGAAGTCGATTGCTTCCTGTCCGGCCTTCGAGAAGGCCGACACGGCGATGCCGGTCCCGCCGAGCGCCGAGCCTTTGGGGCCGGCATTGCCAGCGGCCGGGATATCCGCGAAAGCCAGGCGGTTGGGTCGAAACCCGGCGATGGCATAGGAGACATAGCCATAGATCAGCGGCGCGCAGGCGATCCGCGAGCCGGATCCGGCCATTTGCTCCAGAACCGCGATCGGATCCATGCCAAGACAGGCCGGGTCGACGAGAGCTGCGATCTCGCGCATCATCTCGAAGACCTGCTTGCCCGCTGCCGGATCCACATGGTCGCCAGGGCCTTCACCGGCGGGCCGTCCGAGATTGCCGGCAAGCGTGTAGAACACCATCAGCGCATGCGGCGGCCTGAGCGGCAACAGCACGTGGCCTTGCCGGGCCAGATCGAGAGCATCGGCCCAGCTCGCCGGCGCTGCCGAAAGCATGTCGGGCCGCCATGCCTGCACCTGGCTGGCCGCGTCGATCGGAAACGCCCACTGCCGGCCTTGCCAGTTGTAGCTCGGAAAGGACCGGCCGACACTGCCCGCCGCAAGTGCTGCACGTTCGGCTTCCCGGCCGGCGACATCGAGCGGCGCCAGGCAATTCTCGGCGGTGATCTGGCCGACATGCGGATGGTCGACGACGATCAGGTCGTAGGCACGGGCCAGTTCCTCGACCGGGAAGGATTCGAAATCCTGCAGCGAGCGCTTGTCCCATTCAACGGCGATGCCAGTTTGTTGCTTCCACAGTCTCGAACAGGCGACCATCGGGTCATAGCCGCGCGGATGGCTCCAGGTCATGCCTTTGAGCGTGACGTCGCTCACAGCCCGAACTCCGCGCGGATTTTTGCGCTGTGCTCGCCGATGCGTGGCGCGGCCCGCTCGACCTTCGCGCGGATGCCGTCTACCCTGAGCGGCGAGCGCGTGGTGAGGATCGAAACGTCATCCTCGCGCGTCACCGTCTGCAGCATGTCGAGGACCTGGAAGCCTTCGCTGGCCATCATTTCCGGCCAGCTCAAAACCTTGGCGCACCAGATGTCGGCAGGCTCGAGAATGGCAAGCCATTCGTCGACCGTCTTCGTTGCGATCTTTTGCGCGATGATCGCCTTGATCTCGTCGCGGGCGGTGAACCAGGTCGACGGCTGGTCGCGATAGGGCGCAAGTTCCTCGAGCCCGAGGAGATCGGCGAGTTTCGAGATCGGCGTCATGGCGATCGCCAGATAGCCGTCCTTGGCCGGATAGACGCCGTAGGGCGCCGAGAGATAGGCGTGCGCGCTGCGGAAGCTCGACCGCCGCGGCAGCCGGCGCCCGTCATTGAGATGCGTGGTCAGCACCTCGAACTGGAAGTCGACCAGCGCTTCGAGCAGGCTGGTCTCGACATGGCTGCCGTTGCCGGTCACGCCGCGCCGCACCAGTGCGGCGAGGATGCCTTGCGCGGCGGCGGAACCCGCCAGCATGTCGGCGATCGCCAGGCCGAAGGGCACCGGCCCTTGGTCCTCGTCGCCGTTCAGCCACATCACGCCGGAGCGGGCCTGCGCCAGCAGATCCTGCCCGGGCCGCTTGACCCACGGGCCTTCCTCGCCATAGCCGCTGATCGAGGCATAGACCAGGCGCGGATTGATCTTGCGCACCGCCTCGTAATCGAAGCCCAGGCGTTCGATGACGCCGGGCCTGAAATTCTGGATCAGCACGTCGGCCTTGGCCAGCAGGCCGCGCAGCGCCGCAAGGTCGGCCTCGTCCTTCAAGTCGATGGCAAGGCTTTCCTTGGCGCGGTTGATCGCATGGAAAATGGTGGAATCGCCGCCGATCTCGGTGTCGCTGAGATAGAGCCGGCGCGACAGGTCGCCGCCGTCCGGCCGTTCGATCTTGATGACGCGAGCGCCGAGGTCGAGCAGTCTGAGCGAGCAGTAGGGCCCGGACAAGAATTGGCTCATATCGACAACGATGAGCCCGGTCAGCGGCAGTTCGGCAATGGCAGCCATTGCCTATTTCTCCGTCTTGCCGGCGAAATCGGCCGGATTGCGGTACTTCACCGTCTGCAGGTGCTCGCAATAAAGCACGAGCTCGCCTTCACCCTTGAAGACTTCATAGCTGGCGCGGATCAGCCCCATTTCCTTGTATTTTGGCTTCTTGTCGAGGTTGGAGCGGATCGAATAGATCGTGTCGCCTATGAACACCGGCTTGATGAAGCGCAATTTGTCGTAGCCATACGAAAAGGCGTTAATGCAATTGGTGGCGACGAGACCGAGCCCGGCAGAGAACACGAAGGCCCCTGCCACCAGCCGCTTGCCGAAAATGCCTTGCGTTTCGGCGAACATCTGGTCCTGCACGTATGGATGGATGTCGAGCACCAGCGTGTTGAAGAGATGGCTGTCGCCCTCGGCAATGGTCCGGCGCAGCGAGCGGATCTTCTGGCCGACCGGCCAGTCTTCGTAGAACCAGTTCTCCGCGTTCCAGACGGGAAGGTCGGCGTGATCCCTAGGCATGTTGGCGGGGTGTGTCGATGCCACGCCCACGGTTGGCGCGAAACCGCTCATGACGACTTCCTCTGGGAGCGGGAATCGTCCATCAGGGCGCGCCGCAGACCAGCGAAATGCATGATCGATCCTCCCGTCAATCTTCTTTTGTGAATAGTATTTTCACATATGGGGTTGTGTTGCAAGCGTGAACAGGCGAAATTTTGCCGCTCCGTCGGGGCCAATGCCGGCGGAACAAGGGAGGAAGTGATGCAGAATGCCTGTCTGGTTTTCGTCGGCAGCCTCAATCGCGACGCCCCGTATTTTCAGGGCGCGCGCGGCATCGGGCTGGGTGTCTACAGTTTCGACGAAGGGACGCTGCAGACGAAGAAACTGGCCGAGACGGGAGACATCGACAATCCCACCTTCCTGTCGGTTACGCCGGCCGGCTCCCACGTCTATGCCAACTCAGAAGTGTTCACCTGGCGCGAAGGGGTGGTCTCGGCCTACCGTTTCGACAGGCAGACCGCCACGCTGTCCTACATCAACAAGCAGCCGACGCTGGGCAGCATCACGGCGCACAACACCATCACGCGCGACCGGACCAAGCTGCTGGTCGCCAATTACGGCATGGGCGAGGGCGGCCCCGATCGCTCGGTCGTGGTCTATGGGTTGGGTGAGAATGGCGGCCTGACAGCGCCGTTGTCGAGCGTTGCCCACAGCGGGACCGGACCAGATCCTGCCCGCCAGGAGCGGCCGCATGCCCATAGCGTAACCGAGACGGTTGCCGGCGGCATGGCGATCGTCGCTGACCTCGGCATCGACCGGCTGGTGTCCTATCGCATCGGCTCAGACGGCAGCCTGACGAAGCTCGCCGAGTCGGCGCTTGCGCCAGGCGCGGGTCCGCGCCATCTCGCACTGCATCCGGGCGGTCGCTTCGTGTTCGTCATGAACGAGCTGGATTCGACGGTTGTCTCGCTGGCGCTGGACGAAGCATCAGGCAAGCTTACGGTGATCGACAGCAAGCCGGCCGTGCCGCCCGAGGCGCGCGACGGCAATCACTGCGCCGACATCCAGATCTCGCCTGACGGCCGCTTTCTCTACGGCTCCAACCGCGGTCATGACAGCATCGTGGTGTTTTCGATCGACCAGCAAACCGGCAGGATTGCCCTTGTCGACTATACGCCTTGCGGCGGTGCCACGCCGCGCAATCTGGCACTGACGCCCTCGGGCGGCCATCTGTTCTCGGCCAACCAGAATGCCGACCGCATCTCGATTTTCGCCCGTGATGCCGCAACCGGCCGGCTGACCGACACCGGCCGATCCATCGAAATTGGCACGCCGATGTGCGTGAGGATCGTGCGTTGACGCGATCTCAGAACTCGAGCGCCTGCCTGAGTGCCGGGCCGCTCCTGACGCGCAAATCGAGGTCGGCCTCGATATGGTCGATGTGGTGCAGCATCAGCGCGCTGGCGCGTTCGGCATTGCCATTTTCCAGCGCCTCGAGGATCTGCGTGTGTTCGTTGTGGCCGCAGCTCGAGATGCCCGAGCGGCCATAGAGTGCGATCACCAGCGATGAACGAGCGACCAATTCCTCCATGAAGCGCTGCAGGATGACGTTTCCCGCGACCGACGCCAGAAGCAGGTGAAAATCCCCCGACGCCTTGATCTCCGATCGCCTTGCGTTCGGTCCGCGTTCGGCGATGAAACGGCCTTCTTCGTCGAGCTGGGCCTTGAACGCGGCGACATGCGCCGGCGTCATCCGTCCGGCGGCGGCAATCGCGATGCCTGGTTCGATGAGCCGGCGCGAAGCAAAAACCTGCCGCGCTTCCTCCGGCGACGGGTTGGCGACGAAGGCGCCGCGATTGCGCTCGGTGCGCACCAATCCCTCGAAGGAAAGCATCTGCAGTGCCGCACGCGCCACGGTGCGGCTGACATCGAACAGCGTGCCGACTTCGCCTTCGGAAAGCTTTGTTCCCGGCGCCAGCCGGCGATCGACGATCGCGTCGCGCAACTGGTCGCGGATCGCCTGCGCGCGATCCTCGTTGGCGGCCTCGATAGCAGGGAAGGTCTGGTCGGCAATGTTCATGGCAGTGGTCCTGCGTTCTTCTACCCTGAATCGCATCGCTTGGACGAGAGACAAAGTGAATACAGAGATGAAAAAGATTGCATACGATCTTTGCGAAGATCGGCGGCAATCGCCTATAATTTGTGCATTGCACAAGGGCGACGTATCGGCAGCTATATAGAGGCGGCCCTGATTTCTTCGAGGATTCAGTCGGTTGGTGCGGCGGCGCGCAACTGGCACGCATGATGCTTTGGCTAATCCGACCAAAGGGGAAGCTGGATGTCCAAAGCCGCCGAAATCGACATTGTGTCCGTTTCGAAAGTCTATGGCGCGACGACTGCCGTCGAAGGCATCAGCCTGAAAATCCCTGCGGGAACCTATTGCTGCCTGCTCGGTCCGTCGGGCTGTGGCAAGACCTCGACGTTGCGCATGATCGCCGGGCACGAGAGCATATCGAGTGGCGACGTGCGTCTCGGCAACACAGTGGTCACCGACCTGCCGCCGGCCAGGCGCGGCACTGCCATGATGTTCCAGTCCTACGCACTGTTTCCGCATCTCGACCTGATCGACAATGTCGCCTTCAGCCTGAAGATGAAAGGCGTCGGCAAGGAGGAGCGCCGCGCCAAGGCACTCGACATGCTGAAGCTGATGCAGATGGAGGCCTATGCCAGCCGCCGCCCGGCGCAGCTTTCCGGCGGGCAGCAGCAGCGCGTTGCTCTTGCGCGCGCATTGATCACCGATCCCGAGGCGCTGTTGCTCGACGAACCGCTTTCGGCGCTCGATCCTTTCCTGAAGATCCGCATGCGAGCCGAACTGAAGAAGCTGCAGACGTCGCTCGGCATCACTTTCGTCCACGTCACCCACAGCCAGGAAGAGGCGATGGCGCTGGCCGACCTGATCGTGGTGATGAACGACGGCCGTATCGAGCAGGCGGCGCACCCTCGCACGGTGTTCGAGCGGCCGGCCACGGCCTTCGTCGCTCGTTTCATGGGCGACCACAATGTCATCTCCGGCCGTGTCACCGGTAGTCGCGACGGCATGGTCGTTTTCGATGTGCCCGGCGGCGTCACGCTCGCCGCCAGCGGGCAGGGCAGGGAGACTGGGGAGCCCATCGACATCGCCATTCGCACCGACCACGTGCGCATCGGCGAGCCGCCGGCAGCCGGGCTCGGCTTCACCGGCATCGTTTCAAACGTCGAGTACCGCGGTTCGACCGTGAAGCTCTCGGTCAATGGCGCCGGCATCGAGGATTTCACGGTAATCGTCGACGACACCAGCTTCTTCGCCAGGCCGGTTGCCGTCGGCGACGCAGTGCCGATCGCCTGGGACGCCGAGGACGCGATCGTCCTTGGCCGTCTCGATTCCTGAAATCCAGCATAACCAACCAAAACAGGGGAACTGAACATGACCAACACCACCGACAAGAAGACTGGAATATCGCGACGTTCGCTGCTCAAGACAGGTGCCGCCGCCGTCGGTTTCGCCGCCGGTTCCGGCGCCATATCAGGCTTTCCGACCATCTGGGCGCAATCGAACATCACGCTGCGCCAGTTCGGCACCGGCGTATCCAACCTCAATGCCATCGCCGACAAGTGCAAGGCCGACCTCGGCATCACGCTGGAGATGACAGCAACCGATTCCGACGCCGCCGCGCAGCGCGCCGTGACGCAGCCCGACAGCTACGACATCGCCGACATCGAATACTGGATCTGCAAGAAGGTGTTCCCGACAGGCGTCCTGCAGCCGATGGATGTCACCAAGCTGAAATATTACGACGAGCTGGTGCCGCTGTTCAAAACCGGCAAGCTGACGCCGGACAGCGTCATTGCCCAGGGCACCGCGCCGCATACCGTCGGTTACGTCGAGGCGCAGGACAGCAAGGTCTTCGCCAAGGCGCCGACCAACTGGTTCACCATGGTGCCGACGATCTACAATGCCGATACGCTTGGCATCCGCCCCGACCTCGTCGGCCGCGATATCACCACCTGGGCCGACATCATGGATCCGGCCTTCAAGGGCAAGACCGCCATCCTCAACATCCCGTCAATCGGCATCATGGATGCGGCGATGATCATGGAGGCAACGGGCAACATCAAATACGCCGACAAGGGCAACATGACCAAGGAGGAGATCGACAAGACGATCGACTTCCTGATCAAGGCCAAGCAAGCCGGCCAGTTCCGCGCCTTCTGGAAATCCTTCGACGAGAGCGTCAACCTGATGGCTTCAGGCGAAGTCGTAATCCAGTCGATGTGGTCGCCGGCCGTGGCCGCGGTCCGCTCCAAGGGCATCGCGTGCCGGTTCCAGCCGCTCAAGGAAGGCTACCGGTCCTGGGGTGGCGGGCTTGGCCTGGCAGCCCATCTCTCCGGCGCCGAACTCGATGCCGCCTATGAATACATCAACTGGTACACGTCCGGCTGGGTTGGCGGCTATCTCAACCGCCAGGGCTATTACTCGGCCAACATGGTGTCGGCCAAGAAGTTCATGTCCGAGGACGAGTGGGGCTACTGGATCGAAGGCAAGCCGGCAAAGGGCGATATCCTGTCGCCGGACGGCAAGGTCATGGAAAAGGCTGGCGCCGTGCGTGACGGCGGCTCGTTCGAAGAGCGCATGGGCAAGGTCGCCTGCTGGAACTCGGTCATGGACGAGGACCGCTACATGGTGAAGCGCTGGAACGAGTTCATCGCTGCTTGATGCAAGGCAGGCGATAACTGAGATGTTGCATTCCTTCGCGCCCCCCTCTGTCCTGCCGGACATCTCCCCCACAAGGGGGGAGATCGGCTGTGGCTCTCTTCAGCGCTCTTCGTCATACGGCGATCATTGGCGTGGGTCGGCATGCAAGCCAATCTCCCCCCTTGTGGGGGAGATGTCCGGCAGGACAGAGGGGGGCGCGAAGGATCACAGCCCGGCAAAATACCACCGAGGCTGTTCCAGATGACAGTGGCACTCGATCAGCCCGCAACCATTGCCACAAAGCCTGCCAGACGTAGGCGCTCCTTTGCCGCCATCGCACCCTATCTCCAGGCAACACCACTTGCCCTGATCCTCGGCGCGTTCCTCCTGCTGCCGATCCTGATGATCGCCGTGGTCTCATTCTGGGATTACGATTTCGCGGCGATGAATCCGGATTTCCTGACCACCAATTATTCCGACACGCTCGGCTCCTGGGTCACCTGGAAAACCTACCTGAATACGCTGAAATACGCCGCCATCGTCTGGGCGCTGACGCTGTTCATCGGTTTCTGGGTCGCCTATTTCCTTGCCTTCCATATCAGGACCACGGCCATGCAGATGGTGCTGTTCCTTGTCTGCACGGTGCCGTTCCTGACCTCCAACATCATCCGCATGATCTCGTGGATTCCGGTGCTTGGCCGCAATGGCCTGGTCAACTCGACGCTGGTGCAAATGGGGCTGATCCCGAAGCCGATCGAATGGCTGCTCTATTCCGAATTCGCCGTGGTGCTGGCCATGGTGCATCTCTATACGCTGTTCATGGTGACGCCGATCTTCAACACGCTGATGCGCATCGACAAGTCGTTGATAGAAGCCGCGCGCGACGCCGGCGCTTCCGGCTGGCAGGTTCTGTGGAACGTCGTCATTCCGCTCGCCAAGCCCGGCATGGCGATCGGCACCATTTTCGTCGTCACCCTGGTGATGGCCGATTTCTCGACGGTGCAGGTGATGTCCGGCGGGCAGAGCGCCTCCGTCGCGCTGATGATGAAGAACCAGATGTCGCTGCTGCAATATCCGGCAGCCGCCGCCAACGCCGTCGTGCTCTTGGTGCTGGTGCTGTTGATGGTCGCGGGCATCCTGCGCATCGTCGACATCCGCAAGGAGCTGTGAGGCGATGAGCCAGGACAAGCGCACCCTCGAATTCTATGTGTTGGCGGCGTTCTTCGGTCTTTTCGTGTTGTTCCTCTACGGCCCGCTTTCGGCGATCCTGATCCTCTCTTTCCAGGGCGAGAACGGCGGTCTGACATTTCCGCTGAACGGCGTGTCGCTGCACTGGTTCGCCAATTTGTTCGAGCGCCAGGCGGTCGGCGACTTCGGCGGCAGCTTCAAACGCTCGCTCGTCCTTGGCCTGATGGTGATGGTCGTCACTGTCGCCGTGTCGCTGCTCGCCGGCCTGGCCTTCCGGCAGAAATTTCGCGGCGCAACCGCACTGTTCTATCTGGCCGTCGCCAGCCTGGTCGTGCCGTCGATCATCATCAGTCTCGGCATCGGCGTCGTCTTCCAGCAGATCGGCTTCCGCCCCGCCTGGTACACCTCCGCTTTCGGCGCCCATCTGACCTGGACCTTGCCTTTCGGCGTGCTGATTATATTTGCTGTCTTCAACCGGTTCTCGCCAGCCTATGAGGAAGCCGCGCGCGATCTCGGAGCATCGTCGTGGCAGACCTTCGCACATGTCGTGCTGCCGATGATCGCGCCCAGCCTGATCGGCGTCGGCCTGTTCGGCTTCACTCTGTCATATGACGAGTTCGCCCGCACGCTGATGACCTCGGGCACGTTCAACACCTTGCCGCTCGAAATCTACGGCATGACGACCAATGTCACGACGCCGGTGCTCTATGCGCTGGGCACCGTGACGACCGTGTTTTCCTTCCTGGTGATCCTGCTGACGCTCGGCGCAATCGTCTATGTCGGCCGCCGCCGCGAGCGTGCCTGACAGTGCAGATCCTCGTCGTCAATCCAAACACCACCGCCAGCATGACCGACACTATCGCGGCGGCGGCCCGATCGGTCGCTGCCCAATCGACGAAGATCGTTGCCGTCACCTCGTCGATGGGACCTGTATCGATCGAAGGCTATTACGATGAAGCACTTGCCGTGCCCGGCCTGCTGGTCGAGATCGCCGCCGGCGAACGCTCGGGCGCGCAAGCCGCGATCATTGCCTGTTTCGACGACACCGGCCTCGATGCCGCGCGCGCCATGGCCAACATTCCGGTCGTCGGCATTTGCGAGGCATCGCTCAGCACGGCCTCGTTCATCGCCCAGCGCTTCACCGTCGTCACCACCACCGGACGTTCGCGCGTGCCGGTCGAAGGGTTGGTGCAGCGCTATGGCATGGCAGGGCGCGCGCGTGTGCGCGCCGCCGACATCCCGGTTCTTGCCCTCGAAGATCCGGCGTCCGACGCACTGCTCAGGCTGCGCAACGAGATTGCGCGCGCCATCGACGAGGATCGCGCCGAGGCGATCGTGCTCGGCTGCGCCGGCATGGCCGATCTGGCGGCGGCGCTGCAGCGGGAATTCGGGCTTCCGGTCATCGACGGCGTGGGCGCTGCCGTGAAACAGGCCGAGGCATTGATCGCCCTTGGCCTGACGACATCCAAGCGCGGCGCCTATGCAAGCCCGTTGGCAAAGTCTTATCATGGCGCGTTGAAATCCTTCGCGCCTGGCGCCGCCGAGTGATCGCAATGCCCCGAACGATCCGAACGCTCGCACGTGAGGAAGTGCAAACCCTAGTCGATTGGGCGGCGGCGGAAGGCTGGAATCCCGGCCTTAACGATGCCGCGCTGTTTCAGGCAGCCGACCCGCAGGGCTTCATCGGCGCCTTTATCGATGGCGAGATGGCGGCCGGCATTTCGGCCGTTGCCTATGGCGACGGTTTCGGCTTCATCGGCCTCTACATCTGCCGGCCGGACAAGCGTGGCCAAGGCCATGGCAAGGTCGTTTGGGATGCCGGCACGGCGCGGCTCGGCAAGCGCACGATCGGCCTCGACGGTGTCGTCGAACAGCAGGCCAACTACCGCAGCATGGGTTTTGCACCGGCCTACCGGACGATCCGGTTCATGGGGTCACCGAATGTCCCGGCAGCAGTCGGCAACGACATTCGCGCCATAGGGCCGGAACTCGTGCCGGACATACTGGACTATGACCGCCGCTTCTTTCCCGGCCCGAGGCGATCCTTCCTGGAACACTGGCTGCGCCCGCCGCATATGGCGCTTGCGATCCTCAAGCACGGCGCCATTGCGGGATACGGCGTCGCGCGCCAATGCCGGGACGGCTGCAAGATCGGCCCGCTCTTTGCCGACAGCCTGGACGCGGCAAGCCATCTCTTCGCCGCGCTCGCGCACATGTCCGGTCCCGGAAACGTCCATCTCGACGTTCCCGAAACCAGCCGGCAATTTGCAGACTTGCTGTCGTCCGCAGGCCTTCAACCGGGCTTCGAGACGGCTCGGATGTACAAGGGAAAGGCGCCGCAGCTCAAGCAGTCCGGAGTTTTTGCGATAACGACGTTGGAGTTGGGGTGAGGCGGTACAAGCCGACTTCCAGTGCAAAGCCGGGCAACAGGACTACGCGGTCTATTTTTCCTGAACTGAAATGCCGGAATCGTCGATGCGAAGTTCCACGCCTTTCGGCCTAGTCTCCTCGCGATAAACGTAAATCCCCAACGCAATAACGGCGACGGCCAAAGCGCCGATGATGAGATAAAGATAGTTCTGCTTCATCCGCTGTCGTTAACAATATGATGTGGGCGAGTCTAGCAGTTCGGGTATCAGGACGGCGGCCGGAGACGCACGTCGATCAGCCATCCAGCCGGTCGCGCAGCATGCTCCAGGGGAGCACCATGTTTGGTGCATGCCGCATCAGGCTATGGAACGGGATCGGCGACGGCGGCGCAAACGGCAGCGGCAAATCCTGAGGCTTTGTTCCATCAGCCCAATCCGCAAGCACCTTGCCCATCGCAGTGGTCATGGCGATGCCGCGTCCGTTGCACGCCAAGCCGGCGATCAGCCCGGGGCCGAGATCGACGAGGTGCGGCAGGAAGTCGGGCTCGACGGCAGCCATCCCCGACCAGCTGTATTCAAGCGGCGGGATGTCCGGGAGATCGAGATGCCCGGCAAGCCGCCGCCAGATCGCCCGCGGCACCCGCGTGTCGGCACCGGGGCCAAAAACATGCATGCCGCCGGTGATCAGCCTGTTTTCGCCATCGAAGCGGAAGGTGAAGAGATTGCGTCTTGTGTCGCCGACGCCTTGCCCGCCAGGAAGCAGGCGAGTGCGTATTTCACGCGGCAGCGGCGCCGTCGCGATCTGGAAGATTTTCAGCGGGATGTAGGTTCGCTCAAGCGTGCGGTTCAGCGACCCGCCATAGGCATTGGTGGCGACCAGCACTTTTTCGGCACGCACCGAACCGGCAGCCGTCTTCAAAGCCCAACCATCGCCTATGTGATCGATCGACGCGACACGCGTATTCTCGAAGATGCGCGCTCCGGCCTTTTCCGCCGCGTCGGCCAATCCGCGCGCATATTCGACCGGATTGAGGACGCCACCCGATCTGTCCATCCAGCCGCCGAGATAACCGCGAACGCCGGTCAGCTCTTCGACCGCCTGTCCATCCAGCGCAACAGCCGGCCTTCCGCGTGGTGCCCATTGTTCGGCGCGCGATCTGGTCTTTTGCAAAGCGGCCGGTGAATGGGCTGGTTGTATCCAGCCGCTCTGGACGGCATCGCATTCGATGTCATGCCGCCTGATCAGGTCGAAGACGAGGTCGGCGCTGCCGGCGGCGAAATCGACAAGGCGTTCGCCGCGTTCGGGCCCGAGCTGGGCAATGATATTGTCGGGGTCTCTTTTCGCGAAATTCGGCACGACGAAGCCGGCATTCCTGCCGGTTGCCCCCCAGGCGATGATTTCCGCCTCGAGGACGGCAACCGAGATGCCTTTCTCGGCACTGTGCAGCGCGGTGGAAAGACCTGAAAACCCGCCGCCGACAATTGCCAGATCGACTTCGAGTGCGCCTTCGAGGGTGGGCCGGTCGTGGCGACTGCGGCTGACTGCATGCCAAAGGGAAACGCCGTGCGGCCGGGTCACAGCGTTCATGAGCCGCTCTCGCTCGGGGCCACGCGTGCACGCTTGCCGAACCTTGGACGCCGCGGCCTGTCGCCAAACAGGCCGTTCGGCCTGACCAGAAGGATGACGCACAGCATCACGCCGATGGCGACGATCTGCAGCGAAGCGGCGCGGGCCTGCTGTTCCGGCGAGAACAACATACTGGTCAAGGCTCCCGATCCGGCCCATATCGCCCAGACCAGGATGCTGCCGATGACGGCGCCGATGTTGCTGCCCGAGCCACCGACGATCAGCATCACCCAGACCTGGAAAGTCAGCGCCGGCAAATAATTGTCCGGGGCGATGAAGCCGGTGAAATGCGCCTGCAGCGCACCGGCAAGCGCCATGATGGCGCCACCGACGGCAAAGGCCTGGACGCGGTAGAACCGTGCGCTTTTGCCTAGGGATATCGCGGCCCGCTCATCCTCGCGAAGCGCCTTCAACACGCGCCCCCACGGGCTGCGCGACAGATGCTCCAGCGCGAGATAGACGATCAGCGTCACTACCGAGACGATCGCAAGGTTCGAAAGGTTGAACAGCAACGGCGTTTCGGCAAGACCGCCGAACGGACGCGGAATGAAGCCGATGCCGAACGGCCCGCCGGTCAGCTTCTGGGCATTGAGCGCTACCAGTTGCACGACGACGGCGACGCCGAAAGTAGTGATCGCCAGATAGTCCGATCTCAGACGTAGCGTGGCAATGCCGGTGATGGCGGCGGCGACGCCGCCCAACAGCATGGCGCCAAGCCAGCCGATAAGGATCGGCAGGTCGAAGCCGCCCAGGCGCGCGGCATCGTCGGGTGTGGTCAGCAGCGCCGAGGTGTAGGCGCCGATGGCAACGAAGCCGGCGACCCCGACATTGAAAAGCCCGGTCAGCCCCCATTGCAGATTGAGCCCGAGCGTGATGAGCGAAAAGATCAGCGCGGTGGTCAGGAAGAAGGCGCCGTAGCCGAGCAGATCCATCAGCGTTCCCTCACTCCGAAAAGGCCGATGGGCCGCACGAACAGCACCGCCATCAGGATGATGAACGAGACGGCTGCCCGCCATTCGGCGCCGATCAATTGCACGGCAGCCGCTTCGGCCATGCCGATGATCAGGCCGCCGAGAACGGCGCCGGGCACGCTGCCGATGCCGCCGAGGATGGCGGCCGCGAACATCGGCAGCAGCATCTCGAAACCCATGAACGGGCGGATCTGGATGAGAATGCCGATCATCACGCCGGCGACGCAGGCCAGCGCGCCGCCGATGATCCAGGTGACGCGCACCACCCTGGCGACGTCGATGCCGACGATGCGGGCAAGTGCCGCGTTCTGGCTCAATGCCTGCATCGAGCGGCCGGTCTGGGTCCGCGTCATCAGGAGATGCACGCCGAGCACCAGCACGGCGGTCAGCAGCAGCAGCGCGATCTGGTCCGGGGTGATGCGGATGCCGAAACCTATCGGCATGGCGATCTGGATCGCCCGGCTGAAATAGGTCGGACGCGAGGTGAAGATGAATTCGAGCAGGCTTCTCAGCGCCATCGAGGCGCCGAAGCTCGCCATCACCACGATGATCGCCTGGCCCTTGGCCCGCAGCCGCGCGAACAGCACCATGTCGAGCGCCAGCGCCAGCAGGCCGGTGGCCGCCATGCCGATGATGAGCGCGACGATCAGCGGCCAACCGAAGGAGAGGGGCGCGATCGGCGCGATCTTGCCGAAAATCGCGCCAATGGCGCCAACCACGGCGAGCGTCGCATAGGCGCCCCAGGCCATGAAGTCGCCATGGGCGAAGTTCGAGAAGCGCAGGATCGAATAGGTGAGTGTCACGCCGATGGCGCCGAGGCCGATCATCGACCCTGCCAGCAGTCCGTCGATGACGAATTGCAGGTTCATGCCGCGCTTCCTTGTCCAAGGTCGAGGCGGCGCTGGCCAAGATAGAGTTCAGCCACGACCGGGTCGTTCCAGAGCTCGGAGGCGACGCCCTGGTGCCGCTCCTTGCCCTCGACCAGCACATAGGCGCGGTCTCCAATGGCAAGCGCTGCCTTGGCGTTCTGTTCGACCAGCAGGATGGTGACGCCGGACTTTCGGATGCCGGCCAGCATCTCGAACACCATCGCCACGAATTTCGGCGACAGGCCGGCCGACGGCTCGTCGAGCACCAGCACCTTGGGATGGACGATCAACGCCCGGGCGACGGCCAGCATCTGCCGCTGTCCACCCGACAGATTGCCCGCGGCCGTTCTGCGCTGACGGGCGAGATCGGGAAAGGCCGCATACATTTCCTCGATGCGGGCTGGGACCTCGCGCGGCCTCAGGATGCCGCAGGCGACCCTGAGATTGTCCTCGACCGACATCAGCGGGAAGATGTTCTCTGTCTGTGGCACGAAGGCAAGGCCAAGGCGGACCATGATGTGAGCGGGCGACGCCGTGATATCCTTGCCGTCCAGCAGCACCGTGCCGCCGGTGATCGGGACAAGGCCGGCGATGGCCTTGATAAGGCTCGACTTGCCGGCGCCGTTGGGACCGAGAACGACGACGATCTCGCCCTGGTCGACGGTGATCGAAGCGCCGCGCACGATCGGAACGCCAGGCTCGTAGCCGGCTTCGAGATCGCGGACATCGAGTACCTTTTGGCTCATGCCGTGCCTCCGAGGTAGGCCTCGATGACGCGCGGGTCGCGCGCCACCTCCTCCGGGGTTCCTTCGCACAGAAGCTGGCCGCTCGCCATGACCAGCACGCGGTGGCAAAGCCGCGTCACCATGTCGATATTGTGCTCGATCAGCAGGAAGGTGATGCCGCGCGCATTGATGTCGCGGATGCGGTCGATAATGATCTCGAGCAGGGTTGCGTTGACCCCGGCCGCCGGCTCGTCGAGCAGGATGATCGCCGGGTCGGCCATCATCACGCGGGCCAACTCGAGCAGCTTGCGCTGGCCGCCTGAAAGCACGCGCGCAGGTTCGTGCGCGAGGTGAGCGATCGTGACGAGCTCGAGCAGTTCGACGGCTCTTGTCTCGGCAGCCCCTTCTTCGGCAGCGACCCGCCGGGGCGTCAGGAAATTGGCGAGCAGTTTTTCTCCGGCCTGCCCTTGCGCGGCCAGCATGACGTTTTCGATCAGCGTCAGGTTAGGCAAGGGCCGGGGGATCTGGAACGTGCGGCCAAGGCCGCGGCCAATGCGGCGATGGGCTGCTTCCCCCGACACCGATACGCCGTTGAGGAGGATTTCGCCGCTGGTCGGCAGAATGCTGCCGGCGAGCAGGTCGAACATCGTGGTCTTGCCGGCGCCGTTCGGGCCGATAAGGCCAAGTATTTCGCCCGGCCGGACGTCGAACGAGACATTGTTGACCGCGACCAGGCCGCCGAACCGTTTGACGACGTTCCTGGCCGTCAGAACCGGCGTGCGGATCTCCTCCTGCCGTTCCGTCGTGTCGCCCATCAATCCCTCAGGCCGAAAAGCGATCCTGGTCGCCTATGATTTGATTTGTGATCACGCTTGCTTTGATCACGCTATTCGGCTTTAATTTCTTCCGCAAGCCGAAAACGGCCAAGACCGGGATTGCCCATGCAGAAGGCCGCCATCGAAAAGAACAATGAGATGATCGCAGCCCAGCTTACGCCGGTCGGCCGCGAGACCGTGCAGGATCGCGTCTATTCGGAGCTGCGCCGCGCCTTGATCGGCGGCCTTTTCGAGCCGAGCCAGGTTCTGACCATCCGCGGCCTCGCCGACGCGCTGGTCACCAGCACCATGCCGGTGCGCGAGGCGCTCGGACGGCTGATCACCGAGAAGGCACTGGAGGCGCTTCCCAACCGTTCGGTGCGCGTGCCGCCGATCACGCTGGAGCGCATCGACGACCTCTTGCGCGCCCGCTCTCTGATCGAGGGCGAAGCGATCGCGCTGGCCGCCCCGCGCATGAACCCGCGCCAGATTGCTTCGGTCGAGGCCATGCTCGGCGAATGGGACGAGATGCGGGCGCTGAAGCATAAGAAGGATATCGACCGCGAGGCCACGCTCAACCAGAGCTTCCACTTCGAGATCTACCGTTGCTGCGGTTCCGCCGTGCTGATCCCGATGATCGAGAGCCTGTGGTTGCAATCCGGGCCTTGCATCCGCGTTGCCATTTACGCCTTCTCCGACGCCGGCGAGGTCGATACGGCCCACTACCACCGCAGCATCGTCGCAGCGCTTTCCAGGCAGGATGCGCAAGCGGCGCGCGAGGCGCTGGTGGCCGACATCAGCCGGCCCTTCGCCTTTCTGCGCGACAAGCTCCAATCCACAAGCAAGGAAGGATTGAGGGCATGACGGTGCCTGGCATCAACATCACCGAGCCACACTCGATGCTTTCCGTGACCGCGCTGCTGTTGCCTGAAAAGGCGCCCGACAACGCTGCCTTCCTGCTGGCGTATCTCGAGCAGCCGCGCGTCGTTGCCGGCATCCATGCGATGTGGACGGGGCCGGAAATCTCCTGCCCGGTTCCATCAGCCGAACTTGAGGGCCAAACCTATGCCAGGCCCTTGCCGGCGGAAAACGCAACGCTGACGCCGCAGCCGGGCGACATCGTGTTGTCCTACGTGCCGCCGCGCATGTGGGGCGGCAACCCGAATGCCATCTTTGACGTCGGCCTGTTCTACGGAGCGGGTGCACGCCTGCTGTTCCCGATCGGCTGGCTTGCCGGAAGCGTCGTCGCGCAGGTGGTGCCTGAGGATCGCGATAAATTCGCAGCCGCTTGTGGCGTGATCCGCCGCAACGGTGCCTGCGACATCACCTTCACCCGGGTGGAGATCTGAATGGCTGAGACCGACGACACTTTCGAACTCTTCGACCTTCGCGTCGAGGCGGTTGTCCCCGAGGGCAAGCCGATCTATTGCGGCGCCAAGCCCGGCGACTATTTCGAATTGAAGGGCGAGATGCTGTCGATGCCGGCGGGGCAAGGTTTCTCGATCTATTCCATTGCGGCAGTGTTGCCGCTTCTGGCCGCAAAGCAGCGCCCGACCCACAGGAACGACTGGATGACGTCGGACGCCGAGATCGCTTGTCCGGATCCCAATTGTGCCAGCCGGCTCCGGATCGTCAGGACCGGCAAGCGGCGGTTCAGCCATGCCGAAACGACGGCGGTGCCGCTGCCGAAGGAGAATGACCGGAGATGACCGCCAAGGCTTTCGAGCTCAGCCCCGGCTATACGATCTCGCGCGTTATTCGCGGCGGCTGGCAGCTTGCCGGCGGGCACGGCGCGATCGACCGCCAACAGGCGGTAACTGACCTGATCGCCACCTTCGACGCTGGCATCAGGACCTATGATTGCGCCGATATCTATACCGGTGTCGAAGAGCTGATCGGCGCGGCGCGCCTGCGCCTTGCCAATGAGCGTGGCCTTGATGCTGCCGCCAAGATGAAGGTGCACACCAAGCTGGTGCCTGACCTGGAAAGGCTTTCCAATATCAGTCGCGACTACATCAGAGGCATCGTCGAGCAGTCGCTGCGGCGGCTGAAGACCGAGCGGCTCGATCTCGTGCAGTTCCACTGGTGGGACTATGCGCTGCCCGGCTACGTCGAAGCGATGGGCTGGCTCAACGAAATCCGCAGGGAAGGCAAGGTGCGCAACATCGGCACCACGAACTTCGACACGCCGCGGTTGGCCGAGATCCTGGCCGCCGGTGTGCCGCTGGTCAGCCAGCAATTGCAATACTCGGTGCTCGACCAGCGGCCAGCCAACAGCCTTGCAGCGCTCGCCAGCCGGCACGGCGTCAGTTTCCTCTGCTATGGTTCGGTGGCGGGCGGCTTCCTCAGCGAAAAATGGCTTGGCGCTGCCGAGCCGCAGACGCCGCTCGAAAACCGATCGCTGGTCAAATACAAGCTGATCATTGACGACTTTGGTGGCTGGGAGCTTTTCCAGGAGTTGCTTCGCACACTGAAGGCCGTCGCCGACCGCCACGGCGTCGATATCGCCACCATCGCCAGCGCCTGGGTGCTGGAGCAGCCGCAAGTGGCGGCCGTCATCGTCGGCGCCCGCAACCAGGCGCACGCCCTTGCCAATGCCAGAATCATGGACGTCGCGCTCGATGCCGACGACCGGGCGAGGATCGCTGCCGTGATCGCGCAAAGCCGTGGACCGCTGGGCGACGTCTACACATTGGAACGCGACCGTCACGGCCGCCACGGCTCGATCATGCATTACAATTTGAATGCAGGCAGGAAATGAACGCGGCCATGGACGAAAAGCCCTCCTTGCTTTCCCGCGCCAGCGCCGAGGTGGTCGATCTCCACCGCTTCTTCGTCGACTGGTTCAATGCGGCGAGTGCGGACAATGCAGATTTCAGGCGCTTCGAACGCGTCATTGGCGAAGGCTTCTGCATGGTTGTGCCGGATGGCCAGGTCCTCGATCGTGACGCGGTGCTCGACCATGTCAGGGCAAGCCGCGCCACTTGTGACGGCGATTTCACCATCTCGATCGAGGAAATCCGGGCCGGCTGGCAACAAGGCGACACGATCGTCGTCAGCTACATCGAAGCGCAGCAGCGCGCCGGCAAACATAGCCGCCGCCGCTCGAGTGCCGTTTTCACCACAAGTTCATCGGCGCCCAACGGCGTCGAATGGCGACATCTGCATGAAACCTGGCTGCAGATGCCGGAAGGCTGAACAGGCTCAAGACATCAATGAGAGTCGTGCAACGAAAGGGGAACAACAATGAAAAAGACCATACTTCAGATCACCACCGCGCTCGCACTGCTGACAGCGGCCGGCGCAGCGCGAGCCGCCGATTGCAAGATCACCGTCGGCCTCGTCATGGAACTGACAGGCCCGGCCGGCGAGTACGGCCAGGCCGGCGCCAAATCGGTCGAGATGGCCTTCCGCGACATCAACGATGCGGGCGGCGTCCGCGGCTGCGATCTCGCGACCGACACGCGCGACAGCCAAAGCCAGGGCAACATTGCGGTCGACGCCGCGACGCAGCTCGTGCAGGTCAAGAAGGTGCCGGTGATCATCGGCGGCATTATCTCCTCGGTGTCGATTCACATCTGATGCGCTGCAGGGCGTCGCTGCCGCCAAATATGCCATCGACAAAGGCTTCAAGAAGCTGTCGGTCATCCACGTCAACAACGATTTCGGCGTCAACATGGTGGCGGAATTTTCGCGCGCCTATAAGGCACTCGGCGGCACCATCGTCTCCGACACGCCCTACAATGAAAAGCAGTCGAGCTATGCCTCGGAAGTGACGGTGGCGATGGCCGGCGAGCCCGACGGGCTTTATCTCGTCAGCACGCCTGTCGACGGCGCAACCATCGCCCGCACCTGGATTTCGCAGGGCGGGTGTCCAGAAATTCCTGCTCAATGACGGCATGAACAGCCCGGACTTCATCGAATCCGTTGGCGCGGATTACCTGAAGGATGCGTACGGCACTTCCTCCGGCACCAGCCCGACCGCATTGACCGAGTATTTCACCAAGAACTACAAGGAATTTTCGGGCATCGAACCGTCGAACCCGGCGGCCGACCGGTCGTATGATGCCGGCGCCATCGTCGGCCTGGCCATCGCCATTGCGGGCTCCGAGGATCCGGCCAAGATCAAGGAGGCGATGTACAAGGCGGTCGACCCGGCCGGCACGCCGATCTATGCCGGCAAGGACGAGTTCGCCAAGGCGCTCGGCCTGATCAAGGATGGCAAGCCGATCCGCTACGAAGGCGTCATCGGCCCGGTCGCCTTTGACAAATACGGCGACATCACCGGCCCGTTCCGCCTCTGGAAGATCGTCGACGGCAAGGTGACGACCGACGGCGAAATGACGACGGATGACGTCAACGCCCTGCAGGCGAAGCTTCAGTAAGCCGCCTATGTCTTGTCCGGCATCGATCCCATTCCATTGAGCTTGATGCCGGACACTTGCATGTCCTGTTGCTGGTCAGGCCGGCCTGGAAACGACCACCGCACCTGCCGCCGGCATGATCCAAAGGCAGGCATAGTAGTCGGCGATGCGATTTATGGTCCCGCCGGCGGCTTCGATCCGAACCGGATGGGCCGGCTTCCAACCGTTTTCGCCATGGTGGAGCACGAGCAGCACCGCCTGGCCATCGATCTCGCCAATCGCCATTTTCCAGGCCGTCGAGGCTCTTTCATATTCGACGAAGTAAGGTGATTCCGACAGCCTGCCCTTGAAGCAATCCGCGACCCGCAATTGTGCGTCGGCGCTGGTCAACGCCCGAACCCCATCCCAGTCGCGGCGGTTGAACAGTTCGACATAGCGCCAGAGTATCCGTGTTGGTCAAGGGAGAGATGGTGTCCAGGTCCGATTGTCCCTGAGTAGTGCGTTTGCGAGGATGATGAGCTTTCG
>NZ_JAMYPO010000048.1:0-49330 GCF_040320365.1 Mesorhizobium sp. M0701
TCGTTGAAACGATCGAGGCAACCGAATGCAACAACTACTTCGCAAACGCCGGCTACGCTTCCATCAAAACGTGAAAGGCTCTAGTCCTGTATTCCCGAAACGAAAAACGCCGCCCGGAGGGCGGCGATTCGGTACCGCGAGAGAAAACCCGATTACTTGATCTTGGTTTCCTTGAATTCGACGTGCTTCTTGGCGACCGGGTCGTATTTGCGGAACGACAGCTTGTCCGTCTTGGTGCGGCTGTTTTTGCTGGTCACGTAGAAGAAACCGGTGTCGGCGGTCGACAGAAGCTTGATCTTGATGTTTGCGGCTTTGGCCATGATGTTCGTCCGTTAAATGTTCGTGGAGTTTTGGCCGCTGGAGCACGGGGAAAACACCCGGACGCGGGAAACTTGCCGCGACACATAAAGAACGCGCCCGGAAAGTCAACCCTTGTCCACATTCACCCTTGTCCAGGTTTATGCGTCTTCCCTGACTGGCAACGCCTTCTTCCAGTCTCCCGTCGTGTTCCACCAGCGGTTCGGGTTGGCGCGGTCGTCGAGACCCTTGGAGCGGCTGGCAAGCAGTGGCTGAATGCGGATCACCGGTTCCTGATAGCTGTGAACCTGATAAATCGCTTCGACGACGCGTGCGGCGAGCTTCTGGTCATCGGGCAGTTCGAACGACACCTCGACAGTGCCCGACTGCCTGCGCAATTCCGTCTCGGCGCCGGCGGCGGCACCTTCAAGCGGCCGGTAACGTTCGATGCCGTCCGCCGACTGAAAGGCATTGCTGTCATATTTGCCCATTCCGAGCGGTGCGATCGCGACCACCGCCTCCATGATGCGGTCGACATCAGCTGCCGGTGCCTGAAAGGTCACCAGCAGCAGCAATTCCATCCGCAGCGATTTCGTTTCAAAGCCACTATCGATCATCCGAGGTCTCCCTGCTTGTGCACTTTGGGGGAGCATATACTCGAGCCCTCCTGACATGGTTGTGTCAGGAGTTGGTCAGCAGTGGGAGCGATGTCGGCAGCTGGGCCGACTCAGAGGATTTTGCGGAGCAGCCTGGTGCCGACCAGCACGATATAGCAGGCGAAGAACAGGCCGAGCGCCCAACCAAAGCCCGACGGCCCGAAAGCGTCCATGCCGATGCCGATTGCCTGCGGGCCAAGCACCATGCCGACGCCGTAGCAAAGCACGAAGGCGGCGTTGGCGGAGGCCAGTTCGTGGCCGGAAAGCTGGGAGCCGAGGTGAGCAAGACCGATTGTATACATAGCGGCGACCACACCGCCCCAGATGAACAGAAGCGCTGCCATCAAATGCCAGTTCTGCGCGAAGAACGGCATGAAGACCGTGCCGGCAAGCCCGACGGTGGCACAGGCCATCAGCAGATAGCGACGGTCGCTTACGCGGTCGCTGATCATGCCGATCGGGATCTGCAACAGCACATTGCCAAGCCCGATCATGGTGAGCAAAAGGGCGGCGTCCGCCTCTGAGTAGCCGATGCGGCTACCGTAGACCGGGAACAGTGCAAAGCCGCCGGTCTCGACCGCGCCGAACACCAGCACGGCGGCGGTCGCCGTTGGCACCAGCCAGATGTAACGCAGGAAATTGCTGGTTTCGCCGTCCGAGACGATCGTCGGGCTCTCGTTGCGTGCCGCCAGGACCGGTATGGCAGCGAGCGTAACCAAGGCGATGGTAACGCCGAAGGGCAGGAAGCCACTGCTGCCGAGATGGGCGAACAGCCAAGGCCCGGCGGCAAAGCCGAGAGACAGCACGGTGGCATAGATGCCGAGGACCAGTCCGCGCCGGTGTGGCGGCGCCGAGGTGCTGATCCAGAATTCCGACAGGATGAACAGCACCGTCAGCGCGATATGCAGCAGCACGCGCAGCGGAAACCACATCCAGAAAGCTGGCGCGAAATGGAAACCGACAAAGGCCAGCGCCCCGGCGGCGATCATGGCAAGCATCGTCCAGGCGACCCCGAACCGCATGGCAAGCGGAGTGGCGAGCGGCGCGCCGGCGATCGAAGCGAGGCCGGCGACCGCGGTGTTGAGACCGATCATCGACGCGGAATGGCCACGCGTTTCCAGGATCACGCTGAGCAGCGGCATGCCAAGGCCGATGGCAATGCCGACGACGCTGATCGACGAGATCGCCGCGACCATCGGCAGCCAGTGTACGCGTTCCTTGCCCTGCGGCTGGATATCGACTGTCATGGATTGCCTGGCTGCTCTAGAGAATTTCGCGGACGAAGCGATTGCGGACAAGCCGGTAGAACGGCACCGGACCGCCGGGGCTCAGCAGCGGATCCCGGGCGAGCCGGGTTTCCAGCTCCTCCAGGACCGTGCGCGTGATGTCTGGAATATCGGCTTGCCGGGCCTTGGCCAGCGGCAGCCAAACGACGTCCTCCAACTCGTCGGTCGGACCGCCATCCGGCAGTTCAACGGCGACATCGTCGCGCCATGCGGCGAGAAAGCGCGTATCGAAGCGGCGCACCCGGTTGGGCGGGGTGATGGCGCGTGCGACGAAGCGCAGCGCTTGCAGTGATGGGATGACGCCGTGTTCGACAAAGCCCTGCCAGTCGCGCCTGGCGGTTGCGAACACGCCTTTTTGACCGATCAGCAGGCCGGCCTCCTCATAGGTTTCGCGGATTGCCGACAAGGCAATGGCGCGGGCGCGAGCCGGGCTGGTGCGACCGATGCCAGCGGTCAATCTCGCTTCTTCCTCGGGATGAAGTGCGGTGGCTATCGAGATGCGGCTGTCGGCCGGATCGGTGCGGCCGCCGGGAAACACGAATTTTCCCGGCATGAAGGCATGACGGGCGTGGCGCCGGCCCATCAGCACCAGGAACTCGTCGCCCTTGCGGTCGAGCAGGATCAGCGTCGCGGCGTCGCGCGGGCGTATAGGCTTGGCCTCGAGCGCGTTCCGCTCAACCTTGTCGACTTCCGCCTTGGTCATAACGTCCATGCGCTCGACCTAGCGGAATCTTCTCCGATGCGAAAGTGGCGTCCAGCCATGCCGATTGCGCCAGCCTCGGTTTCAAGCCTCGGGATGCGACTCGATCAGATCTTCTTCACCGCCAAAGCCGTGCATATAAAATGCCCATTGCAGGCCGATGACAGCGCCCTTGACTGGCTGCAGCAGGACGACGGCCAGAATGATGGTCAATGGCACCCAGATGGCGATGTGCTGCCAGGTAGACAGCGTCGAGGTCGCCTCGACACCCATGAAGGCACCGAGCACGATGTGGCCGACAATGACCACCACGAGATAGGCCGGCAGGTCGTCGGCGCGATGGTGGTGGAGCTCTTCGCCGCAATGATCGCATTTGTCGACGGTCTTGACGAAGGCGCGAAACAGCTTGCCCTCGCCGCAATGCGGGCAGCGGCCGAGCGTGCCGCGCTTCATTGCCGTCCATAGCGGCCGGGCGGTCCGGCCCGAGTGATGTTCGCCGCCGAAAACCCGTTCTTCCACCTGCAGTTCTGTTGGCATTACCGTCTCCTGCCGCGCGAGCCTGGACGCGATTGCGACGCCCGGGCGCGGCCTTTGGCCTTGTGGAACGACCGTTTGGAGCCGGGCAGCGGCTTTGGCTCGGTCAGCATCTCGAAACGCATCGCGCCGGCCATCGGCGCCACCTCGATCAGGCGAACCTCGACGCGATCAGCAAGCTGATAGCCCTTGCCGGTGCGTTCTCCGAAAAGCGATCGAGCAGTTTCGTCGTATATATAGTAGTCGCCGCCCAGGGTTGAAACCGGAATGAAGCCATCAGCGCCATACTGCGGCAATTGGACAAACAGGCCCGATTTGGTGACGCCCGAGATGCGGGCGTCGAAACGGTCGTCGATGCGCTCGGCGAGATAGGCGGCGATCAGCCGGTCGACCGTGTCCCGCTCGGCGGCCATCGCGCGCCGCTCGGTCGCCGAAATCAGCGCCGAGACCTCTTCCAGCCGCTCCGCCTCGTCCTGCGTCAGGCCTCCCGGACCAAGGCCGAGTGCGGCAATCAGCCCGCGATGCACGATCAGGTCGGCATAGCGACGGATCGGCGAGGTGAAATGCGCGTAGCGCTTCAGGTTGAGGCCGAAATGGCCGATATTGGCGGGCGAATATTCGGCCTGGCTCTGCGAGCGCAGCACCACTTCGTTGACCAGCCCCTCATTGTCGGCGCCGCGCACGCGAGCGAGGATGCCGTTGAACTGGTTCGGCCGCATTTGCGCGCCGCGCGCCAGCGACAGGCCGAGCGTCTGCAGGAATTCACGCAACGATTCCTGCTTGGCGAGCGAGGGCGCATCATGGATGCGGTAGACCAGCGCCTGGCGCTTCGCCTCGAGTGTCTCGGCGGCGGCGACATTGGCCTGGATCATGAACTCTTCGATCAGCTTGTGCGCGTCGAGCCGGTCAGGCACGACGACCTTGTCGACGGTGCCGTCCTGCTTGAGCAGGATCTTGCGCTCGGGCAGATCGAGCTCGAGCGGCTGGCGCGTGTCGCGGCCGCGCTTAAGGATCGCGTAGGCGTCCCATAGCGGCTTCAGCACCGTATCGAGGATCGGGCCAGTCGTGTCATCCGGTGCGCCGTCGATCGCCGCTTGCGCCTGCTGATAGGCGAGTTTCGCCGCCGACTTCATCATGACGCGATGGAAGGAGTGTCTGAGTTTGTGGCCATCGGCCGAGAAAGTCATACGCACCGCTATCGCCGGACGATCCTGGCCCTCGCGCAGTGAACAGAGGTCGTTCGAAATGCGCTCCGGCAGCATCGGTACGACTCGGTCGGGAAAATAGACCGAATTGCCGCGCTTCAGCGCTTCGCGATCGAGCGCCGTGGCATAGCGCACGTATGCAGCGACATCCGCAATGGCGACGGTGACAACCACGCCGCCGGCGTTCTTCTCGTCGGTGTCGGGCATGGCGAACACCGCGTCGTCATGATCCTTGGCGTCGGCCGGATCGATGGTGAGCAGCAGCAGCTCGCGCCAATCCTCGCGGCCGGCAAGCGTCGCCGGCTTGACCGCCTCCGCCTCGGCGATAACGTCGGCGGGGAAAATATGCGGAATGTCGTGTGCGTGGATGGCGATCATCGAGACCGCCTTTTCGCTGGTCAGCGACCCCAACACCGCCAGAACCTTGGCTCGCGGCAGCCCGTAGCGCGAGGCCCGCGCCGGCTCGACCTCGACCAGGTCGCCGTTCTTGGCGCCGTTCTGGAATTCCTTGTCGACGACCAGCTCCGGCTGACGCCTTTCCACCGGCTCGATGCGGAACGTGCCGTCCTTCAGCACACGGAAAACGCCGAGAACCGCATCGGTGCGCTTCTCGAATATCTTCATCACCCGGCCGGTATAGGCCGGGCCTGCCGGATCGTCGGTCGGAAAGGTCTTGGCCAGCACGCGGTCGCCGGTGCCCGGCGTCGGGCCATTGCCGCCGCGCGACACGCGGATCGCTATGACCGGAGGTTCGCCATTGCCAATCGCTTCGGTCGGGTGCGCCAGCAGCACACCGTCGGCGTCACGGCCGAAGATGTCGAGCACCGCGACGTGGGGCAGGGCGCCGACACGGGCAAGCCGCTTGCGCTCCTTGGTCAGCAGGCCTTCATCCTGCAGGTCGCGCAAGACGTCCTTCAGCCAGATACGGTCTTCGCCGCGCAGCGCAAACGCCTTGGCGATGTCGCGTTTTCCGGCGCGGTCCGGATTTTCGGCGATATAACGCAGTATCTCGTCGCGTGAAGGCCGGTAATTGTCCCTGACCTTGGCACGGGTATCGGCGGTGCGCAGATCGCCGTGGCTTCTTCCGGAGACTTTGCGCGCCAACCCGTCCTATCCCTTTTTCCTGGCCGCCGGTTTTTTGGCCGCAACCGATTTCTTCGCAGGCGCGGCCGCTTTGCGGAAGGGCTTCCTGGCGCCATTGCCGCCCTTGGCTTCCTTTTCCGCAATGAGCGCCACCGCATCCTCGATCGTCACCGATTGCGGATCCTTGCCCTTCGGCAGCGTCGCATTGACCTTGCCGAAATTCACATAAGGCCCGTATTTGCCGTCGCGCACGACTATCTTGCCGCCGCCGGCAGGATGATCGCCTAGTTCCTTGAGCGCAGCGGCTGTGCCGCCATTGCGGCCGCCTTTGCCCTTCAATTGCTTCTCGGCGATCACGGAGACGGCGCGATTGAGGCCGATCGAGAACACGTCCTCGATGCTGTCGAGATTGGCGTAGGTGCCGTCATGCAGCACGAACGGCCCGTAGCGCCCCAGCCCGGCCGAAATCATCTTGCCGGATTCCGGATGCTTGCCGACGTCGCGCGGCAGCGACAACAAGGCGAGCGCCTTTTCGTGATCGATCGAATCGACCGTCCAGCCCTTGGGCAGGCTGGAGCGCTTGGCATCCTTGCCGTCGCCGCGCTGGACATAGGGGCCGAACCGGCCATTGCGCAGCGTGATCTCCTCGGCGGTATAGGGGTCCTTGCCGAGCACTTTGGTGCCGTCTTCACCACCGCCGTTCTCGCCATTGGGATTGGCGGCGTCGCCGAGCTGGCGGGTGAAGGAGCATTCGGGATAGTTCGAACAGCCGACGAAGGCGCCGAACTTGCCGAGCTTCAGCGACAGGTTGCCGGTGCCGCATTTCGGACAGATGCGCGGGTTCGAACCGTCTTCCCGCGCGGGAAAGACCAGCGGCGCCAGTTCCTCGTTCAATGCATCGAGGACGTCGGTGACGCGCAACTCCTTGATGTCGGCGACGGCGCCGGAAAAATCCTTCCAGAAATCGCGCAGCACGTCCTTCCATGCGAGCTTGCCGTCGGAAATCTCGTCGAGCTTTTCCTCCAGCGAAGCGGTGAAGTCGTACTCGACATAACGCTCGAAGAAGCTTTCGAGGAAGGCCGACAATAGCCGGCCCTTTGCCTGCGGCACCAGCTTGCGCTTGTCGATGGTGACATAGTCACGATCCTCGAGCGTCTTCAGGATCGCCGTATAAGTCGACGGCCGGCCGATGCCCAACTCTTCCAGCTTCTTGATCAGCGAAGCTTCCGAATAACGCGGCGGCGGCTCGGTGGTGTGCTGGGTGGCGTTGATCGCCTCGCGTGTGAGCTGCTCGCCGGGACGGATCTCGGGCAGGCGGCGGCTTTCCTCGTCTTCCGAATCTTCTTCCTTCTGCTCGATGTAAGCGGCAAGGAAGCCGTCGAAGCGAACAACCGAGCCGACAGCACGAAGCTCGGCGGAACGCGAACCGTTGATCGCCTCGATCTCAACCGTGGTGCGCTCGATCTCGGCCGGCTGCATCTGGCTGGCGATGGCGCGTTTCCAGATCATCTCGTAAAGCCGCGCCTGGTCGGCGTCGAGATACTGCCTGACGGAAGCCGGCGTGCGCATGAAATCGGTCGGACGGACCGCTTCGTGCGCCTCCTGGGCATTCTTGGCCTTGGCGGAATAGTAGCGCGGCTTTTCAGGCAGGTATTTAGGGCCGAATTCCTTGGCAATCGCATCGCGCGCGGCAGAGATCGCCTCCGGTGCCATCTGCACGCCATCGGTCCGCATATAGGTGATCAGGCCGGTGGTCTCACCGCCGATCTCCATGCCCTCATAGAGCCGCTGCGCCACCTGCATGGTGCGGTTGGCCGAAAAGCCGAGACCCGATGAGGCTGCCTGCTGCAGCGTCGAGGTGGTGAAGGGCGGCCCGGGATTGCGCTTGGTCGGCTTGGCTTCGACCGACGCCGCCTTGAAGCTGGCGCCTTCGAGCATCGCTTTGATGTCGTCGGCCTGCGCCTTGTTGGAAATGTCGAGCTTTTGCAGCTTCTTGCGCTCGAAGGCGGTCAGCCGCGCCTCGAAATTATCCTTGCGCGGCGTACCGAGAATGGCGGCGACCTGCCAGTATTCCTCGCGGATGAAGCGCTCGATCTCGGATTCGCGGTCGCAGACCAGACGCAGCGCCACCGACTGGACGCGGCCGGCGGAGCGGGCGCCGGGCAGCTTGCGCCACAGCACGGGCGACAGCGTGAAGCCGACCAGATAGTCGAGCGCGCGGCGAGCGAGATAGGCATCGACCAGCGGCGCGTCGATCTGGCGCGGATTGGCCATCGCCTCCAGCACGGACGCCTTGGTGATGGCGTTGAAGACGACGCGGCTGACCGGCTTGTCCTTCAACGCGCGCTTTTGCTTCAGCACCTCCAGGACATGCCAGGAGATCGCTTCGCCCTCGCGGTCCGGATCGGTGGCGAGGATCAGCCCGTCGGCGTCCTTGACCGCCTTGGCGATATCGGCGAGACGCTTTCCAGACGCGGTGTCGACGGCCCAGGACATGGCAAAGTCCTCATCCGGACGCACCGAGCCATCCTTGGCCGGCAGATCGCGGACATGGCCGAACGAGGCCAGAACCTTGTAGTTCTTGCCGAGGTACTTGTTGATTGTCTTCGCCTTGGCCGGCGATTCGACGACGACGACGTCCATACGGTCTCATATCAGTTGTGATGCGGCAGAAGAATTCCGCTGCGCGCGACGAAATCTCGTTCAATGTGTCGCTCACATGGCCGCGCTTTTGCATCCGGTCAAGGCCAAGCAGTCAAAATGCGGCCCTGTACCGAATGCGCAACCCAACGGCGCGCCATGCGATTTCCGCAATCCTGGACAAGGGAAATGAGCAGCCTATCGCTGGACAAACCCGGCAATTGATCCTGGAGAACGGGACAAACTCTCCCGCGGATATAAGAGAAACATGGAGCACGCGCCAGCCCTGCTTGAACAGATGCTGTAAAGCGCGCAATCGCTTGCCCGGCATTTTGCTCGGACAGTCGCAAGGAAGTACCGTGCTGAAAAGCTGGCCGCCGGGGCGGTTGGGTCGAGTTCCCAGCGACCAGCCGTGTTATTGCCTGTTACAGCCGATTAGAAGCTCAAGGCCTAGTCGGCCTTGGCGATATGCCAGACGCCGCCGACACCCTCGCCGGTCACGTCGCCGGCCTTCTTGTCCTTGATGAACGTGTAGAGCGGCTTACCTTCGTGGGCCCACATCCTGGTGCCGTCGGTGCGGTCGACGATCGTCCACTCGCCCTCGGCCTTGGCGTTGGCGTCAGCCTTCAGCGGCGGCCAATTGGCGGCGCATTTGTCGTAGCAGTTCGACTTGCCCGCCTCGTCCTTGTCGTAGGTGTAGAGCGTCATGCCGCTGGCGTCGGTGTAGATCTTTGTGCCGCCGACCTCTGCTTCCTTCCACGCCTCGGCGGCCAAGGACGCCGTGGTGCCGAGCAAAAGCGCGGCCATGCCAATTGCGATCGTTTTCATGGACTTCTCCCTGGATCATTCGAAGAGCGCGCGGAACAACGCAGCTTCGTTTGATCAACGCTGCCTGGCTGCCCTTTCTTCCCTGGCGGGCGTCGACTTGCTACCCAATGTGATGGGGCCACGCGATGGTGATTGGCGGACGGCTGTTGTCGCGGCTATATGGCTGCGCAGTATGGCTGCGCAGTCATCGGGAGACGGAAATGGCATTGGACGTCGGCTATGTCAGTGCGATCGGGGCGGGAGCGATTTCGTTCCTGTCACCCTGCGTGCTGCCGCTGGTGCCGCCTTACCTGTGCTATATGGCCGGCGTGTCGGTCGACGATTTCCGCGGCGAGGCCGGCATTACGGCAAAGGCCGGTGCGCGAGGCGCGCTGGTTAATTCCTCCATCGTCTTCGTGCTCGGCTTTTCGACCGTCTTCGTCGCGCTCGGCGCCGGCGCCTCGACCATCGGCCATCTGCTGCGCGTCTGGCAGGAGCCGCTGGCAATGGCGGCCGGCGTGCTGATCATCCTGATGGGGCTGAATTTCCTCGGCGTACTGCGCATCCCTTTGCTTTCACGCGAGGCGCGCTTCCAGTCACAAGGCAAGCCGGCCAGCCTGATCGCCGCTTACGTCATGGGCTTGGCCTTCGCCTTTGGCTGGACGCCCTGTATCGGCCCGGTGCTGGGGCCGATCCTGACGCTTGCCGGCGGCCGCGAGACGGTGGGCGAGGGCGCGCTGCTGCTTGCCGCCTATTCGCTCGGCCTCGGTATTCCCTTCCTCGTTGCGGCGCTGTTTTCAGGCGCCTTCATGCGCTTTCTCGGGAAATTCCGCGTCCATCTCGGCCGCGTCGAAAAGGCCATCGGCGCGTTGCTGGTGGTCGCCGGCGTGTTTTTCCTGACCGGCGGCGTGCAGGCGGTGTCCTATTGGTTGCTCGAGAATTTTCCGGTGCTGGGGCAATTGGGATAGGTTTGCCGCCCGGCCGATGCGCGAGGCCGTAGCTGCGGCGAAAGGCACCGCAGCTACGCGGTCCATTCACCTTCGAAATAGCCCGGCTGGTCGATATCGGCGATGAGCCCGGGTCCGCTCGGCGCCCACCCCAGCAGCGCGCGAGTCCGCTCGCTCGAGGTCGGGACATCCATCGCCGCGAACATCGCGAACCAGCCAAAATGATCGGCGGCCTCTTCCGCGGACTTGGCGACGACCGGCACGTTCAGGCGCCGGCCGATCACGCCGGCGATGTCCTTGAACGGCACGCCTTCTTCGGCGATCGCGTGATATCGCCCGCCATCGGCTCCATGCTCGAGCGCAAGCCGGTAAACGCGAGCGGCATCGAACCGATGCACGGCAGGCCAGCGATTGAGCCCTTCGCCGATATAGGCCGACACGCCCTTGTTGCGAGCGAGGTCGATGAGAATAGGAACGAAGGCGTGGTCGCCCTTGCCATGGACCGACGGAGGAAGGCGCACAACCGACGCTCGCACCCCGCGTGCCGCCAGCGCGGCGGCTGTCGCTTCGGAGGCGCGGGGATACGAAGCGGAAGAGGGGACAGGCGCATCTTCCTCGGTCGCGATACGGCCCCGCGCCTGGAGCGCGATTCCGGAGGTGACGAGCAGGGGCCGCTCGGAGCCTTCGAGTGCACCGCCCAAGGCCTCGATGGCGCGCCGGTCCATCTCGCAATTTTGCGCGAATTTCGAGAAGTCGTGGTTGAAGCCGGTATGGATCACTCCATCAGCTGCCGCTGCGCCCCTGCTGAGGCTTTCGAGGTCGTCGAGGTCACCTCGATGCACCTCGGCTCCGTTGGCTGCAAGCGACTTGGCCGACGCCGCCGAGCGGGCGAGGCCGAGCACCTGATGGCCGGCGCCGATGAGTTCTTGAACGACGGCAGAACCGACGAATCCGGTCGCTCCGGTAACGAAAACACGCATCACGACTTCTCCTTGTTCGTTTCTGACCACGACCATTTTCGCGGCTCAGTTGTGTCGTGATAGGCGCTTGAGAAAATACGATCTATGCGGTAAAGTCCGTATTATCTTCGCAATCGTCCGGAATGACCTGTGGATCCCCTTTCAGATGTGCTCTCGCTGCTGAAGCCGCGAAACTATATGTCGGCCGGTTTCGATGCTGGTGGTGAATGGTCGATCCAGTTCCCCGACCAGCAGCAAAGCATCAAGACCGGAGCGGTGGTCTCCGGCCGGTGCTGGCTATCTGTGGAGGGCGTTGCTGACGCAGTGCGCCTTGAGACGGGAGACTGCTTCCTGCTGCCGCGTGGACGGCCTTTCCGCCTTGCAAGCGACATGAGCTTGACGCCTGTTGAAGCCGTCAAGATTTTTCCGCCTGCGCGAGCCGGCGGTGTCGTGACCCACAATGGCGGTGGTGATTTCTTTCTGGTCAGCAGCCGCTTCGCACTTGGCGGCAATCATGCCGGCATCCTGTTGCGGATGCTGCCAGCCATTGTGCATATCCGCAAAGAGTCGGACCAGTCGGCGCTGCGCTGGTCGGTGGAGCGGATGATGCAGGAGCTGCGCAAGCCGCAGCCGGGCGGCTTTCTGATGATCCAGCACCTCGCCCACATGATGCTGGTTCAGGCGCTGCGGCTGCATCTTTCGGAAGGATTGAAAGGTGGCATCGGCTGGCTCTTTGCCCTCGCGGATAAACAGATCGGCGCGGCGATCAGCGCGATGCATGACGATCCGGCGCATGGCTGGACGTTACAGGAACTGGCGGAACGGGCCGGCATGTCGCGATCGACCTTTGCGCTCAGATTCAAGGAGACGGTCGGCGCGTCGCCGATGGACTATTTGACGCGCTGGCGAATGCTGCTGGCCGGCGACCGGCTGACGAATTCCAGCGATCCCGTCGCCGTCATAGCGCTTTCGCTCGGCTACGAATCCGAAAGCGCCTTCAGCACAGCCTTCAAGCGGGTCATGAACTGTTCGCCACGGCAATACGGCCGTGGGCGAGCCTCCAGTTTCGCATCACGCAACGAGGCGGAAGCCGCCTGAGCCGATCGGTCTGAGCGTGTCGCGGGTTGGAGGTTCCACCGTCTCACCGGAATTTAACCGCATTGGTGCAGCATGGCGCCGGTGCTACTAACGCTTCGATTCCAGACCCCTTTCAACGGTTGCTGTCCCCATGAGCCAGAGATCCTGCCTGTCCATCATCCTCGCCGCCGGCGAAGGCACGCGCATGAAGAGTGCAGTGCCGAAAGTGCTGCACACAATCGCCGGCCTGCCGATGGTTGCCCATGTCGTAAAGGCGGCCGAAGCCGCCGGCAGCGGCGAGTTGGCGCTGGTGATCGGCCACGGCGCCGATGAGATGCGCAAGGCCGCACTCAAGTTTGCGCCGAAGGCCGAGGCTTTCGTTCAGGAAAAACGTCTCGGCACCGCGCACGCCGTGCTTGCCGCACGCGCAGCAATATCAAAAGGTTATGACGACATCTTGGTGATGTTTGGCGACACGCCGTTGATCGATCCGGAAGCGCTCGCGGCGGCGCGGCTGAAGCTGGCGGAAGGTGCGGCCGTCGTCGTGGTCGGCTTCCGTACGGAAAATCCTTCGGGCTACGGCCGGCTTATCGAAAAGGCCGGCAGGCTCGTGGCCATCCGCGAGGAGAAGGACTGCTCGGACGAGGAGAAGAAAATCACCTTCTGCAATGGCGGGCTGATGGCGGTCGCCGGCAGGCACGCGCTGAATCTGCTCGATCAAGTCGGCAGCAAGAACGCCAAGGGCGAGTATTATCTCACCGACATCGTCGAGATCGCCGCTGCGCAGGGATTTGATGTGGTCGCCACCGAAGCAAGTTTCGAGAACGCGCTCGGCATCAACAACCGTGCCGAGCTTGCCCAGGCGGAAGGTATCTGGCAGCAGCGCCGACGGCGCGAGGCGATGCTTTCCGGCGTTACGCTGATCGCGCCCGAAACCGTGTTCTTCTCGCACGATACCGAGATCGGTGCCGACACGATCGTCGAGCCCAATGTCTGGTTCGGACCGGGCGTGAAAATCGCCACGGGCGCCAAGATCCATGCCTTCAGCCATATCGAAGGCGCCACCATCGCGTCGAATTGCGATGTCGGGCCGTTCGCGCGGCTGCGGCCCGGGGCCGATCTGAGAAACAAGGCCAAGGTCGGCAATTTCTGCGAGGTCAAGCAGGCGATCGTCGAGGAGGGCGCGAAGGTCAACCATCTGACCTATATCGGCGATGCCCGCATCGGCGCCGGTGCCAATATCGGCGCCGGCACCATCACCTGCAATTATGATGGCTATTCGAAATTCTTCACCGATATCGGCGAAGGCGCCTTCATAGGCTCGAACTCCTCGCTGGTGGCGCCGGTGTCGATCGGCAAGGGCGGCTACATCGCCTCGGGCAGCGTCATCACCGAAAGCGTACCCGACGATGCGCTGGCCTTCGGCCGCGCCCGCCAGCGGACTCTACCCGGCAAGGGCAAGGAGTTGCGAGAGCGTTTTTCTCAGGCCGCGGCGGCCCGCAAAAAAGGGTAGACTAGCGGAACTCGGCGACAAGCTGGATTTCGCCAACGATTGCATTGTTGAACGTCGACAGGTCTTCGGCCGGGATCCAGTATTCCAGATGCGCCCGGCTGCCGGCATGCTGGACGCTGTAACGGTCCAGAAAGCTGCGACGCACCTCGAAACGCGTCACGAAACCTGATCCGCTCGCGGGCACATTCCAGTCTCGGGCGATCTGGGTGGCATAGGCCTCGCTGGTGACCGGATAGAAGATCGGCTGATCGGCAAGTCGAGGAGGAAAGGCGCGCATCCCTGCCCTCTGGATTAACTCCAGTTCGCGGGGGCCAACCGGACGCCAAAGCGTCACCGTGTCAATTCGTTCGTTCATAGCCGCATCATGTCTTTGACTGATTTCTGGAGCCGTTGAGCCGAGATAGGATACATAAGCGGAGAAACTGAGCAATTGCAGTAACCGGATTGCAAGTGCGCCCTGTCATGGTGCATCTGTGCAGGATAGTCCGGCTGATACCGGACGAAATGGAATGTGATTTTTCGCGACAGCCCGGCAGTCTCTAAATAGCGCCGGGTTTGAGGTCGGAATCGGGGGCAAGCGCCATGTGCGGTATCGTTGGAATTGTCGGTAACTCGCCGGTCGCGCCGCTTATCGTCGATGCGCTGAAAAGGCTCGAATATCGCGGCTATGACTCGGCCGGCGTCGCCACGATCGAGCATGGCAGGCTTGACCGCCGCCGCGCCGAGGGCAAGCTGGTCAATCTCGAGCGCCGGCTGAAGGACGAACCGCTCGACGGCATGATCGGCATCGGCCACACGCGCTGGGCCACACATGGCGTTCCAAACGAGAGCAATGCGCATCCGCATTTTTCCGACGGCGTCGCCATCGTCCATAACGGCATCATCGAGAATTTCGCTGAATTGCGCGACGAGCTGATGCGCGACGGCTACAGCTTCGCCTCGCAGACCGATACCGAAGTCGTCGCTCATCTGGTGGCGCGCGAACTGGCCAAGGGGCTGAAGCCGGTTGAGGCGGCGCACAAGGCGCTGAAGCGGCTGGAAGGCGCCTTTGCGCTCGCCATCATGTTCAAGGGCGACGAGGATCTGATCGTCGGCGCGCGCAATGGCCCGCCGCTCGCGGTCGGTCATGGCGACGGCCAGATGTTCCTTGGCTCCGACGCCATTGCGCTTGCCCCTTTCACCAATTCGATCACCTATCTGGAAGACGGCGACTGGGCGGTGGTGCGCCGCAACGAGGTCGATATTTTCGACATGGGCGGCAACAAGGTCGACCGCAAACGCCAACAGTCGCTCAGCACGAGCTTCATGGTCGACAAAGGCAACCGCCGCCATTTCATGGAAAAGGAAATCCATGAGCAGCCGGAAGTGATCTCGCACACGCTGGCGCATTATGTTGATTTCGTCAGCGGCGTCTCGAAGCCGCTCGACCTGCCGTTCGATTTCGCCAAGATCGACCGGCTGGCGATCTCGGCCTGCGGCACCGCCTATCTCGCCGGGCTGATCAGCAAATACTGGTTCGAGCGCTATGCGCGGCTGCCGGTCGACATCGATGTCGCTTCGGAGTTCCGCTATCGCGAGATGCCGCTGTCGAAGAACGATGCCGCTTTCTTCATCTCGCAATCGGGTGAGACCGCCGACACGCTGGCGTCGCTGCGCTACTGCCGCAAGGCTGGCATGAAGATCGGCGCGGTCGTCAATGTGCGCGAATCGACCATGGCGCGCGAATCCGACGTCATCCTGCCGACGTTGGCCGGCCCGGAGATCGGCGTCGCTTCGACCAAGGCGTTCACCTGCCAGCTTTCCGTGCTGGCCTCGCTGGCGGTGCGGGCGGGCGTGGCGCGCGGAACGATTTCGCAGGAGCAGGAGAAAACGCTGATACGCGAGCTGTCGGAAGCGCCGCGTTATGCGAACCAGGTGCTAAAGCTCGACGGGCAGATTGAAAAGGTCGCGCGCGACCTCTCGCACTACAAAAACGTGCTTTATCTCGGCCGCGACACCAATTTTCCGCTGGCCATGGAAGGCGCGCTGAAGCTCAAGGAAATTTCCTATATCCATGCCGAAGGCTATGCTGCCGGCGAGTTGAAACACGGCCCGATCGCGCTGATCGACGAGAACATGCCCGTCATCGTCATCGCGCCGCATGACCGCATCTTCGAAAAGACCGTGTCGAACATGCAGGAGGTCGCGGCACGCGGCGGCAAGATCATCCTGATCACCGACAGCAAGGGCGCCGCACACGCTACGGTGAAGACGATGGAGACGATCGTTTTGCCGGACGTGCCGGAAATCATCTCGCCGATCATCTACGCATTGCCGATCCAGATGCTCGCCTATTTCACCGCCGTGTTCATGGGCACGGATGTCGACCAGCCGCGCAACCTGGCGAAATCGGTAACGGTGGAATAGGTCTCGTTTAAAAACTTCGCCATTCCAAAGCGCCTTGGGGTTCAGTAGTGTCGCGCTGCAAACACACGCTGCGGTGAACCATGTCGGATGCTCTCAAGACCTCAGGCATGACCCGGCTGAGAAACTATTTCCTGACCGGCTTCGTCGTTTGCGCGCCGCTGGCGATTACCGCCTACATTGCCTGGTCGCTGATCGGCTGGGTCGATTCCTGGGTGAAACCCTACATTCCGGTACGCTACAATCCGGACACCTACCTGCCGTTTCCAGTGCCGGGTTTTGGGCTGATCGTTGCCTTGATCCTCATCACCTTCATCGGCTTTATGACCGCCAATATCGTTGGCCGCGCCATCGTCAATTTCGGCGAGCGCCTGCTTGGCCGCATGCCGCTGGTGCGCGGCATCTACCGTTCGCTGAAGCAGATTTTCGAGACCGTGCTGTCGAACAAGGGCGACATGTTTCGCCAGGTCGGGTTGGTCGAATATCCGCGCAAAGGGGTCTGGTCGCTGGTCTTCGTCGCCAGCGAGAAGGAAACCGAGATCAACCAGAAGCTCGACCGGGAAGGCGATCCGCTGATTGCCGTATTCATGCCATGTACGCCCAACCCGACGACGGGCTTTTTGATGTATGTGCCGAAATCCGACATCGTATTGCTCGACATGACAATCGAGGACGGAGCCAAGCTGATCGTGTCGGCCGGCTTGGTGGCGCCGGCGGTCAAAATGGTGACGGTGAATGGCGAGCAGATCCACGGCGCGCTTGCCAATCCTCCGCTCGACACGATGCCTCAGCCGGCACGCAGGAGCCGCACGGCCTCGTCGCGGCCGAACAGATAGAGCAACAGGCGCAGCGCCGTGCCGCGTTCGGACTGCAGTTCCGGATCGCGCGACAGGATCAGCCGCGCATCGTCGCGAGCGGCCTCGAGCAGGTCGGCATGCGCCTCGATGCGCGCCACCTGGAAGCCCGGCGTGCCGGACTGACGGGTGCCGAGCAACTCGCCTTCGCCGCGCAGCTTCAGATCCTCTTCGGCGATGCGGAAGCCGTCCTCGGTCTCGCGCATCACCGACAACCGGCGTTTTGCCGTCTCGCCAAGCGGGTCCTTGTAGAGCAGCACACAGGATGAAGGCTTGTCGCCGCGCCCGACCCGGCCACGCAATTGGTGCAGTTGGGCGAGGCCAAAACGTTCGGCATGCTCGATGACCATGATTGTCGCGTCCGGCACATCGACGCCGACCTCGATGACGGTGGTGGCGATCAGGATACGGGTGTCGCCCTGCTTAAAGGCGCGCATCGCCTCGTCCTTGTCGGCGCCTTTCATGCGACCATGCACCAGGCCGACGCGGTCGCCGAACAGCGGCTTCAGCGAGGCAAAACGGTCCTCGGCCGACATCAGCTTGATCTCCTCGGATTCCTCGACCAGCGGACAGATCCAGTAGATTTTCTGGCCATCGGCGACGGCGTCGAGCATGCGTCCGATCAGTTCGTCGAGCCGTTCAAGCGGCAAGGTGACGGTGCGGATCGGCTGGCGGCCGGCCGGCTTTTCCGTCAGCTTCGACACATCCATGTCGCCGAATGCAGTCAGCACCAGCGTCCGCGGTATCGGCGTTGCCGTCATCACCAGCATGTCGGGCGCATCGCCCTTGGCGGTAATGGCAAGGCGCTGGTGGACGCCGAAACGGTGCTGCTCGTCGACGACGGCGAACACGAGGTCACGGAACGTCACCGTTTCCTGGAACAGCGCATGGGTGCCGACGACGATGTCGATGTCACCATTGGCCAGTCCGGTCAGCGTGTCGGCACGCTCGCGGCCCTTTTCGCGACCTGTGAGGACGGCGACACGCAGGCCGGCCCGTTCCGCCAACGGCGCAATCGTTGCCAGATGCTGGCGCGCCAGGATTTCGGTCGGCGCCATCAATGCCGCCTGGCCGCCGGCCTCGACGGCACGCGCCATGGCAAGCAGCGCGACCACCGTCTTGCCGGAGCCGACATCGCCCTGCAAAAGGCGCAGCATGCGTTCGGGGTCACCGAGATCGGCGTTGATTTCGGCAAGCGCCATTTCCTGCGACATGGTCAGCGAATAGGGGAGTGCCACGCGCAGTTGTTCGACTATGCGGCCGTCGCCGACGAGTGGCCGGCCAGATAATCGGCGGACCTTGGCCCGCACCAGCGCCAGCGATACCTGGCCGGCCAAGAACTCGTCATAGGCAAGGCGCCGCCACGCTGCGCCGTCGACAGAGACGTCGATCGGGTCGGCAGGATTGTGGATGCGGTTGAGCGCATCGCTGAAAGCAGGAAAGGCATGGCGGCGCCGGAACTCACCGTCCTGCCATTCGGGCAGCACCGGCAGGCGGGCCAGCGCCTGGCCGATGGCCCGGCGCAGCACCTTGCCCGAGAGCCCGGCGGTCAGCGGATAGACCGGCTCGACCAGCGGCAGGTTTTCCGCGTCACCGGCAAGTGCGATATGGTCGGGGTGAACCATGGTCGGGCGGCCGTTGAACCATTCCATGCGGCCGGAGACGACGACATGCTCGCCTGCGGGCATTGCTTTTTCGAGATAGGCGGCATGGGCATGGAAGAAGGTCAGCGCGATCTCGCCGGTGTCGTCATGGGCGTAGACCCGGTACGGGACCGACCTGTTGCCGCGTGGCGGCGGCTGGTGGCGGTCGATGCGGACGTCGAGCGTAACGATGGCGCCTTCCGCCGAGCCGGCGATGCCCGGCCGGTTGCGGCGGTCGATGACAGTATGCGGCAGCACGAACAAGAGATCCCCGGCGCGCGCGGCCCGGTCGCCGAGGTCGGCTGCTACGACTTTTTCGATCAGGGCGCCAACTTTTGGCCCGACCCCGGCAAGCGAGGTGATCGGGACAAACAGCGGATCGAGGAGGGAGGGACGCATGATGTCAGCTTATGTTGCAGCGACTGTAGCGCAAGGCTGACACCGCCTTCTATCCACGCTATATGCGCCGCCTGGGCAAGGATGTTGCAAGATGACTGGAACGAAACGATCAAGCGAGGGGCTCGATGCCCGCCGCCGCAAGCTTCTGTTTCGTTCGTGGCACCGCGGCATGCGCGAGATGGACCTTATACTCGGCAGCTTCGCCGACGCCGAGATCGGCGCCTTGACCGGCGACGAAATCGACCAATATGAGAGGCTCCTCGACATTCCCGACACCGAATTCCTGCCTCTCGTCACTGGCGAACGCCCGGTTCCGGCGGATATCGACTGTGCCGTCCTGCAAAAAATCCTGGCTTCGCGCCGGGAGATGACCTTCTGAACAACGTGTAGCCATGAGCCTTATCCCTACGATCGGTCTGCCGAAAGGCCGCGCCGGCCAGTTCATCGTCGATGGCGTCGCCGACGGCTACGAAGCTTTTGCGCTGGTGCAGACTGCGCACGAGATCGCCCCTGACAAGCCGGTGCTGTTCGTGGCGCGCGACGGGCAGCGTCTGCCTGCGATCGTCGAGGCGCTTGCCTTTGCCGCGCCGGGCCTTCCGGTGCTGGAACTGCCGGCCTGGGACTGCCTGCCTTACGACCGCGTCTCGCCCGGCGCCGACGCCGCCGCAAGGCGGCTCGATGCGCTGGCAGCGATGATCGCGCTGGCGAAGAAGCCGCACCGCGCCGTCGTCCTCACCACGGCGAATGCGCTGTTGCAACGCATTCCGCCGGCTGAACTCGTCGAGGCGCAGACCTTCCACGCCAAACCCGGCAACCAGATAGACATGAACGTGCTGGTGTCGCGGCTGGAGAATTCCGGCTTCGAGCGAGTGCCGACGGTGCGCGGTATCGGCGAATTTGCGGTGCGCGGCGGCATTCTCGATCTCTTCGCGCCCGGCTGGACGGAGGCACTGCGCCTCGATTTCTTCGGCGATACGCTGGAATCGATCCGCGTCTTCGACACCGCAACCCAGCGCACCATCGGCCAACGCAAATCGATGGCGCTGCAGGCGATGAGCGAGGTGGCGCTGACGCCGGAAACCATCAGCCGCTTCCGCCGCGCCTACATCGAAGCCTTTGGTGCGCCCTCCCGCGACGATGGGCTCTATGCGGCGGTCAGCGAGGGCAGGCGGTTTGCCGGCATGGAGCACTGGCTGCCGTTCTTCTATGAGCGGCTGGAAACCGTCTTCGACTACCTGCCCGATGCGCCTGTGGTTTTCGACCATCTGGCGCATGAGGCACTGGCCGAGCGCCACACTCTAATCCTCGACCACTACGAAGCGCGCAAGAAGCAGGCCGACGGCGCCTTGAAGGACGCGGTGCCCTACAAGCCGGTGCCGCCGGATCTGCTCTATCTGTCGCCCGAGAACCTGATTGCCTCGCTTGGCCCGCGCGAGGCGATAGATTTCACGGCCTTCGACGCGCCCGATGCCGGCGCGAAAAAGGTGTTCCATGCCGGCTCGCGCCACGGCCGCAGCTTCGTCGAGGAACGCGCCGATCCTAACGCCAACGTTTTCGACGTCGTCGTAAAACACATTTCCGACGAGCGCGCTGGACGCCGCCGTGTCGTCGTCGCCGGCTGGACTGAAGGTTCGCTCGACCGGCTCGGCCAGATCCTGGTCGAGCATCACCTTGGCAATCTGAAGCCGGTGGCGACGCTTGCCGAAGCCGAAAGGCTTGAGCCAGGGCAGGCGGGACTGGCCGTGCTGCCGCTCGAATCCGGCTTCGAGACTGAGAAACTCGTCGTCGTCGCCGAGCAGGACATTCTCGGCGACCGGCTGATCCGGCGCTCGAAGCGCAAGAAGCGTGCGTCCGACTTCATCGCCGAGGCTTCGGCCTTGTCGTCAGGCGATATCGTCGTCCATGCCGACCATGGCATTGGCCGTTTCATCGGGTTGCGTACCATCGAGGCGGTTGGTGCGCCTCACGATTGCCTCGAGATCCACTATGCCGGCGACGATCGGCTATTCTTGCCGGTGGAAAACATCGAGTTGCTGTCGCGCTATGGCTCGGATTCGGCCGAGGCGACGCTCGACAAGCTTGGCGGTGGCGCCTGGCAATCGCGCAAGGCGCGGCTGAAGAAACGCCTGCTCGACATGGCCGGGCAGCTGATCCGCATTGCCGCCGAGCGGCAAATGCGGGCAGCACCGGCGCTGGTGCCGGCGGAAGGCCTCTATGGCGAGTTTGCAGCGCGTTTTCCCTATGAGGAGACCGATGACCAGCAGACCGCGATCGATTCAGTCGTGGATGATCTAGGCGCCGGAAAGCCGATGGACCGACTGATCTGCGGTGACGTCGGCTTCGGCAAGACCGAAGTTGCACTTCGCGCCGCCTTCATTGGGGCGATGGAAGGCTTTCAGGTGGCCATAGTGGTGCCGACGACATTGTTGTCGCGCCAGCATTTCAAGACTTTCTCGCAGCGCTTCTCCGGCCTGCCGATCCGCGTCGCCCAGGCCTCGCGGCTGGTCGGCGCCAAGGAATTGGCGGAGACCAAGAAGGGCATCGCCGAAGGCCAGATCGACATCGTCGTCGGCACGCATGCACTGCTCGGCTCCTCGATCTCGTTCAAGAATCTTGGTCTGCTGATCATCGACGAGGAGCAGCATTTCGGCGTCAAGCACAAGGAGCGGCTGAAGGATCTGAAGACCGACGTCCACGTTCTGACTTTGTCGGCGACGCCGATCCCACGCACGCTGCAGCTTGCCTTGACCGGCGTGCGCGAGTTGTCGCTGATCGCTACGCCGCCGGTCGACCGCCTGGCGGTGCGCACCTTCATCTCGCCCTTCGATCCGCTGGTCATCCGCGAGACGCTGCTCAGAGAACGCTACCGCGGCGGCCATTCCTTCTACGTCGTACCGCGCATCAGCGATCTCGCGGAAATCCATGATTTTCTGCGCGAATCTGTACCTGAGCTGAAAGTGGCGGTGGCCCATGGCCAGATGCCGCCCGGCGAGCTCGACGATATCATGAATGCCTTTTATGACGGCCAGTACGATGTGCTTTTGTCGACCACCATCGTCGAATCTGGCCTCGATATTCCGACTGCCAACACGCTGATTGTGCATCGCGCCGACATGTTCGGCCTGTCGCAGCTCTATCAGTTGCGTGGCCGCGTCGGCCGTTCGAAGGTGCGCGCCTATGCGCTGTTCACTCTGCCCGCCAACCGCAAGCTAACCGATACAGCCGAGCGTCGGCTGAAAGTGCTGCAGTCGCTCGATACGCTAGGCGCCGGTTTCCAGCTGGCCAGCCACGACCTCGATATCCGCGGCGCCGGCAATCTGCTTGGCGAAGAGCAGTCGGGCCACATCAAGGAGGTCGGCTTCGAGCTCTACCAGCAGATGCTGGAGGAGGCGGTGGCCGAAGTGAAGGATTCCGGCGAGGTGCAGGACGGCGGCTGGTCGCCGCAGATCGCCGTCGGCACGGCGGTGATGATCCCGGAAAGCTACGTCCCGGATCTGCAGCTCAGGCTGGCTCTCTATCGCCGTCTTGGCGATCTCGAAAATACGGAAGAGATCGATGCTTTCGGCGCCGAGCTGATCGACCGGTTCGGGCCGCTGCCGGAAGAGGTAAAGCATCTGTTGAAGATCGTCTTCATCAAGGCGCTTTGCCGCAAGGCCAACGTGGAGAAGCTCGACGCCGGGCCGAAAGGCGTCGTCATCCATTTCCGCAAGCGGGAATTCCCCAATCCGGTCGGGCTGGTCAAGCTCATCGGCGAACAGGGCTCGCTGGCCAAGATCCGACCCGACCAGAGCGTCGTCTTCAGCCGTGACTGGGCGACGCCCGAGAAGCGGCTGGCTGGCTCAGCGGTTGTCATGACGCAGCTGGCGCGGCTGGTGGAGAAGGCGGCGTAGCAGCGCGTCGCTGGTGCTCTGGGCACAGCCGCACCGGCACTTTCGCAGTGCCGTGCTCATTCGCCACGCGACCACTTCCGGTCTAGAATAGGAAATCGGCTTCGTGTATGGAGCCGCGACCCCATATGGGGCGGATTGGCGGGCGATGGCGTCCGTGTGAAAGAGCGTTAGGTGCTTCGATGACGAAATGGTCGCCGAATTCGTGGAGAGCTAAGCCGATCCAGCAGGTTCCTGCCTATCCGGATCTTGCCGCGCTGAGGAACACGGAAGCCCAGCTTGCCACGTTTCCGCCGTTGGTTTTTGCAGGTGAGGCGCGCAAGCTGAAGAAGCAGCTTGCGACCGTCGCTGCCGGTGACGCATTCCTTCTGCAGGGCGGCGATTGCGCCGAGAGCTTCGCCGAGCATGGCGCCGACAATATCCGCGACTTCTTCCGCGTCTTCCTGCAGATGTCGGTGGTACTGACCTTCGCCGGCGCGCAGCCGGTGGTGAAGGTCGGCCGTGTCGCCGGCCAGTTTGCCAAACCGCGCTCGTCCGACAATGAGACCAAGGGCGGTGTGACGCTGCCTAGCTATCGCGGCGACATCATTAACGGCATCGAGTTCGACGCCAAGTCGCGCATTCCCGATCCTGCAAGACAGGAGATGGCGTACCGCCAGTCGGCGGCGACGCTCAACCTTTTGCGTGCCTTCGCCCAGGGCGGCTACGCCAGCCTGGAGAACGTGCATCAATGGATGCTCGGCTTCGTCTCCGACAGCCCGCAAGGCGAAAAATATGAATCGCTCGCCAACCGCATCACCGAGACGATGGACTTCATGAAGGCCGTCGGCATCACCTCGGAGACCAATTACGCGCTGCGCGAGACCGATTTCTACACCAGCCACGAAGCGTTGCTGCTCGGCTATGAGGAGGCGCTGACCCGCGTCGATTCGACCTCCGGCGACTGGTACGCCACCTCCGGCCACATGATCTGGATCGGCGATCGCACGCGCCAGCCCGACCATGCCCATGTCGAATACTGCCGTGGCATCAAGAACCCGCTCGGCCTGAAATGTGGCCCGTCGCTGACGCCGGATGGCCTGTTGCAGCTTATCGACCTGCTCAATCCGGAGAACGAGCCCGGCCGGCTGACGCTGATCGCCCGCTTCGGTTCCGAAAAGGTCGCCGACCATCTGCCCAAACTGGTGCGCGCGGTGCAGAAGGAAGGCCGCAGCGTGGTGTGGTCGTCGGACCCGATGCATGGCAACACCATCGAGGCCGCCGGCTACAAGACACGGCCGTTCGACCGCATCCTGAAGGAGGTGCAGACCTTCTTCGAGGTGCATCGCGCCGAAGGCACGCATCCGGGCGGCATCCATGTCGAGATGACCGGCAAGAACGTCACGGAATGCACCGGTGGCGCCCGCGCCATCACCGCCGAAGAGCTGCAGGATCGCTACCACACCCATTGCGATCCGCGCCTCAACGCTGACCAGGCGATCGAGTTGGCGTTCCTGGTCTCCGATCTGCTCAAGAAGACCCATCCGGTGCAGCACAAGCAGGCCGTCAATGGCTGATACGATCTGAACTTTGATGTCATTGAAGAAGCGCCGGGCGAAAACCGGCGCTTTTTCTATTCAATCCCGCCGGTGTCGCATTTGCTCGTGCCTAACGCGCGCAAAACTGGAATCCTGCCAGGCGATGGCAATTGCATCGGGAGGCCGACATGACTGACAGTCACTGCGGATCATGCTTGTGCGGGGCAGTGCGGTTCCAGACACGAGGACCGCTACGCGGTGTCGTCTACTGCCATTGCTCGCAGTGCCGGAAGCAGAGCGGGCATTTTTATGCGGCGGCCAACGTTGCCGACCGCGACATCACAATCACCGGCGCGGAGAGCATCACCTGGTACGAGGCCTCTTCGTTCGCCAGGCGCGGCTTCTGCAAGACATGCGGCTCTCTGCTGTTCTGGAAGCCGAGCGATGACGGCTATGTTTCGGTCATGGCAGGGCTGTTCGACGCGCCAACCGGGCTTCAAGGAGAATGCCATATCTTCGTCGGCGACAAGGGCGATTATTACGCCATCGATGATGGGCTGCCGCAGTTCGAGAAGTCGACGCCGTCGATCAAGGTGGCAGGCGACTGATTTTGAAGAGGTCGCCTTATTCCCTTGGTCCAGCCATTGCGCTAATCCCCTGCCGGTGATTCCGAAGGGTTTTGGTATGCAGCGGCTGATCGACGCTTTTTACAATTCGGTGCGGGCGTTTCGCAAACTGGCGGCCAGCGAGGAGGCTTTCCAGTTGGAGCTGACACTGCTCGTGCTTGCCTTGCCGCTCGGCTGGTTCCTTTCGGAATCGTGGCGCGGCTATGCGTTGCTGATCGGCGCGGTGCTGCTCATGATCATGATCGAGGTGTTGAATACCGGCATCGAGGCGGCATGCGACGCGTTCAGCCGCGAATTCAACATCGATATCCAACTGGCCAAGGATTGCGGTTCGCTGGCGGTGCTGATTTCGGTGGTGATCGCTGCCGGCGTCTGGGGCGTCGCCGTCATCGAGCGGATCCTCGGGGTACCGATCTGAGTTTCAGACACTACATGCCGTCACTGCATCTCTCGTTTTGACCATGATCTTTTCCGAAGACCGGTACCACTTTCGGGATCATGGTCTGAGGAAACCGATATGGCCGATACCGCCGGATTTCTGCTGCTCGAACGTGAGGGCCTGCCGGACGATCTGCGCTGGCTGGTTGAAAAATTTCCGCGCGAGGTCTGGCAGGCGCATGCCAACATCCACGGCATAGCCAATATGTGGCTGCAGCGGCACGACATGTTCCGCGAGCTTGGCGGCATGCTCGCCAGTGGTATCGGCGATTATCGAGAAGGTAGGCTGAACGCGCAGGAATTCGCGCGCTGGTTCGCGCCGCGCCTCAACCATTTCCTCGGCAATCTCGACGGCCACCACAATGTCGAGGACCATCATTATTTCCCGGTCTTCGCCAGGGCCGAGACCCGTCTGAAGCGCGGCTTCGAAATCCTGGATGCCGATCACCACACAATCCATGAGGGACTGGAGCGCAATGCCCAGGCGGCAAATGCCTTCATCCGCACGCTTCAGGAGAGCGAAGACAAACAGCGTTTCGCCGCCGATGCCTATGCTGACGAGAACAGCCGGCTGATCGCCATGTTGACCCGGCATCTTGCCGACGAGGAAGACCTGATCATTCCGCTGATCCTCGAGAAGGGTGATCGTGCGCTCGGCATTGATTGACGATCAGCTTCCCTTGTGGAGTTCCTTCTTGGCGACGATATGGGCCGCGAGCCAGCCGAGGATGGCCACAATGAGGCCGATTGCCAGAGCGATCAGCAACCGCTTGTGGCGGGCCAGCGCCTGGCCGACGATGTGCTCCGCGCCCAGCCCGAAGACATAACCGACAGTGCAGAACAGTGCCGCCCAGACTACCGACGAGATGGCGTTGAGGATGATGAAGCGCGCCGCGGCGATGCCCGACAGCCCGGCCGCGATTCCGCCGACCAGTCGCAGGCCATAGATGTAACGGTTCGACAGCACGAAAATGTTGGGATGAGAGGTGACAAGGCGGTAGGCGTGGCTGAAGCCCGGCCGGGCTCGGAGCCTGATCACGAATTTATGGTCGGCGAAGCTCCGTCCCAAGATGAAGAACAACGTGTCGCCACCGAAGGCGCCGAGCGCGGCTGCGAGAAACGCCTGCCACGGGACGAAGACATGCTGATGCGCAAAAAAACCGCCAAGAATTGCGGCGCTTTCGCCCTCGGCGACGCAGCCCAGAAAAACCGCGACCAATCCATATTGCTCAATGAGACGATGGATGACTTCCGTCATGAAGACGTTCGCTGCTTCGACAGAATGTCGTCGATGCGCTTCACCTGCTCGGCCAGCCGGGCGATCTCGTCTCGCATGCCGATGATCTGGCTGTGGCGCAGTTCGTCGAGCTTTTCGTGTAACGCCATGATCTCGATCTCGGCCTTGAGATTGACCTCATAGTCGTGGGCGGCGTCGATTCGATCGCGCTCCGTCTGGCGGTTCTGCGCCATCATGATCACTGGCGCCTGCAGGGCGGCAACCATGGAAAGCACGAGATTGAGGAAGATGAAGGGATAGGGATCGAAGGCGGCGCGCGACAAGAGCCAGACATTGCCTGCCGTCCACAGGATCAGGAAGCCAATGAATGCCAGGATGAAGGACCACGAGCCGCCGATCCGGGCGATGGTGTCGGCCAGGCGATCTCCAAACGTCTGGTGAAAGGCGACGGCCTTGTTGGTGTCCTTGGAGATCGTGGTGCGCTCGAGCGTAGATTGCAGTACCCGGCTTTCGAGCGCGCTGAGGCCGTCCGGCTTTCGCTTCAGCCAGCGGCTTGCCAGCTCCTCGATCGTTTTGTTCATCGTCGCCTCCGTCGTCAGCGATGAGGTAGAAGCTGCCGGTTCATACGGGAAGTGGTAGATTGACGCGATGGGGTCAGGAAACAATGGTGGATTTCCAGAAAATTCGCGCCCGTGCAGCGAAGCGCAAAGGCGGTGAGGCAGCGCTGACGTCGCTGCTGGGTCCTATGCCCGATAATGCCGCGGTGGCAAAGATTGCGGACGACCGGATCCTGTCGACCATGGCCGAGCGGGTTTTTGCCGCCGGCTTTGTCTGGCGCGTCATCGAGCAGAAATGGCCGGGTTTCGAGGAAGCATTTCTTGGCTTCGAGCCGAAGCGGCTGCTGTTCCAGCCTGACGATTTCTGGCACGATCTCACAGCCGACAAGCGCATCGTCCGCAATCCGCAGAAGATCAAATCCGTACGCGACAACGCAGCCTTCGTCGAGCGCGTGTCGAAGGAGCATGGCAGCTTCGGCAAGTTCCTGGCCAATTGGCCGGCGGATGACCAGGTCGGATTGATGGCCTATCTCGGCAAGCATGGCAGCCGGCTCGGCGGCAATACCGGCCAGTATTTTCTGCGCTGGCTGGAGTGGGACGCCTTCATCGTCTCGGCCGACATGGCGGCAGCGCTGCGCGACGCCGGGCTCGACCTCGCGCAGAGCCCGACATCGAAGAAGGACCTGGGCAAGATCCAAGTGCAGATAAACGCCTGGGCGGCGGAAACCGGGCTGCCGCGCCGGCACATTTCGCGCATTCTGGCAATGTCGATCGGCGAGAACCATCCGCCGGAAGCCTTGCGCGAATATATGGGCGAATAGGATCGACTGTTTGGTCCAAACGAACGCCATTGCTCGACGAATTTTGCCGCGCTAAACCCACGGGCATGACAGACAAGACCGCTCCAGACATATTGCGCATCGCCGTCGCCCAGCTCAATCCGACGGTCGGCGACGTCGCCGGCAATCTTGCCAAGGCACGCGAGGCGAGGGCGGATGCCGCCCGCCAAGGCGCCGACCTCGTGCTGTTTACCGAGCTTTTCCTTGCCGGCTATCCGCCTGAGGATCTGGTGCTGAAGCCCGCCTTCCTGAAGGCCTGCGAGCGGGCGGCGGAGGATTTCGCCGGCGATACCGCCGACGGCGGCCCGGGTTTCGTCATCGGCACGCCGTTGAAGCGCAAGACCGGCACGCACAATTCGATCATCTTTGCCGATGGCGGCAAGATCCTTGCCGAACGCTACAAGCTCGATCTGCCGAATTACGGTGAGTTCGACGAGAAGCGCGTCTTCCAGGCCGGTCCCGAGATCCAGGGGCCGGTCAATTTCCGCGGCGTGCGCGTGGGAGTGCCGATCTGCGAAGATATCTGGGGCGAGGTTGCCGTCTGCGAGACGCTGGCCGAAAGCGGCGCGGAAATCCTGCTGGTCCCGAACGGCTCGCCCTATTACCGCGGCAAGGTCGACGTCCGCCACCAGATCGTCATCCGCCAGGTCATCGAATGCGGACTGCCGATTATCTATGCCAACCAGCTTGGCGGCCAGGACGAGCTGGTTTTCGATGGCGCATCGTTTGCCATAGGTTCTGACAAGACGCTGGCCTTCCAGATGAGCCAGTTCGAGGAGACGGTCAACGTCACCACCTGGAAGCGAAAGAATGACATCTGGGTCTGCTCTGATGGACCGATGTCGAAAATCCCGGAGAAGGAGGAGGCCGACTACCGCGCCTGCATGTTGGGCCTGCGCGATTACGTCAACAAGAACGGCTTCAAGAATGTCGTGCTCGGCCTTTCCGGCGGCATCGATTCGGCGATCTGCGCGGCACTTGCCGTCGATGCGCTGGGCGAGGAACGGCTGCGCGCCGTGATGATGCCTTACCGCTACACTTCGAAGGACTCGCTGAAGGATGCTGAGGACTGCGCCCGCGCACTCGGCTGCCGCTACGATATCGTGCCGATCTTCGAGCCGGTCGAGGGCTTCCTGCACACGTTGACACAGCTTTTCGAGGGCACCAAGGAAGGCATCACCGAGGAAAACCTGCAGAGCCGGGCCCGTGGCACCATCCTGATGGCGATTTCCAACAAGTTCGGCTCGATGGTGGTCACTACCGGCAACAAAAGCGAGATGTCGGTCGGCTACGCGACGCTCTATGGCGACATGAATGGCGGCTTCAATCCGATCAAGGACCTCTACAAGATGCAGGTCTATGCGCTGTCGCGCTGGCGCAACGCGCATGTGCCGCCGGGTGCGCTCGGTCCGTCCGGCGAGGTGATCCCGACCAACATCATCGACAAGGCGCCCTCGGCGGAACTGCGAGAGAACCAGACGGACCAGGATTCGCTGCCGCCCTATCCGGTGCTCGACGACATATTGGAGTGCCTGATCGAAAACGAGATGGGTGTCGACGACATCGTCGCGCGCGGCCATGACCGGGCGACGGTGACGCGCGTCGAGCACCTGCTTTACGTCGCAGAATACAAGCGCCGGCAGGCGGCGCCCGGCGTGAAGATCACCAGGAAGAACTTTGGCCGCGACCGCCGCTATCCCATTACCAACCGGTTCAGGGATGGCGGATAGGCGATTGGCCTGTTTAACGGTTTAGCCATGGCCACCCTTGAAATCAGCTTCGACCCGTCGCGGATCGACTTCCGGGCGACGTCCGACCTTTTGAAGGAGAGCTATTGGGGCAGTGGCCGCAGCGACGAACTGCACCGCCGCGCCTTCGCCAACTCACTGTGCATCGGTGTCTATGTCGGCGGCAATCAGGTCGGCTTCGGCCGGGCGATCACCGACCGTACGGTATTTGCCTATCTCGCCGACATAATTGTCTGGCCCGGGTATCGCGGACAAGGCATCGGAACCCGGCTTGTCCAGGCGCTTATCGACCACCCGGACGTCAAGACGGTCACGCATTGGAGCCTGTCGACCAACGACGCCCATGCGGTTTACGAAAAGCTCGGCTTCAGGCCTTCCACCGACGGGCCGCTATATGCGCTTCGACCGATGAGGGCGCACAACCCGCGATTGTTGCAAAATCGTCTCACTGCTTGGACCAGATGCGCTTTGGGCTATCTAGTGACTTGGCGCGGCGTTGAGGCGTCTCTATAAACGCCTTTCCGCGATCCCCTTGGGGAGGACCGAATGCCAGGATTTGACATCGCTATGCGAGGCCGCGAAGCCTAGGTCTCAATCGGCAAGCCAGAAGGTCCTTACCTTTGCGGCGAAGCCGAGCTGAGAACAGGCATTCGTCGATGCCGGTCGCCGCCCGTATTCGGGCGAGCCGCCAAATGTGCCGAACGTCCGCATTCCTTGGGTGCTAATTCGCCCGACGCGGTTTTTTTCAATTTCGACCTTTCCGGGATCGGGCTCGTTTGCGCCCGAATGAGATCATGACTCGTTTTCGAATAGATTTGCGCGCGGGCGCCTTTCGCAGCGTTCTTGGCTTCACGCTCAGCCATTGGCGGCGTCAGCCGCGGCGGCTTTTGCTGATCATGGGAGCGTTCCTGCTGTCGACCCTGGCCGACGTGCTGACGCCGCTCTATTCCGGCCGGCTGGTCGACGCCGTCGCCAGCAGTGCTGCGGCCGACGATGTTGCGTGGAACGCGGCGACAGCGGACTTTTCGATGCTGGTGGCCCTGGCGCTCACCGGTGTCGTGCTGCGCAATCTCGCCTTCATGGCCATTGTCGAGCTGACGTTGAAGATGATGGCGGATATCGCCGCCGACGCCTTCCACCGCGTCCAGCGCTTCTCCACCGACTGGCACGCCAACAGCTTCGCCGGATCGACGGTGCGCAAGATAACGCGCGGCATGTGGGCGCTCGACCTGCTCAACGACACGATCCTGATCGCGCTGCTGCCATCGGTCGTCATGCTCGTCGGCTCGACGCTGCTGCTTGGCTGGTTCTGGCCGCTGATGGGTGCTGTCGTCGCCACCGGTTCGGTTCTGTTCATCGCGGTGACGACGATGCTGTCGCTTGGCTATGTCGCGCCCGCGGCAAGGCTTGCCAATGCGTGGGATACGCGGCTCGGCGGCTCGCTGGCCGACGCGGTGAGCTGCAACGCCGTGGTCAAGGGTTTTGGCGCCGAGGAACGCGAGGAGACACGGCTTGCCGAGGTCGTCGCTAAATGGCGCGGCCGCACGCGCCGCACCTGGATGCGCGGCACTGTCAACGGCACCACGCAAGGGACGATGCTGCTGCTTTTGAGGGCAGCGGTCATCGGATTCTCCCTGCTGTTGTGGTCGTGGGGGCAGGCGAGCGCCGGCGACGTCGCCTTCGTGCTGACCTCATTCTTCGTGCTGCAAGGCTATTTGCGCGACATCGGCACGCATATCCGCAATCTGCAGCGCTCGATCAACGACATGGAGGAACTGGTCGACTTCCAGTCCGAACCACTCGGCATTGAGGATCGGCCCGGCGCCAAACCGATCCGGATCACCGATGGCCGTACCACCTTCGACAATGTCACGTTCCATTATGGCAGCCACCGCCTGCCGCTCTATCGCGACTTTTCGGTGGACATCGCGCCGGGCGAGCGGGTCGGGCTGGTTGGCCATTCGGGGTCCGGCAAGACGACATTCGTCAAGCTGATCCAGCGCCTCTATGACGTGACTGCGGGCAATATCCTGATCGACGGCCAGGATATTGCCAATGTGGCGCAGGCGTCGCTGCGCGCACAGATCGCGATTGTCCAGCAGGAGCCGATCCTGTTTCACCGGTCGCTGGCCGAAAACATCGCCTATGCCCGGCCGGACGCCACGCAGGCCGAGATCGAGCACGCGGCGCGGTTGGCCAGCGCGCATGACTTCATCGCCAATTTGCCGAAAGGGTATGGCACGCTGGTCGGCGAGCGTGGCGTAAAGCTATCGGGTGGTGAGCGTCAGCGCGTTGCAATCGCACGCGCCTTTCTTGCCGATGCGCGCATTCTCATCCTGGATGAGGCAACGTCGAGCCTCGATTCGGAATCGGAGGTGCTGATCCAGCAGGCAATGGAGCGCTTGATGGTCGGCCGCACGACGCTGGTCATTGCCCACCGGCTGTCGACGGTGCGCGCGCTGGACAGGCTTTTGGTGTTCGATCGCGGCCGCATCGTCGAAGAGGGCTCGCATGACCAGCTGATCCGGCTGCAAGGCGGCATCTACCGCCGGCTGTTCGAACGCCAGGCGCTTGAGCTGACCAAAGGCCTGGTGATCTGACGGGTTGCGGTGCCGCGCGTCTTAACGGACGCGTGGCGCTGCCGTCTTTTCTTCGCCTTCGTCATGTTCTATGTCTGCCGCAGAGCGCGGGGGCGCGTCTTGTCAACAGCAAAACCATCCGGTACGCCCCGCTCATGACAGTTACCGTCCGTTTCGCCCCGTCACCGACCGGCCGCATCCATATCGGTAATGCGCGCACCGCTTTGTTCAATTGGCTGTTCGCCATCAAGAACAAGGGCCGCTTCATCCAGCGCTTCGACGACACCGACGTTGCCCGTTCGACGCAGGAGTTTTCCGACGCCATCCTTTATGACCTGCATTGGCTGGGCATCTTCCCCGACGCCACGGAGTATCAGTCGCGGCGGGTCGAAATCTATGATGCCGCACTGGAAAGACTGAAGGAGGCGCGCCTCGTCTATGCCTGCTATGAGACACCTGAAGAGCTCGACCTGAGGCGCAAGGTGCGCCGCACGCGTGGACTGCCGCCAGTCTATGGCCGCGAGGCGCTGACGCTGGCACCCGAGCAGGTCGCGGAATATGAGGCCGATGGCCGGCGGCCGCACTGGCGCTTTCTGTTGCCCAACTTCACCGGCGATCCGCTGCAGCCGGAGCGCACTGAAATCCACTGGAACGATCTGGTGCGCGGCGAAGAGACCGTCGACCTCGCCTCGCTTTCAGACCCGGTTCTGCGGCGTGAGGACGGCACCTACCTCTATACATTGCCTTCGGTTGTCGACGACATCGACATGGGCGTCAGCCATGTCATTCGCGGCGACGACCACGTCACCAATACCGGCGTCCAGATAGCCCTGTTCCGAGCACTTGGCGCGGAGCCGCCGGTGTTCGGCCACCACAATCTCCTGACAACGGCATCAGGCGAGGGACTTTCGAAGCGCACCGGCGCGCTGTCCATCCAGAGCCTGCGTGAGAGCGGCATCGAGCCGATGGCGATCGCTTCGCTGGCGGTGCTCGTCGGCACCTCGGAAAACGTCGTGGCGGTGCCAACGATGGCCGAGCTAGCCGAGCGCTTCGATCCGGCTGCAACATCGAAATCCGCCGCCAAATTCGACCCGGACGAGCTCTTCGCGCTCAACCGCACGCTGCTGCATCACATGCCGTTTTCCGAGGCGCGCGACCGGCTGATCGTGCTCGGCATCTCCGGCGAACAGGCCGAGCCTTTCTGGCTGGCGGTGCGCGGCAATCTAGACAGGCTGGCTGATGCGGCGATCTGGTGGCGTACGCTTCGAGACGGTCCAGAGGAGCCGGCGGAGTTTTCCGACGATGACCGCGACTTTCTTCGCCAGGCGTTCGAACTGCTGCCGGAGGAGCCTTGGAACGGCGCCGTCTGGAAAGACTGGACCGGCAAGATCCGAGAAGCGAGCGGTCGTAAGGGCAAGGCGCTGTTCATGCCGCTCAGGCTGGCGCTTACGGGACAGCCTTCGGGTCCGGAGCTTGCAGATCTGTTGCCGCTGCTGGGTCGGGAAGGAACGTTGGCCCGACGACCCTGACCTTGCGCTGTTCCGGCGGCGGCAGCGATGTCGGCGAAGGCACGGGCTTGACGGCAAGACGTCTGATCGCCTCACGGTCGAGGCCGCCTTGCGCATTGGCCAAGGACTCCGGATCGGCGCCCGGATCAGGCCTGGCAACCGGCAGCGGAATGAACGGGGTGGTCGCCACGTTCGCCTCAGATTGTTCCCGGGTTGGCGGGTTGCCGGCGATGATCTCGAAATTCTGCGCGGCATTGCAGCCGCAGGCCGGCGGCCGCGGCATGTCGGACTGCTTGTAGAGGTAGGCCGTCGGCAGTTCGATATAAGGCCTGCCGGTCGCCGAAGACGTCATGGACGCCGAATCGCCATTCATGCCGCGCGTGTAGAAAACCTGCATTTCGGTGCCGGGGCAGCTCGATTCGCAATTCTTCTGGTCGCGCTCGAAATCGCCCAGTGAGGCGGCATTCGACATCGGGAAGAAATAACCGTCGCAGGTGCGCACGCACATGGTGCGGAATTCGCCTTGGGGCTGGCCCATGTCGGCGTTGTTGAGCATGGTGCGGATGTTGCCCGGCTGGCTTAGCTCTTCGGCCTGGCTGGGCCCTTTAGGCTGGTCGGGCGCGCCCGGTTCAGTTGCGTCACTGCCCAAAAGCTGGTCGAGCAGGTTTCGGTGGCCGTTTTCACGGCTGGCTTCGCGGACCGGCGCGGGCGTCCGCGCCGCCGCATCATCGCGGCAGCCATTGGCGTCAAGCAACGTCAATATGCGCGCGCGATCGCGTCGCGAACCACCGCCGGCAAGGTCGGCGCGCTTGGCCTGCAGGGCGTCGAGATTGGCAGCCATGCGATCGATGGTGGCGTCGAGTGCCGCGCATACGTTGGCGTTGCGGCGAGACAGCGAAAAGCCGCAGCCGGCGCTGCTGGCCTGGCTGACGGCCTTTGAAATCTGCTGGCGCTGCCAGACGATCGCGTCGTCATATTTCCTGAGCAAAGCCGGCTTGCCGCCGCCACCGCGAGAAGCGGCGGCAAGATCGGCTTCAAGCTGGCGGCAGAGGCGCGAAGCGGCCTGCGCCTGAGTGACGGCAATGCCGCACAGTAGCAGAGCGCCGAGCAGCGCGGCGGCCCGCGTCAGCCTCCAACATGCGCCCGTCATCCCTTCGAAACTCCGCCTGTCTGTCGTTCAGAAAGCTACCGCGCTTGCGGTTAACCGTTTGTTTAGCATACCGCCGATTCCGGCTTCATCCCAAATCGAATGGCTTGCGCCTGTGCGCGGCTTCGACCACGACCAGCGCTGTCATATCGACCACGCCGCACGACATACTCGGACAGAGCCACGGCCGAGACATCCTGGCGATGCACGAAAAAGGCGTATTCGCCCAGAAGAATGCCCGGATCCAGAATGCCCGGAGGCTTGGCATGACCGCGATTACCCGTCGAGCCGCAGTACAATTTGGTCTTTTGTGCCTGGCGATGCCGGTTGCCAGGGCGCAGCAAAAGCCCATCACGTCGGATTGGGGCACCAAATTGGTCGAAGCCGCCCGTGAGCAGATCGGCGTCACCACGCTCTACGATCCGACCTATACACGCCTGGCCTATCCGGGCGGGGACGTTGAGCCCGAGCGGGGTGTGTGTACGGATGTCGTGATCCGTGCCTATCGCCGCGCCTTCGATCTCGACCTGCAAGAATTGGTGCATGAGGATATGCGGGCCAATTTTGCCGCCTATCCGAAGGCTTGGGGCCTGAAAGCGCCGGACCGCAACATCGACCATCGCCGTGTGCCCAACCTTGCGGTCTATTTCGAGCGGCGCGGTGCTGCCTTGCCCGTCAGCCAAGACCCGGCCGACTATCGGCCAGGGGATCTCATCGCCCAGATGCTGCCCGGCAATCTGTCGCATATTGCCATCGTGTCGTCCAATCGCTCCACTTTGGTACCGACAAGAAGACTGGTCATTCACAATATCGGCGGCGGCGCCAGGGAAGAGGACACTTTGTTTGCCTTCAGGCAGACAGGGCATTTCCGGTTCAGGCCAATCTGAGAAAGCCCGCGGCTACCCCAGATCGACGATGGCTTGCGCCTTGTGCGCGGCTTCGACCACTGCCAGTGCCGTCATGTTGACGACGCCGCGCGACGTGACCGACGGCGTCAATATGTGCGCCGGGCTGTCGGTGCCGAGCAGGATCGGGCCGACATGCAGCGCCTCCATCATTGTGCGCAGCGCCGTCAGTGTGATGTTCGCCGAATCGAGATTGGGGAACACCAGCAGATTGGCTTCGCCTTTCAGCCGCGAATGCGGATAGACGCGTTGGCGCAGCTGCTCCGACAATGCCGAGTCGGCATGCATCTCGCCGTCGCATTGCAGGTCTGGCGCGATGCGCGCCAGGATCGCCGCCGCCTGCCGCATCTTCATGGCGCTTGGCGAATCGCGGGAGCCGAAATCAGAATGCGACAGCAGCGCTGCCTTGGGCTCAATGCCGAAACGCTGAATTTCCTCGGCCGCCAAAACGGTCATTTCCGCAATTTCTTCGGCGGTCGGATCGACGGAGACATGGGTGTCGGTGAGGAAAATGATGCCGCGCTGCGAGATCAGCATGGAAAGCGTCGACAGGTCGCGATCCCTAATGCCGGCGCGTGGCCCGATGATCAGCGTGACGTTGCGCAAATGGCGCTCGAAACGGCCTTCGAGGCCGCAGACCATGGCGTCGGCGTCGCCGCGCTTCAGGGCAAGGGCGGCGATCACCGTATTGTCGGTGCGCACCATGGTGCGCGCGGCTTCCGTCGTCACCCCACGGCGGCCGGCAAGCTCGATCAAAAGGTCGACATAGTGGCGGTAACGCGGATCGTCTTCCGGGTTGATCAAGCCGAAATCGACGCCCGGCTTGATGCGCAGCCCATAGCGTTTCAACCGCACCTCGATGACGTGCGGGCGGCCGATCAGGATCGGTTCGGCAATGCCTTCCTCGAGCACGACCTGCGCGGCGCGAAGCACGCGCTCGTCCTCGCCGTCGGCATAGATGACGCGCTTGGCGCTCGACGTCTTGGCCATCGAGAATACCGGCTTCATGACCAGGCCGGAGCGGAAGACGAAGCGGTTCAGCTTGTCGATATAGGCGGCGAAATCGGTGATCGGCCGGGTCGCGACGCCGGTCTCGCAGGCTGCCTTGGCAACGGCAGGGGCAATGCGCAGGATCAGCCGCGGATCGAAAGGCGAGGGGATCAGGAACTCCGGGCCGAAGATCGGCGTCTCGCCGGAATAGGCGCGGGCGGCAACGTCGGACGGCTCTTCGCGGGCAAGCGCTGCAATCGCCCGCACCGCGGCCATTTTCATCTCTTCGTTGATGGCGCTTGCGCCGCAATCCAGCGCGCCACGGAAGATATAAGGAAAACAGAGTACGTTATTGACTTGATTGGGGAAATCGGAGCGGCCCGTGCAGATCATCGCGTCGGGCCGCGCTGCCCGCGCCGCTTCCGGCATGATCTCGGGATTGGGGTTGGCCAGCGCCAGGATGAGCGGCTTGGGCGCCATGTGGTGGAGCAATTCCGGCTTCAGCACGCCGGCGGCAGACAGGCCGAGAAACACGTCGGCGCCGGGCAGAACGTCGGCCAGCGTGCGCGCCTCGGTGTCCTTCACATAGGGGTCTTTCCAGCGGTCCATCTCCTCGACACGGCCCTTATGGGCGACGCCGAACCGGTCGGTGACCCAGATGTTTTCGACCCGCGCGCCGAGCGAGACCAGAAGGTTGAGGCACGCAAGCGCCGCAGCGCCGGCGCCTGACGTAACGATCTTGATGTCCGCGATGGATTTGCCGGCGAATTCCAGCCCGTTGAGCACGGCGGCGGCGACGATGATGGCGGTGCCGTGCTGGTCGTCATGGAAGACCGGTATGCCCATGCGGGCTTTCAGCTGCTCCTCGACCTCGAAGCATTCGGGCGCCTTGATGTCCTCAAGGTTGATGCCGCCGAAGGTTGGTTCCAGCGCCGAGATCGTCTCGACCATGCGCTCGATGCCCGGTGCATCGATCTCGATGTCGAAGACATCGATGCCGGCGAATTTCTTGAACAGCACCGCTTTGCCCTCCATCACCGGCTTGGAGGCGAGCGGACCGATGTTGCCGAGGCCCAGCACCGCCGAACCGTTGGTGACAACGCCGACCAGATTGGCGCGGGCCGTATAGTCGGCGGCGGTTGCCGGGTCGTCGCGGATTTCAAGGCAGGGGGCAGCTACACCCGGCGAATAGGCAAGCGCCAGGTCGCGCTGGTTGCCCAGCGGTTTCGTCGCCTGGATTTCAAGTTTTCCGGGACGGGGGTGCTTGTGGAAGTAGAGCGCTGCTTCGTCGAGGTCGGATCGGGCCGCCTTCTTGCTTTCGCCTGTCATGACGGCCGCCTCCTCAGTTCAGTCCGTTTGGTGTTTTGAGTCTCTTAGCATGCAGCCGTGGCATTTCGAGAGGTGATATGTCGCAAGCGCGAGCTTGCGGCTTGCACCCCCGCCCTCCTGTGCGGTCTGCCATTGAGATGTTGGGGCGATAGGCGGGGTGCTGCGGCGAGGTACGCCGCCCAGTTCGAATGTCTGGTGGCGCTCGTCGCTCAGAGGCCTCGCGGCGAAACAAGTCGACATTGCAGTTCTCCAAAATCCGTGAGATTCTTCGAAAAGTCGCACGAAATAGCGTGCGAACAACAAAGCGCCCCGACGTTTTCGGCGGACATCCAAACGCATCACAGATCGTGCCCCTGATTGTCGGTCGGACTGCTTAACCTGCCAAGGGAGGACGACAATGACTGTACGGCCAGACCCGACTTTCCACGCGACTGCCAAGCTCGCAATGCAGGCGCCAGTCGAAAATTTTGCCTACACTTTGATGTTGAGTCCCGACTTCTCTCAGCCAGATGGACTAGCCATAGTTGACGTAAACCCGAAGTCGAAGGACTACGGCAAGGTCGTCCATAGCGTGATAATGCCGAACAAGGGCGACGAGTTTCACCATTTCGGCTGGAACGCGTGCTCGTCGGCCCTTTCGCCGCTGAATGGTCACCCGTTTCTCGAGCGCCGCTTTCTGATCATTCCCGGTATTCGATCTTCGCGCATTTACGTCATAGACACCAAGGGCGGACCGACCAAGGCCAAGATCCACAAGGTCATCGAGCCAGAAGAGGTGTTTGCCAAGACGGGCTATTCCAGGCCTCATACGATTCACTGCGGTCCGGAAGGTATTTATGTCTCGACGCTTGGGGGCGGTGGCCCTGACGGCACCGACGGACCTCCCGGCATCTTTGTCATGGATTGCCAGACGTTCGACGTCATCGGGCGCTACGAGATCGATCGCGGGCCGCAGGACAAGCAATATGATTTCTGGTGGAACCTGCCACGCGACTACATGGTGTCGAGCGAGTGGGCCCTTCCGCCCCAGTTCGAGCAGGGCATCGTGCCTGAAGACCTCCTGTCGAACAAATATGGACACCGGGTGCATTTCTGGAATTTGCGCGAACGTAGGAACGTGCAGACCATCGATCTGGGCGCCAACCACCAGATGGCGCTGGAAGTCCGCCCCGCCCATGACCCGGTCAAGGAATACGGTTTCCTTGGAGTGGTCGTCGACACGACAAACCTCGAGGGATCGATCTGGACCTGGTGGCGCGAGGGCGGCAAATTCCATTGCGAAAAGACGGCGACCATCCCGCCCGAGGCAGCCGCCAAGGATGACCTGCCGCCGTTGCTTCAGGGCTTCGAGGCGGTGCCGCCGCTAGTAACCGACATCGACCTGTCGCTCGATGACCGATTCCTCTACGTATCCTGCTGGGGCACCGGCGAGATGCGCCAATACGATGTGACCGATCCGATGAAGCCTAAGCTTGCAGGGTCCATCCATATTGGCGGCATCACGCGCAAGACCAAGCATCCCGGCGGCGGCGACTACAGGGGCGGACCGCAGATGGTCGAGATCAGCCGCGACGGCAAACGCGTTTACTGGACCAACTCCCTGTATTCGACTTGGGACGACCAGTTCTATCGCGATGGTATTCCGGCAGCCATGGTCAAGGCCAATGTCGGCGAGAACGGTGGGATCACCCTGGACAAGGACTTTTATGTCGAGTTCCCCGAGGGGTATCGCTCCCACCAGATTCGTCTGGAAGGCGGCGATTGCTCGACGGATTCGTTCTGCTATCCGTCGGTGTAACCGACTGCCCGGGTCAATAAAGCGATGAGCGAGTGGACGACGGCCGGTCTCTGGCTGGCCGTCGTCGCCAGCGGTATTTATCACGGTATCAATCCTGGCATGGGCTGGCCGTTGGCCGTTTCGACCGGACTTTTGGATAGACGTGCCGGCGAATTGTTCCGGGCGCTCGGCCTTTTGGCAATGGGCCACTTTGTGGCGATGATCGGTATCCTGCTGCCCTTCGGCGCGATGCTGACGCTCATCGTCTGGGAACGACAGATTCGCATCGCGGCGGGATTGATTGTGATCGCAGCCGGGATCTATCTCCTGATCAACCGGCGCCACCCGCGTGTTCTTGCCCGTATCCCGCCGGCACAACTGGCCTTGTGGTCCTTCGCGGCCGCCACCGCGCATGGCGCCGGGCTGATGCTGGTGCCGATTTATCTCGGCCTGTGCCAGGCAGGCGATCTCGATGTTGGACACCAGGCGGCTATCACGCTCATGGCAGGTAATCTGATCACCGCCACCGCCGTCTCCGTAGTCCATACGGCCGCGATGATTGTAAGCGGCGGTGTTATCGCCATTGCCGTCTATCGATGGCTCGGACCCAAGTTCATCTCACAAAGCTGGTTCAATCTCGACACTGTGTGGGCCGTGAGCCTGATCCTGGTGGGGGGAATTGGGATCGCGAGTATCGGATTCGCTCGGTAGGTTGCATGCATTGGCAAAGGAATTCTCCCTTCTCCGGATGTCAGGAAAGATCAGATCGCATCATGCGGCGCTCGCAACCCAACAACCGCAAAGGGTCGTTCTTCCGCCGTCCAGCGGGTATCAAGCCTTGGATTCTGCCACTAAAACGCGCTGACATAGAGGCCGCCGTCCACCGGTATGTTCTGCCCGGTCAGGTAGCCGGCATGGACCGAGCACAGGAAGGCGCAGATCTGGCCGAATTCCTCCGGCATGCCGAGTCGCTTGGCCGGAACGTTGGCCGCCGCCTTGGCTTTGCGTGCGGCGGCGGCGGCCGGATCTTCGGGCGTGCCGGCCTCGTGCGGGCCGCGCAGCCGGTCGGTGTCGAGTTTTCCCGGCAGCATGTTGTTGATCGTCACATTGCGGTCGATCACCGTGCGCGCGACGCCGGCGAGGAACGAAGTGAGGCCGGCGCGGGCGCCGGACGACAGGTCGAGGCCGGGGATAGGCACATAGACCGACAGCGAGGTGATGTTGACGATGCGGCCGAAGCCGCGCGCCGCCATGCCGTCGATCACGGCCTGAACCAGTTCGACAGGGGTCACCATGTTCTGGGTGACGCCCTCGAGGATCTTTTCGCGGTCGAGCGCGCGGAAATCGCGAAACGGCGGACCGCCATTGTTGTTGACGAGGATGTCGGGATCGGGGCAGGCGGCAAGCAGCGCCTTCTGGACATCGGGCTTGGATACGTCGCCGACGATCTCGGTCACCTTGACGCCGAATTTCTCGCGCAGTTCAGCGGCGGTTTTGGCCAGCACGTCGGCGTTGCGGCCATTGACGACCAGATCGCAGCCTGCCTCTGCCAGTGCCATGGCGCAGCCGCGTCCCAAGCCTTTGCTCGAAGCGCAGACGATGGCCTTCTTGCCGCGAATGCCGAGATCCATGGTGATTTTCTCCTCTGATTGCCGCGGCAACCTATCTGGATGGCTGGACCAATCGCAACCGTCATACGGTTGTTGCATGAATCGGAGCATAGGCTCAGGCGAAAGCAACGGTGACAAATGATGTCCGGCGCAGAGCCTCGCACTTTCCGCAGCATGTTCATCTCCGACGTCCATCTCGGATCGAAGGCGGCGAAGGCCGAATTCCTGATCGATTTCCTGCGCCATCACGATGCCGATATCATCTATCTCGTCGGCGACATCGTCGACGGCTGGCGCCTGAGACGAAGCTGGCATTGGCCGCAAAGCCATAACGACGTGATCCAGAAATTGCTGCGCAAGGCGCGCAAGGGCGCCAGCATCACCTACATCGCCGGCAACCATGACGAGTTCGCGCGACAGTTCCAGGGCGTTCATTTCGGCGGCATTGTCGTCGCCGACCGCGCCATCCACGAGACCGCCGACGGCAAACGCCTTCTTGTCATCCATGGCGACCAGTTCGACACCGTCGTCCATAATGCGCGCTGGCTGGCCTATCTCGGCGACTATGCCTACGACGCGGCGATGCTGCTCAACCGCGTCATCACACGTCTGCGCCAGGTGCTCGGCCTGCCTTACTGGTCGTTCTCGTCCTGGGCCAAGGTCAAGGTCAAGAAGGCGGTGAATTTCATCGGCTCGTTCCAGACCGTGCTGACCGAGGAGGCGCGCCGCTCGCATGTCGACGGCGTGATCTGCGGGCACATCCACCATGCCGCGATCGAAAGCTATGAGGACGTGCAATACATCAACACGGGCGACTGGGTGGAGAGCTGCACGGCGGTGGTCGAGCATTTTGACGGCAGGATGGAGATCCTGCACTGGGCGCATGTCCTGCCGGAGACTCCGGTCGGCAGCGAGGTGCTCGTGCCGATCGACATCAAGGGCAGGGCAGTCCAGGCGGCTTGACCAAATCCGGCCGCATCTCGCTTCAATCGGTTAGTCCAGCGGTTTCATCGACTTTTTCGCCGTGTTAAGCAGCGGCAGGTGTGGCGGGCCGACCCGGCTGAATGCCGTGCCGACGGATCGCCTGTCAATGTCCTCGCTGCCGCCGCTTTCGCCCGAACAGCTCGTCAAGCCACGCCATTTCGAACTGCGCATGAGCTTGATCTTCTTTACGCTCTTCGTTCCGCTCGGGACGCATGTGCCGTATTTCCCGCTGTGGCTGCAGGCGAAGGGGTTCCATGCCGAACAGATAGCCGTGATCCTCGCCGCGCCGATGTTCCTGCGCGTGGCGACGACGCCTTTTCTTACTGCGCTCGCAGACAAAGCGAGCGACCGCGCCAATGTCTATGTTGCGCTGGTCGCCGCATCGCTGATCCTGTCCGCCGGCTACCTCCTGCCGCCGACCTACGCAACGGTACTTGCCGTGTCGCTGGCCCTGACGGTCGTCTGGACGCCGCATTCGCCGATTGCCGATTCGCTCGCCCTTTCAGGTGTTCGCCGCTTCGGCTCGAATTACGCAAGCATGCGCAAATGGGGCTCGATCTCCTATCTCTGTGCCAATCTCGCCGGCGGTTTCATCCTGTCGGCGAGCGGTGCCCAGGCTGTCCCGGTGATCATCTTCGCGGCGCTGTGTGCCGCGCTAGCCGCCGGACTGATTGCGCCGCGCCTTGGCCGTCCACGCCGCGCCTCGCCGCTTTCGGCCGCCGATATCCAGCAATCGGCACCGAAACTCCTCAACCGGTACTTCCTCTATTTTTCGACAGGCGTCGGCGTCATCACCGCCAGCCACGCATTTCTCTACGGTTTCGTGTCGATCTACTGGAAGTCGATCGGCATCAGCGATTCGGTTGTCGGGCTTCTGTGGGGGTGGGGCGTCGTCGCCGAGATATGCATGTTCGTCGTTTTCACCCGCGCTTTCGCCTCCTTCTCGGTCGTCTCGATCATGCTGATTGCCGGGATCGGCGCGATCGTGCGCTGGTTCGCCTTTCCGCTGATCTGGCCGCTTGGGCTTGGCGTTGGCGGGTTTTTCGCGATCCAGACGCTGCACGCGGTTTCGGTGGCGCTGGTGCTGATCGGCCTGCAAAAGATGATCGGTGAGACGGTCGCGGAAGAACGCACCGGGGCGGCGCAAGGCATCGCCTACTTCTCCAATGGCTTCTTCATGGCGGCGGCGACGCTGATTTCCGGTCCTCTTTACGACCGCTTCGGCGCGAATGGCTTCTTTGCGATGATCCCGATCGCCCTGACGGGCCTGGCTCTGATCGGGCTTGCCGCGCGTTCAGCCCCACAGCGCCCGCTCGGGCGGTGACACCAGCGAACCTTGGTAGACGAGACCGGGAACGCGGTCGCGGGCCAGCAGCAGCGGACCGTCGAGATCGACGAAATCGGCATCCTGCGCCAACAGCACGGCCGGCGCCATCGCAAGCGATGTGCCGACCATACAGCCGACCATGACACCAAGAGCCAGTTCGCGGGCGCGGTCGCGAAGCACGAGTGCAGCGGTCAGGCCACCCGATTTGTCGAGCTTGATGTTGACGGCGTCGTAAAGGCCGACAAGTGCTTCAAGGTCCTTCGCCTCGTGCACGCTTTCGTCGGCACAGATCGGTACCGGATGCGCGATGTGGCGAAGAATACTGTCATGTCCCGCCGGCAGCGGCTGTTCGATCAAGGCGATACCGTGCTCGGCGGCAAAGGCGAGGTTTGCGACGATGTTGTCGTTATTCCAGCCCTCGTTGGCGTCGAGAATGATTCGGCTGTCGGGTGCTGCCGCCGTCACTGCACGGATGCGCGCGATGTCGTTGTCGCCGCCGATCTTGACCTTGAGTAGCGGGCGCTGGGCGTTGGCGCGGGCCTGCGCCGCCATCGCCTCCGGCTCGGCGAGCGACAATGTATACGCAGTCTCGAGCGGTCGTAACGGAACGGTTCGTATCGTATGCGCCACCGGTGTTCCGCTGATCTTCGCTTCCAGGTCCCAGAGCGCGCAATCGATGGCGTTGCGTGCCGCGCCGGCAGGCATGGCATCGAGCAGGGCGATGCGGCTGATGCCGTGCGCGATCTCGCTGCGCATCGCCTCGATCGCGTCGCGCACACCCTCCATGGTTTCGCCATAGCGCTTGTAAGGGACGCATTCGCCGCGTCCTGTACGGCCGTTTTCGGTGATAGCGCAGGAAATCACCTCCGCTTCGGTCTTCGAGCCGCGCGAAATGGTAAAGGTCCCGGCTATCGGAAAGCGCTCGGCCTCGACCGAAATGACACGCGCCATATTTTTCTGCTCCGGCTGTGCAACAAGGAGGATGTCGGCAAATCGACAGGTCGGCCCCGTCAGGCTAAACAGGACGCCATGTTGACCATCCGCAAACGCGACGCAAGCGGCCCTGCCAAGGAGCCCGACCACCAGCCGCGCATCGCGATCGGCGAGGAGGGCGACGTTCTCGGCTGCGCTTTCTCGGGAACCTGGACGACACGTACCGTGGCGCTGGTCGATGCCGAGATGCGCAAGATCGAGAAGCGCGGCGGCTTCAAGACGCTGGCGCTCGACCTTTCACAAATCGAGAAGATGGACACTGCCGGGGCGTGGCTGATCGACCGCCTGGTCAGCAGCTTCGAAAAAAAGGGCGTCGAGATCACGATGCAGGGGCAGAGCGAGATCGCCTCGATCCTGCTTGGCGCCGTCGGGGACGCCGTTCGTCGCGAGCCCGAATCAGGTCCGGCAAAGCCGCCCAACTTCATCATTCGCGGGCTCGAGGCGGTAGGTCGGCGCGTTTATGAGATGCGCGACGATTTCCTGGCCGCAATGAATATCCTCGGCGCCACGATACGCGGCTCTCAGATGAAGCTTGGCCGCGGCCATGCCGTCAACATGGCGGCGATCTTCAACCAGATCGATCGCATGGGTGTCGGCGCCATACCGGTGGTCGTGCTGATGTCGGCCATCGTCGGTGCGATCGTCGCCCAGCAAGGCGCCTATCAGCTCAGTTATTTCGGCGCCGACATCTTCGTCGTCGACCTGGTCGGCGTGCTGATCCTGCGCGAGCTCGGCGTTTTGATGACGGCGATCATGATCGCCGGCCGCTCCGGCAGTGCGATCACCGCCGAGATCGGCTCGATGAAGATGCGCGAGGAGGTCGATGCGCTGAAGGTGATCGGCCTTAATCCAATCGGCGTGCTGGTGTTTCCGCGGCTCGTCGCGCTGGTCGTCGCGTTGCCTTGCCTGACGATCATCGCCAACTTTGCCGCACTGGGCGGCGGCATTTTGGCTGCATGGCTCTACTCCGATATTGCACCGGCAGCGTTCATCGACCGGCTGCGTGTCGCAATCGACCTCAGCACCATCTTTGCCGGCCTGATCAAGGCGCCGTTCATGGCCATGATCATCGGCATAATTGCCTCGGTCGAGGGCATGAAGGTTGGCGGCAGCGCCGAATCGCTTGGCCAGCATGTGACCGCCTCAGTGGTGAAGTCGATCTTCGTGGTTATTATCCTCGACGGGCTTTTCGCCATGTTCTATGCAGCGATCGAGTTCTGACATGGCGCTGCCGGGCACAAACACGACCAAGGTGGCGGCGAAGGCCAAAGAAGACGAGATCGTGCTGTCGGCGCACGACATCACGGTGTCGTTCGCCGACCAGGTTGTTCTCGACAAATTGTCGCTCGATATCTGGCGCGGGGAGATTCTCGGCTTCGTCGGTGCCTCGGGTGCCGGCAAATCTGTTCTCTTGCGCACCATCCTTGGCTTGACGCGCAAGCAATCGGGAACAATCAAACTGTTCGGCGTCGACGTCGAGAAGGCAACCGAAAGGGAGCGCCTTCGCATCGACATGCGGCTTGGCGTGCTGTTCCAGCATGGCGCCCTTTTTTCGGCGCTGACGGTCCTCGAAAACGTTCAGGTGCCGATGCGCGAATATCTCGATTTGCCGAAGAAGCTGATGGACGAACTTGCCATGCTCAAGGTCGAGCTGGTCGGATTGCCGCCGGATGCGGCGCAGAAATTCCCCTCCGAGCTCTCGGGCGGCATGATCAAGCGTGCTGCGCTGGCGCGCGCCCTGGCACTCGACCCGGACATCGTTTTTCTCGACGAACCGACGTCCGGGCTCGATCCGATCAGCGCGGCTGAGTTCGACGAATTGGTCGTCAAGCTGCGCGATACGATGGATTTGACCGTGTATATGGTCACGCACGATCTCGACACGCTGTTTACGGCGTGCGACCGCGTGGCGGTGCTTGGCAAAAAGAAAGTGCTGGTCGAGGGCACGATCGACGACATGCTCAGGAGCGAGGAACCCTGGGTAAAATCCTATTTCCGCGGAAAACGCGCCCGGCAACTTGATCTTGCGGCGCGCGCATAGCCATAAGTGAGCAATGGAAACCAGGGCCAACTACGTCATTGTCGGCATTTTCACGCTGGCCGCGATCCTCGCGGCTTTCGCTTTCGTCTATTGGACGGCGGCAATCGGCGAAAAGGGTGAGACGACGGTGCTGCGCGTGCGCATTCCAGGCTCCGCTTCGGGGCTCGGCCGTGGCAGTTTCGTGCTGTTCAATGGCGTCAAAGTCGGCGACGTGCGCCGTGTCTATATCGACGTCGACAATCCGACCGCTGCTATCGCCGACACCGAAATAGACCGGAATACACCTATCACCAAGTCGACGCAGGCCGATATCGGGCTTGCCGGCCTCACCGGCCAGGCCAACATCGAGCTCAAGGGCGCCGACCCCAAGGAGCCAAAACTTCTCGACGAGGCGGAAAAGGAAGGCCGTGTCGCCGAGATCGTCGCCAATCCGTCGGCGGTCACCAACCTGCTGCAGACGGCGCAGAACATCTTCACCCGCGCCGACAAGGTTCTTTCGGAGCTCGAAGGCTTCACCAAGGATGTTCGCGGGCCGCTGACGCAGACCGTCAACAATGTCCAGACCTTCTCCGATGCACTGGCCAGGAATGCGGACGGCGTCGACAAGTTCCTGGCTAGCGTCAGCTCGCTGGCGGACGAACTGAAGGGTGTTTCGGGCAAGCTCGACGGCACCCTGAAGGCGGCGGAAGGGCTACTCAACGCCGTCGACAAGGACCAGATCAAGAGCATCGTCGCCAATGTCGACACAGTCACTTCCAACCTGAAGGAAACCAGCAAGCAGTTCGACACGGTCATCAAGAACGTGGACACCGCGGTCGGCTCGATCAACGACTTCGCCCAGAAGACGCAAGGCACGCTGGCCAAGGTCGACGGCGTTCTCGACGGCATCGATCCGGCTGAGGTTCGCACCGCGCTGGCCAATATCCAGAAGGCCAGCGAAAACGCCAACGAGGCTGCCGCCGACATCGCCAAGGTGACCAACAAGTTCGCAAACCGAGCCGACGACATCGATGAAACCATCAAAGACGCGCACCAGCTCGCAGGACGCCTCAACGATGCCTCGGTGCGAGTCGACGGTATCCTTGCCAAGGTCGACAAACTGCTCGGCTCCGGTCAGGCCGACGGCGTCATGGCCGATGCGAGGGCGACGCTCAAATCGTTCAAGCAGGTCGCCGACACGCTGAACGCCCGCCTCGGCACCATCACCGACAATCTGGCGCGGTTCTCGGGACAGGGGCTGCAAAACGTCGAATCGCTGGTCCAGGACAGCCGTCGTTCGATCAACCGCATCGAAGAGGCGGTGACCGACCTCAGCCGCAATCCACAGCGGATCCTGTCCGGCGGCGAGGGTGAGGTCCGGCAGTTCGACGGCAGGGTGCGCCGTTGACTTCGGCCTGCGCCCACCGCAAGAACATAGCTGGCAGATGCGCATTGTTTCCACGATCCGGGGGGGATCGCGTTTGAAGTCGATCAGTTCAGGCAGCGTCAGATCGAGTGGGTTCAAGGCCGGAGTGGCACTGCTGGCGCTTTCGCTCGCCGGCTGCGCGGCGCTGGGCGGCAAGCCGGCGCCGCTGGATACGTTCGAGCTTTCGGCGCCGTCGCTGGAAGCGCGTGCCCACAGCCGTCGCCAGATCCTCATCGCCCAGCCATCGGCGCTCAAGGCGCTGGACAGCCAGAACATCGTCATTAAGCCATCGCCGCGATCGATCCAGTATCTCAAGGGCGCGCAATGGGCCGACCGGCTGCCGATGATCGTACAGGCGCGGCTGGCAGAGACGTTCCAGCGCTCGGGCAGCTTCACCGGCGTTGGCAAGCCAGGCGAGGGGCTGGCGATCGACTATCAGGTGATCGTCGAGATCCGCTCGTTCGAGGTGCGTGTCGACGGCGGCGAACATGCCGAGGTCGAGCTGTTCGTGCGCCTGTTGAACGATCGCAACGGTGAAGTGCGGGCGTCGAAGACGTTTAGCGCCATCGCGCCCGTTTCGGGCAATGGCAACCAGGCCTATGTCGGCGCGCTCGATGCCGCGTTCGGCGATGCGGCAGGGCAAATCGTCCGCTGGACGGACACCGTGATCTGACACAGCCGGAACTGCCGGCACGGCACTCTACAGCGCCAATGGAATTCAGTACGGCATAAAAAAGGCGGGAAATCCCGCCTTTTCGTTTGTTCTCTGTCCCGCCGCTTAGAGCGGTTCCTGATTTAACGGAATCGAAGGGGATTCCGGATCAGTCGGTTTTGTGATTCAAGATGCTGGCTGGAGTGGAGGCCAGCATCGGATGACGCGACC
>NZ_JAMYPO010000049.1:0-49264 GCF_040320365.1 Mesorhizobium sp. M0701
GGACCAATCACCTTCTACAACGGCCTGGCCTACTTCCGTGCCTGTGCCGATGGATGGGCTCTGCGAGATGTGTATATGCCCTAGCACGAAGTGGGGGAGAGGTGGCCGCGAAGCGGCCGGAGAGGGGGCCTGCGCAATCAAAAGGCGCTTTAGGAATGCGCCGATTTCCCCTCTCCGTCTCGGCTTCGCCGAGCCAGCTCTCCCCGCAAGCGAGGCGAGGAACCCAGGTCGTGCGAAGTTGCCGCGCCTCGCGGCGGTTTCACCCTGCCTTTTCGGTTTTCGCAAAACTCGCGCGTTGAGTGATGCGCACATACCAATCCCGGATCTCGGCAAACTCGGCCAGCAGGGCTTGTCCCTCGGCGACCTTGATGAAATAGCCGATGATCGGTGCGGCGTGCAGGTCGGCCAGCGTCAGGTCCGTTCCCAACAGCCAAGGCCCTTCGGCTTTCAGCGAGGAGAGCGCCTGCAATGCCGTTCTCGCCTGCCGCAACCCGTTGGCGATCACGGCTTCGTCGGGCGGCGTTTTTTCCAGCCGCTCGACAGCGACATCCCAGACCATGGCCCTGTAGGCGTAGGCGTCGAGCAGGCCGGTGATCTGGTTCAGGCGTGCTCGAGGCCGGGCTTCGACCGGTTGCAGCGCCGGGCCGCCAAAGGCTTCGTCGACATAACGGGCAATCGCGCCGGTCTCGTAGAGGCGAAAGCCGTCATGCTCGAAGGCCGGGATGCGGCCGAACGGCTGGTGCTCGAAATACCAGCCGGGAATGCCGTCCGCGGCAAAGATGTCGACGGGCACGAGCTCGTAGCCGACGCCCTTTTCCTCCAGCACCAGCCGCACGATGCGCACATAGACGCTGTAGTCCGCGCCGTAGACGACGGGCTTGCCCATGCCGGTTGGGCTCAGGCCATCGCTTTCTGCAAATTCTCGTCGATCTTGTCGAGGAAGCCGGTGGTCGAAAGCCATGGCTGGTCGGGGCCGATCAGCAGCGACAGGTCCTTGGTCATGAAGCCGGACTCGACCGTCTGGATGCAGACCCTTTCCAGCGTCTCGGCAAAGCGCCTCAGTTCGGCATTGTCGTCGAGCTTGGCGCGGTGCGCGAGGCCGCGCGTCCAGGCAAAGATCGAGGCGATCGAATTGGTCGAGGTCTCCTCGCCCTTCTGGTGCTGGCGATAGTGGCGGGTAACGGTGCCGTGTGCGGCTTCCGCCTCGACGGTCTTGCCGTCCGGCGTCATCAGCACCGAGGTCATCAGGCCGAGCGAGCCGAAGCCTTGCGCCACCGTGTCGGACTGCACGTCGCCGTCATAATTCTTGCAGGCCCAGACATAGCCACCCGACCATTTCAGGCTGGAGGCCACCATGTCGTCGATCAGCCGGTGCTCGTACCAGAGTTTCTTCGCTTTGAATTCTGCTTCGAACTCCGCCTCGTAGACCTCCTGGAAGATGTCCTTGAAGCGGCCGTCATAGGCTTTGAGGATGGTGTTCTTGGTCGAGAGGTAGACGGGGTAATTGCGCAGCAGCCCATAGTTCAGGGAGGCGCGGGCGAATTCGCGGATCGATTCGTCGAGATTGTACATGGCCATGGCGACGCCGGCGCCGGGTGCGTCGAACACATCGTGCTCGATCACCTGGCCGTCCTCGCCGACGAATTTGATTGTCAGCTTGCCCTTGCCGGGGAAGCGGAAGTCGGTGGCGCGGTACTGGTCGCCGAAGGCGTGGCGGCCGACGATGATCGGCTTGGTCCAGCCGGGCACCAGCCGCGGCACGTTCTTCATGATGATCGGCTCGCGAAAGATGGTGCCGCCGAGGATGTTGCGGATGGTGCCGTTCGGCGACTTCCACATCTTTTTCAGCTTGAATTCCTCGACGCGCTGCTCGTCGGGCGTGATCGTCGCGCATTTCACGCCGACGCCGTATTTCTTGATGGCATTGGCCGAATCGATGGTCACCTGGTCGTTGGTGGCGTCGCGGTGCTCGATGCCGAGGTCGTAATATTCGAGCTTGAGGTCGAGATAAGGGTGGATCAGCTTGTCCTTGATGAACTGCCAGATGATGCGGGTCATCTCGTCGCCGTCGAGTTCGACGACCGGGTTCGCCACCTTGATCTTCGCCATGGAAAGAATGCCTCACTTTTGGGGAACGGAACGGCCTTGCCCGCACGGCTGCCGGCCCTGGGATGCGGCCCGTATATCAAAGGCTTTTTGGCCGCGCAAACGGCGAACCGCGCCGTAGTGTCGGCATTCCTTGCGAAAGCTTCATTTTCGCCGCCAAATGTGGCAGGGGACTGCGAAATGCCGCAAACAGCAGTTCACTGACAACCATGGCCGCTACCCAGGATCCCGCCACCCCTCTTGCCTCCGGAACTCCAGCGTCCGGACCGGCGATCATCCTGGTCGAGCCGCAGCTCGGCGAGAATATCGGCATGGTTGCGCGCGCCATGGCCAATTTCGGCCTTACCGAGCTGCGGCTCGTCAATCCGCGCGACGGCTGGCCGAGCGAGAAGGCGCGTGCCGCCGCAAGCCGCGCCGACCACGTCATCGATGCAGTCACGGTGTTCGATGACCTCACCTCGGCGATTGCCGATTTGAACTTCGTCTTCGCCACCACGGCGCGCGCGCGCGACAATTTCAAGCCGGTGCGCGGTCCGGTCGAGGCGGGCAGGGCGCTGCGCGCGCGGCAGCGGGCCGGCCAGCGCACCGGCATCCTGTTCGGCCGCGAGCGCTTCGGCCTCTATAATGACGAGGTCGGCCTTGCCGACGAGATCGTCACTTTCCCCGTCGATCCAGCCTTCTCCTCGCTCAACATCGCCCAGGCTGCCCTGCTGATGTCCTATGAATGGATGAAGTCCGGCCTGGAAGACGAGACCAGGACCAACTTCTCCGGCCCCGAAATGCCGCCGGCTGCCAAGGAAGAATTGCACGGCCTGTTGGCGTATCTGGAAGGTGCACTGGAGGCGCGCGGCTATTTCCGCCCGGCAGCGAAGAAGCCGAAGATGGTCGACAATTTGCGTGCAGTGCTGACCCGCCCCGGCTTTGCTGAGCCGGAGCTCAAGGTGCTGCGCGGCATACTATCATCGCTGGACAGGTTCTCGCCGGCCATGCCGCGCGGCGACGGATCGCCCGGCGACGATCCAAGGCGGCTCCCGGCGGCGGCCCGGCGCGCTGGCAGGGCGACAGACAAAGACTAGCCTCGGAACGACCCATACCTCACCAGTAACCGAATGTTATTTGGTGTGATCCATTGTCTGGAAAACGATGGATCCTTTCGATGTTCAATTCAAATATCGGGCGTCTTCGCTTTTTCTTCTATTCCGCGGCCTTGCTGGTTGCGGAAATCGTGACATTCGTGCTGTGCGTCGTGGGGACCGTCGGCTTCGAGGGTTTGGCCAATTCGAAACCCGGTCCTTCCAGGGAAGGGCTGGCCGCGGCTGTTCTCGTTACCTCGCTGGTGATCGTTCTGTTCCGCGCGAATTTCGCCTGGCGTCGAAGCCGCGACGCGCAAGGGTCGGGTTGGATCCTTTGGTCGTATATCGTGTTCTCGACGCTGTTCGCGATCCTGCAGGCCGGCACTGTTCTTGTCGTAAAATTCGACGGCGAAGATTCGCATTCCGGCCTTAACCTGCTGGGATTGGCTCTTGTCGGGCTGTGGGCCGTCATCTTGGCGGGCAAGCCGGCGGGCGGTGGCTCTGCGGATATGGCGTCATCCCTGAGTTTCGACGATTTCGACCCGCCCGGGCCGCTGCGCGGCGCCGCCGCGCTCCATTCAGCGTCAGCCGCCGGCGCGACGGCCCTGGCTCCAGCCTACGCCACGCGGGCCGCGCCGGTGCCGTCGAACCACCCTGCATCTCAACCTGCATCTCCGGCGAACGGCCGGCCGCGGCCCGGCGGCTTCGGCAAGCGCGGCCTTGTGTGACCGGCTCGCCGCATCAAGGCCATGATGGTTCCACATAGAAGCGGCCGGGATAAAGCATCATTGGCCGAAGCAGAAAGCATGGGCCGGGCCTTCCCTCGTGATCTCGTTTGTGATTCCCAGCCCTTAGTGATTCCCAGCCCTTAGTGACTCAATGACAATGACCGATCCATCGAGCGCCCGTCCGATCCTGATGTTCGATTCCGGCATTGGCGGCCTCACCGTGCTGCGTGAGGCGCGCGTGCTGATGCCTGACCGCCGCTTCATCTATGTCGCCGACGACGCGGCGTTCCCCTTCGGCGGCTGGGAGGAACCGGCGCTGAGAACACATATCCTGGAGTTGTTCGCCAGGCTGCTCGACCGGTTTTCGCCGGCCATTTCGGTCATCGCCTGCAACACCGCCTCGACACTGGTCATCGATGCCTTGCGCGAGCGGTTTCCCGGCCACCCTTTCGTCGGCACCGTGCCGGCCATCAAGCCGGCGGCGGAACGCACGCGCTCGGGCCTGGTTTCGGTGCTGGCGACGCCCGGCACCGTCAAGCGCCAGTACACGCGCGACCTGATCAGCAAATGGGCGCAGAAATGCCACGTCCGCCTGGTCGGCAGCGACAGGCTGGCTGCATTGGCCGAAGCCTATATGCGCGATGGTTTTGTCGACGAGGACGCCGTGCGCGCCGAGATCGCGCCGTGCTTCGTCGAGCATGACGGGCTGCGCACCGACATCGTCGTGCTTGCCTGCACCCATTATCCGTTTTTGGCCAACCGCATGCGCAAGACAGCACCGTGGCCGGTCGACTGGCTCGACCCGGCCGAGGCGATCGCACGCCGGGCGCTGTCGCTGCTTGCCGATACCGAGGCCCGCTATCGCAGAGAGGCACTGCCGGAAGGCGCCGACCTTGCATTCTTCACCTCGAACAGCGCCGATTTTCCGACGCGCCGGCTGATGCAGGGATTTGGCCTGGCGATATCCTGATCGCAGGCAATTTTTGCTTTGGGAACATCACACCGGACAATGCGTTTTCCTCTCATTGGAAACGGGAGAAACCATCATGCCAGCCACCTCAAAAGCCCAGCAGAAAGCGGCCGGCGCGGCATTGTCAGCCAAGCGCGGCGAGACCAAGAAGGGCGCGCTCAAAGGCGCGTCGAAGGGAATGTATAAATCCATGAGCGAAAAACAGCTCGAGGAATTCGCCGAGACCAAGCGCAAGGGCCTGCCGGAAAAGAAGTCGAAACACTGATCGACTGGCCATTCTGACGGCGGATGCCGGTCAATAAAAGGCCCGCGGCTGAGCCGCGGGCCATGAAGTCTCAACGGGCGAGGACGAAAATTACCAGTTCCAGCCCCACCCGCAGCGCCGCACTTTGTAGCGGATCACCTTGCGATGACCGTGGCGCCACACCACCTTCTTCTTGACCACGATGCGGCAGACCTGGTGATGCCTGTGCCCATGCCAATGCCGGGCCTGCGCCGGCTCGGGCGCGACCGCCATCGTGCCGGCCATCACCGCGGCGCCTACCAACGTAAGGAAGAACTTCTTCATGCGAATTCCAGCTCCTCTGATTTCAGTCCCTTCCTGATGCCGCTGGCGCAACCTCCCGCCACATCCGGCACGTTCTACAACCGTAACACTATCCGGTTCGGCGATTCGCGCCAGCCGGAAGCTTGACAGCGGTTAAATCTCCGTTTAACCAGCCCACCAACACCGGGCCGCAATGCCCGGTGGTTTTCTTTATGTGTGCAAGACGTTTGGGAAGCCGGTTTACTTTCCCTATGTCTTGTTTGAAATGACGTGTCCCGTGGGTTTTCCGTCGCGTTGCGTGGAAAACCCTGTCAGGTCTCGAAAACGGAGGCCAGAGGAGGGCGCGTTTCCTTCGCCCGGACCATGAGGTTCCGGGTGTGTTGTTTTGAAGGGGAATGCGATGAGCAAGCGCGAATCCGCGAAGTACAAGATCGACCGCCGTCTTGGCGAAAACATCTGGGGCCGCCCGAAGTCCCCGGTCAACAAGCGTGAATACGGCCCCGGCCAGCATGGCCAGCGCCGCAAGGGCAAGCTTTCCGATTTCGGCCTGCAGCTGCGCGCCAAGCAGAAGCTGAAGGGCCACTATGGCGACGTGTCGGAAAAGCAGTTCCGCAAGGTCTATGAAGAGGCGGACCGCCGCAAGGGCGACACCTCGGAGAACCTGATCGGCCTGCTCGAATCGCGCCTCGACGCAGTCGTCTATCGCGCCAAGTTCGTGCCGACCATCTTTGCGGCGCGCCAGTTCGTCAATCATGGCCACGTCAACGTCAACGGCAAGCGCGTCAACATCGGCTCATACCGCTGCAAGCCGGGCGATGTCATCGAAGTGCGCGAGAAGTCGAAGCAGCTGGTCATCGTGCTGGAATCGGTGGGCCTGGCCGAGCGCGACGTGCCCGATTACATCGAGGCCGATCACAACAAGATGACCGCGGCTTTCACGCGCATCCCCGGCCTGGCGGACGTTCCGTTTGCCGTGCAGATGGAACCGAACCTGGTCGTCGAATTCTATTCGCGCTGATCGGCGCGTTCGTCGCGATACAATCGAAGGCCGCCCGTCGAGGCGGCCTTTTCTTTTTTCGTTTCCTTTTCCGCGGCGTGATTCCGAAATCGATTTCGGTTTTCGGTCCGATGCGCTACTGCGGGCGGCAACAGGATCTTGGGGCCGACGCGCCATGAATATGCTGCCAGACGCCGAAACACTCGAACCGGTCGCCGATACCGAAGGCGGCTTTCATCCGCTGTTTGCCGATGTGCCGTCCTCCGTCGAGTTCAACAAGCTGCGCAAGCGGCTGTTGCGGCTTGCCCGCCAGGCGATCGACGATTTCGCCATGGTGAGACCCGGCGACCGTTGGCTGATCGCTCTGTCGGGCGGCAAGGATTCCTACGGCCTGCTTGCCGTGCTGCTCGATCTCAAATGGCGCGGGCTGCTGCCGGTCGAGCTGTTGGCCTGCAATCTCGACCAGGGCCAGCCGAACTTTCCCAAGCACATATTGCCCGATTATCTCGATAGATATGCCATTCCGCATCGCATCGAATATCAGGACACCTATTCGGTGGTCACTGACAAGCTGGCCGAGGGCAGCACCTATTGCTCGCTGTGCTCGCGGCTGCGGCGCGGCCATCTCTATCGCATTGCCCGCGAGGAGGGGTGCTCGGCGCTGGTGCTCGGTCATCACCGCGAGGACATACTGGAAACCTTCTTCATGAACCTGTTCCATGGCGGACGCCTCGCCGCCATGCCGCCGAAGCTGCTCAACGACGAAGGCGATGTCATGGTGCTGCGGCCGCTCGCCTATTGTGCGGAAGCCGATCTCGAGAAATTCGCCGGCGCCATGAAGTTCCCGATCATTCCGTGCGATCTGTGCGGTAGCCAGGAAGGCCTGCAGCGCAACGCCATGAAGGCGATGCTCGACGACATCGAGAAGCGCATGCCCGGCCGCAAGGACACGATGATCCGCGCCATGACCAATGTGCGGCGTTCGCATCTGCTCGACAGGAAGCTGTTCGATTTCGCCGCCCTCAACGAAACCCTCACCACCAGGCGTCCCGATGACATTTGACGATAGCGCGATCGACTGGCTTGCAGACCTTCTGTCGGAAGCCGCCGTCGCCGAGATCATGCCGCGCTTTCGCCGGTTGAGCGAGGGCGACGTCCGTCGCAAGACCTCGGCCGCCGATCTCGTCACCGAGGCCGACGTCAATGCCGAACGGCTCATCACCGCCAGGCTGCGCCAGCGTTATCCCCACGCAATGATCGTCGGCGAGGAGGCCTGCTCCGACGACCCGACGCTGCTCGACGGTCTCGGCGATGCCGAACTCGCCTTCGTCATCGACCCGGTCGACGGCACCTTCAACTTCGCCTCCGGCGTGCCGCTGTTCGGCGTCATGCTTGGCGTCGTGGTCAAGGGCGAGACGGTCGTCGGCATCATTCACGATCCCGTCGGCAAGGATTGGCTGATCGGCGTTAGTGGCGCCGGCAGCCATATCCGCCATGCCCATGGCAATCTGGAAAAGGTCCATGTCGCCAAACCGGCGCCGATGTCGGAAATGACCGGTGCGGTCTCATGGCACTACGTGCCCGAGCCGGACCGCTCACGTTTGGCGCGCAACCAGACCAAGTCGCTATCGCAGTTCAATTATCGCTGCGCCGCCCACGAATACCGCCTGCTGGCCAGTGGCCACGGCCATTTCGTCGTTTACAACAAGCTGATGCCTTGGGACCACCTGGCCGGCGTGCTGATCCATGCGGAGGCCGGCGGCCATGCCGCGCGCTTCGACGGCAGCGCCTATCTGCCGTCGCATGTCGGGGGTGGCCTGCTGGTCGCGCCGGACCGGGAGAGCTGGCGGGAGCTGCGCCGCGAGCTCTGGGCAGAATAGCTCTTCGCTGCCAAAGTTGTCCAATCTTGTGCGAAACCGGAGATCTCGAATGAAACCTCGGTCCGCAATTGTTGCAACGGCCTTTGCCCTTGCCTTGGTTGCCGGTGTCAATGAAGCAAGCGCTGGGGAACGCGCATGTCGCAGTCCCGACTCCGTCGACACCATAGACGAGATGTTCTCCGCGATCTTCGCCTGTTGGAAGCCGCCGCGCGGAACCGCGGGCATGACCCTGACACTGCAGTTCTCAATTCGCCGAAACGGCACGCTTATCGGCAAACCGCGCGCCACTTATTCCCATCTAGGGGACGATGGTCCACTCAATCGGGCCTTCGTGGCTTCCGTCCTCGAGGCGCTCGACAAGGCTCTCCCACTGCCCGTTTCGGACAGCATGGGTGGAGCAATCGCAGGACGTACGCTGTTCCCACGCTTCACCGCGGTCAGTGAGGGTGCATCCTAGGCGCGCCCGGCAATGTGCATTAGACCGGCGGGTTATGCGGCTGGAACAGTCTGCCGCGCTCGGCCAGCAGGATCATCAGCAGCGCCGCCACCGACACGCTGCAGAACCCGGCGGCCAGCGGCGTCACCGTGCCGTTGAAGGCTTGGCCGATCAGCGTGCCGAGAATGCCGCCAAGAAATGTCTGCATGAACCCAAGGATCGACGATGCAGTGCCGGCCAGGTGCCCCAGCGGCTCCATGGCAAGCGCGTTGAAGTTCGCGCCAAGCGCGCCGAACGGGACCATGGCGCAGGCAAAGAAGGTAATGAAGAGCCAGAGCGGCATCTTTATTTCGATGGAAACGACCAGCCAGGCAAGGCTGATGGCCAGAAACAGCAGCAGTGCGCTTTGCGACAGACGGCGCATGCCGATGCGGCCGACGAGGCGCGAGTTGAGGTAGTTCGAAAAAGCAAGTACGCCGGCAACCCCCGCGAAGATGACGGGGAACATCTCGCCGACATTGAACACGCTGACATAGATCTGCTGGGCCGAGGCGATGAAGCCGAACATGGCGCCGAAGATGAAGGTGCTGGCGAAGGCATAGCAGAGCGCGATGCGGTTGGTGAGAACGATGCGGAAGCCGCCGATGATGGAGGACAGCGTCAGCGGCCGGCGATATTCGGGGTGTAGTGTCTCGGGCAGGCGCAGCAGCGACCAGGCGGACACGATCAGCGCGCCGGCTGCCATGGTGACGAAGATCACATGCCAGGTCGCAAACAGCATGATGAACTGGCCGATACCGGGCGCCACCACCGGAATGGCCATGAACACCATGAAGATCAAGGACATGACTTCGGCCATGCGCCTTCCGTCGAACGTATCGCGCACGATCGAGACGGCAATGACGCGCGTCGCCGCCGCGCCGATGCCTTGCACCGCCCGGCATAGCAGAAGCGTGGCGAATGACGGGGCGATTGCCGCAGCGCCGGCCGCCAGGACGTAGATCACCAGCCCTGCGACAAGCGGCGCGCGGCGCCCGAAGCGGTCCGAGATCGGCCCGAAGAACAGCTGTCCGCCGCCAAAGCCAAGGATATAGGCGGTGACAACATATTGCCGGTGGTTTTCATTTTCGATGCCAAGCGAAGCGCCGATCTGCTGCAGCGCCGGCAAAATAATGTCGATTGCCAGCGAATTGAGCGCCATCAGCGCCGCGCACAGCGCAATGAATTCCCAGCGCGGAATGGGCAAGGTGCTTGCCTTTTGCTGCGCTTGTGCTTGCTGATCCAAGGCCAGTCCGATCCTCAAACGAAAATGCGCCGGCTGGCCGACGCATCCATTCGTTGATTGCCCGATAGCGGGCAGAACTTTTTGCCAAGGTGGGGGCTGCCCCGGCGCTTAGCGCATGACCCCCGAAAATCGCAGGCGGAAGGTCATACGCAGAAACAGAAGTCAGGCGGCGCCTTTGACGCTGACGCCCTTTTCGACGAGGAAGGTCTGCAATTCGCCCGCCTGGAACATCTCGCGGATGATGTCGCAGCCGCCGACGAACTCGCCCTTGACGTAGAGCTGCGGGATGGTCGGCCAGTTGGAATAGTCCTTGATGCCTTGCCGCAGTTCGGCCGACGTCAGCACGTCGACGCCCTTATAGTCGGCGCCGATATAGTCGAGGATCTGCACGACCTGGCCGGAAAATCCGCATTGCGGGAAGCCGGGCGTGCCCTTCATGAAGAGAACGACGTCGTTGCCCTTCACTTCATTGTCGATGTAGTCGTTGATGCCGCTCATGGAATACCCTTTCATGCCTGTGGGAGTCAGGCTCGAACATTACCCTTCAAATAAACCCATGGGTTGCGCGAAACAAGATGTTTGCCGCCTTGCCATGCAAATGGCGCAAAGGAACTCTGATCTTGGGCCAAGAGCGTTGGCCACCATCTTTCCCGAGGCGCGATGAAAAGACGATATCTCGCCGGGTTCCTCCTCGCCGTTCTGTTCGCCGCACTGTCCTTGATCTGGTGGGCCAGGTCGCCGAGACAGCCATCTCTCGTCGTCGGCGGTGAATTACCGGCGCCGTGCCGCGACGCGAGCTTCGAGGCGGTCGCCTATGTCGTCTGCGAAATCGATCTGCGCCACTATGACATCGGTGTGTTCCATGCAGGCCTTGACGGCAAGGCTTTCGGTTCACTGGACAAATTCGACAAGGCGATGGCGGATCATGGCCGGCCGGTGCTGCTCGCCATGAACGCCGGCATGTATCACCAAGACCTGACTCCGGTCGGCCTTCTCGTCGAAGACGGCCGGGAGAAGGCGCCGATCAACGTCGCCGACAGCGAAGGGAATTTCTTCCTGAAACCGAATGGCGTCTTCCTGGTCCGGAAGGACGGCAAGGCGGCGGTCATGGAGACAAGCGCCTATGCTGCGACCAGACTGGACGTGATGTTTGCCACGCAATCCGGCCCGATGCTGGTGATCGACGGCCGGCTTCATCCCCGCTTCGAGCAAAACGGCACATCGCGCTATATCCGCAATGGCATCGGCGTGCGTGACGAAAACACTGTCGTGCTGGCGATCTCGCGCTCTGAGGTCAGCCTCGGCAGCTTCGCGCGACTGTTTCGAGATGCGCTCAATTGTCCCAACGCGCTTTTCTTCGACGGGGTCGTTTCGGCGCTGTCGAACGGCGAGCGGATGATTGTGGGTGGAAGCTATCCGGTCGGGCCGATCATCGCCGTGTCGGCGAAAAGGTGAATTTATTTATGCGCACGTACGCATATGAATGCCGGCGCCAAACTCAGTTCGGCAAAATGCCTGGAGTCGACCATTTCCATCTCGGGCGCGGGAACCGGCTCGACGAAACGATCGAGCGTCCAGCCTGTGTCGGCAAGCCCGTTGAGGATATCGCCGAGCGGCCTGCGATAGGATTCGACATAGGGCTTGGGCTCCCCAAAACCTCCCCAATACATGCCCCAGCGATTCGTTTCAAAATAGGTTTTCGTCCCGCGCGTGCGCGTGTCCTGCCAGTCGCGCATTGGATGGCCCATAGAGAACACCAGCCAGCCGCCCGGGCAGGCCACGCGATGAAACTCAGCGAATACCGGCTCCAGTTTTTCGACATAGTCGAGCGCCAGCGAGCAAAGTATTCGGTCGAAACTGCCATCCGCGAGCCAGTCGAGAGCCCTTTCGAGGTTGCCAAGCCGGATATCGACATCGAGCCCAGCGCATCGCTGACGTGCCAGAGCCAGCATTTCCGGCGTAATGTCGAAGGCACTTACCCGCGCACCTGAGCCAGCCAGCTTTTCCGAGCAGATACCGGAGCCGCAACCGGCGTCCAGTATGTTCAGACCCGTCACGTCGCCCAGCAACTCCAGCGAGGCTGGCCGTTCATAAAGGGCGTTGTGCGGCTTGATCGGCGCCAGCGCGTCATAGCGCTCGGCGAAGGAAGCATAGGCACTGACTGCAACCGGATCGCTGTCGCCTTTGGCCATGACTTCCCGCTTGCGTAGAATTAGTCCGGCACGCTGGTCTGCAGGGCAAGCGCGTGCAACACGCCGCCCATATTGCCCTTCAGCGCGTCATAGACCATCTGGTGCTGCTGGACCCGGCTTTTCCCGCGAAAGCTTTCGGCCACAACCTCAGCCGCATAATGGTCGCCGTCGCCGGCCAGGTCGCGAATCGTCACCTTGGCGTCGGGGATGCCTTCCTTGATCAGCCGTTCGATGTCGTGGGCGTCCATTGCCATGTGAGGATTCCTTGTTCAGGTCGTGATCTCATAGATATGGTCGACATGTAGATATGGTCGAAATGGCGGATGAACCACAGGGAAAGGGCCCACTCGATCACGTCACGGGTCCACGACCTCATTTGCCATGAAGCGAGGGAACCAGGATTCGTGGGCGGCGGTCAATTCGCTGACCGGTATCGCACGCGCCTCGCCCAGCTTCAGGTCGCTGCCGCCGGTCGAGCCGATCCACGGCGCAAAAACGCCGAGCTTGTTTTGTTGTTCGCGAATGGCGTCCCATTGTTCGCTCTGCGGGTCGATCGACAGCGTCAGCAGATAACGGCCCTGGTCCTCGCCGAACCAGACGGGGATTGGATCTGTGCCGATCAGGCCGGGGATGGTCGCGCCGATGCCGGAGGCCATCGCCATCTCGGCCAGCGCTACCGCGATGCCGCCATCGGAAACGTCGTGCGCCGCGGTAACGACACCGGAGGCGATCAGTGCCCGCACATGGTCGCCGACCCGCTTCTCGTGGCCGAGATCGACCGGCGGCGGCGGGCCGTCGGCGCGGCCAAAGATGTCGCGCATATAGACCGACTGGCCAAGATGCGAGCCCCATATCGTCGGCGCGCCGACCAGCACGATCATCTGGTCTTCGGCGGCAAAGCCGATGCGCACCATTTTCGACCAGTCGGCAATCAGACCGACGCCGCCGATGGTCGGTGTCGGCAGGATGCCCTGTCCGTTGGTCTCATTATAGAGGGAGACGTTGCCGGAGACGATCGGAAAGCCAAGCGCCCGGCAGGCATCGCCGATGCCTTTCACAGCACCAACCAGCTGGCCCATGATCTCTGGCCGTTCCGGATTGCCGAAATTGAGGTTGTCGGTGGCCGCGAGCGGCAGAGCACCGGTGGCGGTAAGATTGCGCCAGCATTCGGCAACCGCCTGCTTGCCGCCCTCGTAAGGGTCGGCTTCGCAATAGCGCGGCGTCACGTCGGAGGAGAAGGCGAGCGCCTTGGTCGGGTGGCCGTCGACGCGCACGACACCGGCGTCGCCGCCGGGAAGCTGCAGCGAATTACCTTGGATCAGCGTGTCGTACTGCTCCCACACCCAGCGGCGCGAGGACAGGTCTGGTCCGCCCAGCAGCTTGAGCAAGGCCTCGGCCACGTCGGCTTGCGGTGCATCGCCGGCCAGCGGCGCCGGCTTCTTCGGCTCGACCCAGGGACGGTCATATTCCGGCGCCTGGTCGCCGAGATCCTTGATCGGCAGATTGGCAACCTCGTCGCCCTGATGCAGCACGCGAAAGCGCAGATCGTCGGTGGTCTTGCCGACGATGGCAAAGTCGAGGCCCCATTTGTGGAAGATCGCCTCGGCCTGTTTTTCCTTTTCGGGGCGCAGCACCATTAGCATGCGCTCTTGGCTCTCCGAAAGCATCATCTCATAGGCGCTCATGCGCTCTTCACGCACCGGCACCTTGTCGAGATCGAGCTCGATGCCGAGGTCGCCCTTGGCGCCCATTTCGACTGCCGAGCAGGTGAGGCCGGCGGCACCCATGTCCTGGATGGCGATAACGGCGCCGGACGCCATCAGTTCGAGGCAGGCTTCGAGCAGGCATTTTTCGGTGAACGGATCGCCAACCTGCACGGTGGGCCGCTTCTCGTCGATCTTGTCGTCGAACTCGGCCGAGGCCATGGTGGCGCCGCCGACACCGTCGCGCCCGGTCTTGGCGCCGAGATAGACCACCGGCAGGCCAACACCCTTGGCTTCCGACAGGAAGATCGCATCAGTCTTGGCAAGCCCCGCCGCAAAGGCATTGACCAGGATGTTGCCATTGTAGCGGGCGTCGAAATTGACCTCGCCGCCGACCGTCGGCACGCCGAAGGAATTGCCATAGCCGCCGACGCCGGAAACGACGCCGGCAACGAGGTGCCTGGTTTTGGGATGGTCCGGCGCGCCGAAGCGTAGCGCGTTCATCGCCGCGATCGGCCGCGCGCCCATGGTGAAGACATCGCGCAGGATGCCGCCGACGCCGGTCGCAGCTCCCTGATAGGGCTCGATATAGGAGGGGTGGTTATGGCTCTCCATCTTGAAGACGACGCAGTCGCCGTCGCCGATGTCGACCACGCCGGCATTCTCGCCCGGGCCCTGGATGACTTGCGGCCCGGTGGTCGGCAGCGTGCGCAGCCACTTCTTCGAGGATTTGTAGGAACAATGCTCGTTCCACATCGCCGAAAAAATACCAAGTTCGGTAAAGCTCGGTTCGCGCCCGACCAGGTCGAGGATGCGCTGGTACTCGTCGGGCTTCAGCCCGTGAGCGGCAATGAGTTCAGGAGTGATCGGCACGGAATTGGAAATGGTCATGATCGGCAATTGTGTCCTTGGGATCGAGTCCCGTCTTATCGCAAGCGTTGCAGCCGATACACCCCGTTGGATGACCAAAACGATGGAAAGCAACAGCTGACCGCAAGTAGCGAAAGATCGCCACTCGACCCGCCGGTTTCAAGCCGGTTCAAGAAAAGCTGTCGTAGCCGGCGCGGCCCTCGTCCAGAAGCCGCCGGATTACCGCGACGCCGTGCGCGATATCGTCCCGCTGCCGCGGCTGGGAGATGCCAAACCGTACGCCGTGAAAGGCCTGTTCGGAACGCCCTGCCTTGAACTCGTCCTCGTCGTCAATGAGCACGCCATGCTCGAGGCAGGCCTGCTTGAAAGTGCCGGAAAGCCATGGGTCCGGCAAAGTGAGCCAGACGAACGGCACGTTATCCAGCGCCTTGAAATCGAAGCCGTCGAGTGTCTCGCGCACGATCGCGATGCGCGCACCGATCTCGGCAATGCTGCGCTTGCGCACCTCAGCGGCCTGACCGGACAGCACCAGCCGGCTGCCCACCTCCGCCAGCAGAAAGGGCAGGCCGCCCGTCATCATCTTGTGGGCAACCCGGATGCGGTGACGATAGGCCGGCGGGCAAGCGAGCCAGCCGCCGCGAACACCCGCCGCAACCGATTTCGACAGGCCGCCGGCAACGATGGTCCGTTCGGGAGCATATTCGGCCATTAAAGGCGTTGGGTCATCGGTCAGTCCGCCATAGAGATCGTCCTCGATCAGGACGACGTTATATTGACGGGCGACATGCGCGATTGCCTCGCGGCGCGATGCCGACAGCGTTGTCAGTGTCGGGTTCTTGGCCGTCGGCATCAAAAACATCATTTTCGGGTGCTTTTGCGCACAGACGCGCTCGAAATCCTGGGGATCGATGCCCTCGTCGTCAGTCGCCACCAGTGCGGTCCGGCGACCGATCAGGCCGGCACTGCGCGAGATCTGCGAATAGGTGAGGTGCTCGAAGACGACATAGTCGCCGGGGGCGGTGAGCCCCGCAATGGTTGCCATCACCGCGGCGTGGGTGCCGAGCGTGGGAACGATTGCATCCGCCGCCGGGCGATAGGAATTGCGCGACAGCCAGCGCCTGCCCGCTTCGAACCAGCGGTCCGGGAAATCACGAGTATAGCTTGAAATCTCATGCGGATGGTCTTGCGCCGTGCGTGTCAACACGTCGGCGACGATGGCACCCTGGCCGACATCCGGTGCGGCGGTGCTATCGAAGCGCAGCTTGTCGCCGGGCGCATCCATATAGCGCGTGCCTTGTTCGACCGGCCCCAGGAAATCCGCCTTTGCGCTCTCCGACCGTTGAGCGAGAACATAGGTTCCGCGGCCGACCTCGCCGCTGACCAGTCCCCGCTCGCGCAGCAATTGATAGGCCCTGCCGACCGTGCCGACGGTCGTGCCGATGTCGTATGCCAGATCGCGCTGCGGCGGCAGCTTTGCCCCTGCACCGATCAAGCCGCGGTCGATGTCCGTCTCGATGGATGCGGCAAGCCGCTGATAGAGCGGGCCAGTGCCGCCGGTAAGGTCTGGAAGCCAAGTTGTCATGGTGACAATTTTCTACATTGCACCGAAGTGAGAGTCAATACATATGAAACGGGCAATACAAAAGGGCACAATTGCAATCTTGGCAGAAAGAAAATGGGTACAATAGAGACAATCCGCTACGCCGCAGTTGAATTGCAGGTGCAGGTGGCGCGCCCGCCGGGCAGGCCAACCTATGTCAGTCGGCTGGTGCGTACGCTCAGATCCTTCGCGAGGTGGATTGACGGGTTAATGGATCGCCGGCGCAGCCGGCTGGTCCTGCTCGAGATGACCGACGCCCAGCTCAAGGACATCGGCATTTCGCGCTGCGATGCCCATCGTGAAGGTCTGAGGCCGTTCTGGGACTGATGCGTTCGAGCGCTTTAGCGGACGCCCGCCGCCCTGATCCGCGTGACACCGTGGTCCACAAGCACCGCCACAATGCATAGCATCAGAAAGAGCCCGGTGATGGCCAGAGCCGAGACGGCGACGCTGGTCGCGCCGTTCTTGGCGAGATCGAGGAACGGGTAGGGCACTTCACCGGCAATCGGCGCCCGCAGCAGCGCGTAGGCCAGATAGGCGATCGGATAGATCATCCACCAGGAGATGTCGCGCCACCGCGTCGAGCCGTCGGCGCCTGCCACAAGCCACCACAGCACGAACAACACCGGCGTCACATAGTGCAGGAGCACATCGCAGAGCAGGAACAGCCCTTGCGGCTGCCAAAGCTGCGCCAGGACCGTTGCATAAACGATGAGGACCAGCGTTATGGCGACGGCTACGCCCGCCCGCATCCGTGGCGCGGAAAAGGCCGGAAACCATGCATAACCCGTCGACGACAGCAACGAGGCATGGACGAGCACCGCGCCGATGTTGGTCAGGATGGTGAAGAAGCTGAAATAGAAGACCAGCGAGCCGGCAAAGCCGCGGCCGGCTTCCATTGATGCCGGGACGGTGATGCAGAGCTGCAGGACGAGCCCGGCCAGGCCGACGACCAGACCGGCGATCTGCAGCACGCGACCCATTGGGCTAGGCAGCAGCGCCGCAGGCCGGATTGCCCGCCTGCCAGCGGGCAATGTCCGAGCCGATGCGGGCGCCGAGCGGTTCCGCCATCAATGGGCCGAACACGTCGACGCGGCTCGAATTGCCTTGCGCCTGCACGACCAGCAACGGCTTTCCACCATAATGTTTGGCCGGCACCAGCAGGAAGCGCGGCGTGCCGCTGAACGAATTCAGCTCGTTGGCCATCTGGTACGATTTGAAGGCAGGGTCCTTGCTGGCGATCCAGCATTTGTGGGCAGCTATTGCCACCTGCTCCATGGCAAGCAGTGACGCGCTCTTGCCCGCCGGCGCCGGCGCGCTCTTCGGGCCTGACTGGCAGGAGGCGAGTACAAGACCGGCGGAAGCGGCGAGGGCGAGGCGGGCGAGTGTCGATCGCATGGTCAAGCGGCGCCCATCTCGAGTTCGGACAGAAACACCTTCAGACCGTCTGTCATCTCACCCCAGACGCGCGACAGCGCCGGATGCTGCAGGGCGATTTGCTCATAGGCATCGAATTTCGGATAGCCATCAAGCAGGTCGGGGCGGCCGATCGTCGCCCTGAAATTGTTGAAGACGAAGCGGGTCGGCGTCAGCCAGGCATCGGCGAAGGAGATGTCGTCGCCGAGCGCGAACGGGCCATGCGCCATGCGCGCCTCGATTGCCGCGAGCCCGTGATGCAATCGGGCGAACTGTGCCTTGATCTCCGCCTCGTTGCGCTGCGGCACGAAATGGAGCTCGAACAGCTTCATGGTCGGGGCGAGCACGTCGAGGTCGGTGATGCGGGCGAACATGCGCACCAGCGCCCGGTCCTTCGAGTCCCTCGGCAGCAGCGCCGGCTCGGGAAAGCGCTCCTCCAGATATTCGGCGATGACCACCGATTCGACGATCGTTTCGCCGGAGCCGGTGATCAGCACCGGAATCCGGTTCAACGGCGAGATGGCACGAAACGCCTCGGGGATGGGAAACCCCGGCGGCGGTGCAATGAGCTTGAGCGGCACGTTCTTGATGTAGGCCAACGCCCGCACGATCGACGAATAGGGCGACAACGGCCGCGAATAGAGTTTCATGACCGTGGCTCCAGGAGGAAAATTGAAGGTATCAAGCGGCGATGCCCAGCGCGCTTTCGAACAGCGCCCGGCCGTCGCTGCCGCCATGCGCCGCTTCGATCAGGTTCTCGGGATGCGGCATCAGGCCGAGCACGTTGCCGCGGCCGTTGACGATGCCGGCAATGTCGTTGATCGAGCCGTTGGGATTGGTGCCTTCGGCATAGCGGAACACCACCTGGCCTTCGCCTTCGAGGCGGGCCAGCGTTTCGGCATCGGCGAAATAATTGCCGTCATGGTGCGCCACCGGCGCGCGGATGACCTGGCCCGGCTGATAGCGGCGGGTAAACATCGTGTTGGCATTAGCAATCTGCAGCTTGACTTGCCGGCAGACGAATTTCAGCGAGGTGTTTCGCATCAATGCGCCCGGCAGCAGGCCTGCCTCGACCAGGATCTGGAAGCCGTTGCAGACGCCGATGACCATGACGCCCTTGGCCGCCTTTTCGGCGACAGCCCGCATTACCGGCATGCGCGCGGCAATGGCGCCGCAGCGCAGATAATCGCCAAAGGAAAAGCCGCCGGGAATGGCGATCAGGTCGACATCGGGAATTTCGGTGTCGGTCTGCCAGACGGTGACCGGCGGCGTGCCGGAAATCTTGGTCAGCGCCGCGATCATGTCGCGGTCGCGATTGAGGCCGGGGAGCAGGACGACGGCTGATTTCACCTCAGGCGATCTCCACCGCGTAATTCTCAATCACCGTATTCGCCAGAAGCTTGTCGCACATGGCTTTCAGATCCGCTTCGGCCTTGGCCTTGTCGCTCTCGGCAAGTTCGATATCAAAAACTTTGCCTTGCCGCACCTGGCCGATGCCGCCGAAACCCATTGCGGACAGCGCATGCTCGATTGCCTTGCCTTGTGGGTCTAGCACGCCGTTCTTGAGGGTTACGGTAATGCGGGCCTTGATCACGCTGGACATGTTCCTGTTCATCTGTTGAGCGGGCAAGCCATCAGTGCGGCTTGCCTTTGACACCGTCGGTCGATGCGACGAGCACCGGCCCGGCTGGGCGCGGCGGCTCGTTCTCGTTCATGATGCCGAGTCGGCGGGCAACTTCCTGATAAGCTTCGACCAGCCCGCCCATGTCGCGGCGGAAGCGGTCCTTGTCGAGCTTGTCCTGCGTCGCCACGTCCCACAGCCGGCAGGAATCCGGCGAAATCTCGTCGGCGACGACGATGCGCATCATGTCGCCTTCGAACAGGCGGCCGCATTCGATCTTGAAATCGACCAACTGGATGCCGACGCCCATGAACAGGCCGGAAAGGAAGTCGTTGACGCGAATGGCCAGCGCCATGACATCGTCGATCTCCTGTGGGCTCGCCCAGCCGAAGGCGGTGATGTGCTCTTCCGATACCATCGGATCGTCGAGTGCATCGGCCTTGTAATAGAATTCGATGATCGAGCGCGGCAGCACGGTGCCTTCCTCGATGCCCAGGCGCTTGGCCAGCGAGCCGGCGGCGACGTTGCGCACCACCACTTCGAGCGGGATGATCTCGACTTCCTTGATCAACTGCTCGCGCATGTTGAGCCGGCGGATGAAGTGCGTCGGAATGCCCATCCGGTTGAGGTGGTTGAAGATGTGCTCGGAAATGCGGTTGTTGAGCACGCCTTTGCCATCGACGATTTCATGCTTCTTCTTGTTGAAAGCGGTAGCGTCGTCCTTGAAGAACTGGATCAGCGTGCCAGGCTCCGGTCCCTCATAAAGGATCTTGGCCTTGCCTTCATAAATGCGGCGGCGATTTTTCATCTGATTTTTCTCTGGATTTGCGGGCAGGCGGCAAGCGACCAGTTCCTGTCCGTCTGCCTAAAATAAGATGGCGACGGTGGGGTTCAATGCCGGTGTCTATCCCAATCGCACTGTTTGCTCAATCGGCAAATCCTTTCAATCAACCGCTTTCGGGCACCGAAATGCCGCAGCGCAGCAAGCAATGTAGCATATTGACCGGCCCGCGCCCTTTTGGTTTGTGCTCCGGCAACACATATTGGCACAACGAATCGGATTTCACGGAGGGATGCCATGAGCAGCATGAAAGACCGCGAAGAGGGCTTTGAGCGCAAATTCGCATTCGACGAGGAACTTCGGTTCAAGGCTGCGGCACGCCGCAACAGAGCGCTCGGCCTGTGGGCTGCCGAAAAGCTCGGCAAATCCGGCACCGATGCCGACGCTTATGCCAGGGAAGTGGTCGTCAGCGACATCGAGGAAGCCGGCGATCACGACGTTTTCCGCAAGATACGCAAGGATTTCGATGCGGCGGGCATCGACCAGTCGGACCATCAGATCCGCCGCACCATGGATGAATTGATGGCGCAGGCGATCGAGCAGATCAAGAACACCTGATTTTTCAGCCGGTACCGATCGAATGCTGGACCAATCGACCGCCCGGCCTAACCGCGCGGTTTTTCTTTGCCTTTGCGGTCATTTCCGGCTGAATTGCTGCAAGCAAAGAGGAAATCGCCAATGTCCCTGAAGTCACGCCTTGCGGTCGACGAGACGCTGTTCACCGCATGGTCCGGCGTGCCGGATGCCTTGACGGTCGAGATACTGGCCAGGCAAGGGTTCGACGCGGTTACGCTCGACATGCAGCATGGGGGCCATCACGAGGACAGCGTGCTGCGCGGGCTTGTGCCGGTGCTGGCCGCCAACAAGCCGGCTTTGGTGCGCATCCCGGTCGGCCGCTTCGACATGGCCAGCCGCGCGCTCGACTTCGGCGCCGAGGCTGTGATTGCGCCGATGGTGAATTCAGTGGCGGACGCAAAGCTGTTTGCCGCCGCCATGAAATACCCGCCGCTCGGCGAGCGCTCCTGGGGTCCCACCTATGCTTTTCCGCGCCATGGCAAGGGCGATTATGCCGACTGGCTGCGCGACAGCAACCAGCGCACCATGGCGTTCGCCATGGTCGAAACGCGCGCCGCGCTTGATGCACTCGACGGCATTCTCGACACGCCGGGTATCGACGGGATCTTCCTCGGCCCGTCGGATTTCTCGATCGCCTGGTCGAAGGGGACCACCGTCAGTTCGACGCTGGAGAGCATGATGGAGACCGTCGCCTCGATCGCCGACCGCACCCGCAAAGCCGGCAAGCATGCGGCGATCTATGTGATGGAACCGGCCATCGCCGGTCGCGTGGTGTCGATGGGTTACCGGCTGCTGGCGATGGGTTCCGAGCATTCGCTGATTTCGCTTGGGGCAAAGACCCTGCTGAACAGCGTCAGGGATTCGATCGCTTCCTAGAGCAAATCCAGGAAAAGTGTGAAACGGTTTTCCGTCCGGAATTGCGTCAAAACAAAGAGATAGAGCGGTTCGCCGTTCCGTGAAACGGTGAACCGCTCTAGAGATCCGTCAGGAATTTCGCGAACGTCATCGAGCCTTCAGGCCAGGGGCCGAAGCCGGAATCCGTGTTGAGATGACCGGCATCCCCGGCGTCGATGAACAGCGAGCCCCACGCCGCGGCAATGTCCTCGGCGACGCCGAAGGCGCAGAACGGGTCGTTGCGGCTGGCGATCACCACCGACGGAAACGGCAGCGGGTCGCGCGGATAGGGGCCGAAGGTCATCAGGTGCCTCGGCTTTATCTCTGGATTGGCGACATCGGGCGGCGCCACGAAGAAAGCGCCGGCGACCGGCCTCTCGAACCGAGGCAATGCTTGAATGACCGCCGCGACGCCAAGCGAATGGGCGACGATGACGACCGGCCGCTCGGCCTCGTTAACCGCCTTGGCGACACCGGCCGTCCAATCCTCGCGCACCGGCTTCGACCATTCCGCCTGTTCGACGCGGCGCGCTGTCGATAGTTTCGACTGCCAGCGGCTCTGCCAATGATCGGGGCCGGAATTGGTGTAGCCCGGCACGATGAGAATATCTGCTTCCTTGACTTTCATGGCGCGCATGTAGCGAGAGGCGCTGTCGGGTGCAACCGGGTATGAACTCAACAGCGACACGCAAACGGCCGCTCACGAGCCCGGTTCTGCTCGCTATTGTGAACACCCTGTTCGCTTCTTGCGCTCTTGTGTGAACGATCGCGATCAACGATCTGTCGCCAGGAAAGAATGGCTGTTCCGAGATTTTGGCACGGACATGGCGTAGAATGATTGATGGCGCCGGATTGCTCTGTTGGAAGCTTGTCGAGCGCCGCCTGAACGGAGCACTTTGATGAGCGAACTGCCTTTTGCCGCGACGACCCCGGTCAGCGTTGCCCGCGTCGGCTTGCGGGCGCGCGATGCAGACAATCTCGCTGCCTACTATCGCAAAGTCGTCGGTTTGCAGGAACTGAGCCGCGCCGGCGGCACGATTACGCTCGGCGCAGTCAATCGCCCTTTGCTCGACATCGAAGCGGATCCGGCCGCGAAACCCGATGACCCGCGCAGCGCCGGTCTTTTCCACACCGCCTTCCTGCTACCCAGCCGGGCCGATCTCGGCCGCTGGATCAACCATGCCATCGCCAACAAGATCGGCATCGAGGGCGCATCCGACCACCTGGTCAGCGAGGCTCTTTACCTAACCGATCCGGAAGGCAACGGCATCGAGATCTATGCCGACCGCAGTCCGCAGGACTGGAAATGGAACGGTGACAAGATAGCGATGGCGACGGAGCGGCTGAACATTCCGTCGGTCGTTGCCGAGGTGCCGGCCGGCGACACCGGCTGGCAGGGCGCGCCGGAAAACAGCATTATCGGCCACGTCCATTTGCGGGTCGGCAGGCCGGAAGAAGCCGAAGCATGGTGGCATCAGGAGTTCGGTTTCGACACAGTGGCAAAGTACGGTGGCGCGGCGGTGTTCCTGTCGTCCGGCGGCTATCATCACCACATTGGCGCAAATGCGTGGCAGAGCGCGGGCGCCGGTCGCCGCGATCCCGCCCGCTCCGGCTTGGCCTGGGTCGAGATGCGCTCGGACAATGCCGCAAGCGAGACCACCCGCGAGGATCCGTGGGGCACGGTAATAAGGACGGTTCCCGGTAAGGCGTAGGCTAGAGGTTCGCTTTTTCGAGCAAGTGGCCAAGCATGAGCAGGCCCGCTGGCCATACGCCCAGGCGGGCCTCATTTCCCATATGGCCGAGATCGCCGGCATCGGCGATATCCGCGCCCCAGGCTGCGGCAAAAGCGGTCGCCTTGTCGAATGTGACGCGCGGGTCGCTGCGGCTTGCCACCACCAATGCCGGGAAGGGCAGGCGCTTCAGCGGCATCGGCGCGAACGGGCGCACCGCGTCGAATGAGGGATCGGCATCCTCGACATTGGTCGCGGCAACCAGGAATGCCGCCGCGACCTTGTCGAGTTGGCTTTGACTGGCGCCGGCAGCCCACTTCACCGCCGTCGCCACCGCCAGCGAATGCGCAAGCAGCACGACGCGGCGCGGTGCGGCGGCCACCGCGGCATCCACCTGGCCGATCCAGTCTTCAGGCTTTGGCCGGTCCCACTCGGCCTGCAGCACGCGGCTCGAATTGGGGAACACCCGGCACCAATGCGACATCCAATGATCCGGCCCGGAATTGCCGCGCCCGGGCAGGGCAAGGAAATCGAAATCTCCGGCCGACGAAATCATCAGGCTTCTCCGAACACTCTGCTGAAGATCGTATCGACGTGCTTGGTATGATAGCCCAGATCGAATTTCTCGCGGATCTCGGCCTCGGGCAAGGCTGCGACAACGTCCTTGTCGGCCAGAAGTTCCTCAAGAAAATCAGCGCCTTGCTCCCACACCTTCATGGCATTGCGCTGCACCAGCCGGTAGGCGTCCTCGCGCGAAACACCGGCTTGCGTCAGCGCCAGCAGCACGCGCTGCGAATGCACAAGGCCGCGGAATTTGTTCATGTTCTTCAGCATGTTGTCGGGGTAGACGAGCAGTTTGTCGACAACGCTGGTCAGCCGCGACAGCGCGAAATCGAGCGTCACCGTCGCGTCGGGCCCGATCATGCGCTCCACCGAGGAATGCGAGATGTCGCGCTCGTGCCACAGCGCCACATTCTCCATTGCCGGCAATGCGAAGGAGCGCACCATGCGGGCAAGGCCGGTGAGGTTCTCGGTCAGCACCGGGTTGCGCTTGTGCGGCATCGCCGACGAGCCCTTCTGTCCGGGTGAAAAGTACTCTTCTGCTTCAAGTACCTCGGTGCGCTGAAGATGGCGCACCTCGATCGCCAGCCGCTCGATCGACGAGGCGATCACGCCGAGCGTGGCGAAGAACATCGCGTGGCGGTCGCGCGGAATCACCTGCGTCGACACCGGCTCCGGCTTCAGTCCGAGTTTCTTGGCCACGTATTCTTCGACATAAGGGTCGATATTGGCGAAGGTGCCGACCGCACCAGAGATGGCGCAGGTGGCGATGTCCTCGCGTGCATGCACCAGCCTCTCGCGGCAACGCGAGAATTCGGCATAGGCCTGCGCCAGCTTGACGCCGAAGGTGGTCGGCTCGGCATGGATGCCGTGGCTGCGGCCGATGGTGATGGTGTCCTTGTGCTCGAAGGCGCGGCGCTTGAGCGCCGCAAGCAGCCCGTCAATGTCGGCCAGCAGGATGTCGCTGGCGCGGGTGAGCTGCACGGCAAAACAGGTGTCGAGGACGTCGGAGGATGTCATGCCCTGGTGGATGAAGCGGGCGTCCGGCCCGACGAATTCGGCAAGATGGGTGAGAAAGGCGATGACGTCATGCTTGGTGACGCGCTCGATCTCGTCGATGGCTTCGACGTCGAACTTCGCCGCCCCGCCTTTCTCCCAGATGGTCTTGGCGGCCTCCTTCGGGATGACGCCGATCTCGGCCAATGCGTCGCAGGCGTAGGCCTCGATCTCGAACCAGATGCGGAACCGGGTTTCGGGCAACCAGATGGCCACCATTTCCGGCCGGGAGTAGCGAGGGATCATCAGTCGGTCCTGACTTGCGAGAGCATTTGCCCGCGTCCTAACAGAGGCAGGCAAAATGCTCAACGTTGCTGGCGCGCAAACCAGACACTGGCGACAGCGAGCGCAATGAAACCGAGCGGAAAATACAGCCGGATGCCGAGGACGACGAACTGGTAAAGCGCCGTCAACATCGTGAACACGAACTGGAAAACCCAGGTGATGGTGAGCGCGGGTGCATGCCATTGGACGTAGTAGGAGCGGTATTGCAGCCCAAAGAGGCCGCCGGTGAAGGCAATCGTCGCTGCGAGAAGGCAGACGAAGGCGGCGGCGAGGGCGATCTCCCAGTGGCGTCCGAGCGAGACGAGCCGCGCCAGGAACAGCCCAACCGGCAAAGCCAGCGCACCGCCGGCAGCATAAAGCAGCGAGACGAAGCGGATCTTTGCCGGGGTCTCCCAATCGTACTGCAGCAGATTGAGCAGCGCGCTGGCGCCCATCGCTGTGGCCCACAGCAAGGCACCGGCAAATGCGGTGCGCAGCGACGGCAGAGCACGGCGGAGACGGCGCAGAGCGCGATAGCGCATGGCGGGGAACGTCACAGGCGACCGGTTACCGCGATCCAGCGATAGTCCGGCCCTTCGAAGCCGTATTGGCGCACCGCGATCAGCACGGCATAGGTGCTGACGCTATCCAGCGAAAATGTCTGAACCGCGCCGATCTGGTACCCATTCGGACAGCCTCTGCTTTGCGGGATCGATTTGTCCTCGTGAATGATCCTCGTCTGGCCGCCATCCTTCGCCTCGATGCGCAGCAGGCGAAAGCCATTGATCTCGCCCTGGCTCTGGCAGCGTTCGGTGTCGTTCATGCCGATCTGGTCGAGCCGGAACTCGAGCGGATCGTCGACCGGCGAGAAGATCGGGCGCGGATTGACCACCATGCGGAAGGGATCGGCAGAAAGCTCGGTCACCGGGTTGAAGCCGGCGGTGATGCCGCGATTTGCCGTGAGTTCCGCCTGACTGACGATCGCTTCGCCCCTTTGCCGGGCCTGCAGCCGCGCTGCGGCCACCGTGGCATTCTCGTCGTCGAGCCGGACACGTATCGGCGAGCCCTTCAGGAAACTGTCGTCGGCCGTGTCGATATAATAGCGGGTCGCATAGGGAAATCCGGATCCGTCCTGGACGCCGTATTCCTCGAAGGCAAAGACCCCGCCATCACTGCTGAAGCCGAGGATCTCAAGCTCGGCGACATCGCCTGCGTAGGCGGCGGCCAAAGTTGCAAGCGGGGCAAGCAGGCAGACTGCAAACAGGGCAAGATTTCGCATGGGGCTTTCCATTCCGGCGGTCGACGCCGTTAAATTCCTATCACGATGCCGTCAAAAGATCGTGCTGACTGAAACACAAAGTCGATGCATCCAATCCGGCCGTCGTTTGTTATTGTCGGCAGCTTCACCGCTTCGCCCTTCCCCAAAATCCGTACCTATTTTGGGAAGGCACGGTGCATTGATTCAAAATGTTTAGAGTGTCCTTTGCGCGTTCAAAAGGACGCGCGGCGCTCTAAGGGAGACCCCCATGACAGATGCAGCCAAGATTCGCGAACGTATGGAAGTGATCGGCGCCGACGGCGTCCATGTCGGTACCGTCGACAAGGTTGACGGAGATCGCATAAAGCTGACCAAGCGCGACAGCGGCGAGGGCGCTCACAGGGGCCATCACCACTTCATTCCTCTCAGCCTTGTCGCCGAGGTCGAGGGCCAGAAGGTGCGGCTGTCGGCAAACTCGGATGTTGCGGTCACGTTCGAGGAAGAAAAATCCGAACCCACCTGATCATAATCCAGTCTGATAACGGCTCACCCGAATGAGCGTTGCGCGTTCAGCGCGACGACCAGACCGGGAACAGATCGCCCTCGGCTGGCGTCGCGGCAAAGACGCCGCGGCTGATGGCGCGCGCCATCGTGGCGCCGGCCGCGGCGTAGAGATCGATTGCATCGTTGAGCCCGAGCTCGATGCCGCTCTTGCCCGTTGCCAGCGCGAAGACGAGATCGCCGTCGGCGGGCGTGTGCGTCGGCCAAATGGCACGCACAAAGCCGTCATGCGCTGATATCGCTAGGCGTTTGGCGGCGGCCTTGGTGAGTACCGCATCGGTGGCGATCACAGCGATGGTCGTGTTGGCGCCGGTTTCCGCCTGCTCTGCCGCATGCTTGTCACGGAACTTCAGCAAGACCTTTCTGGCATCGTCAGGCATCGGGTAGGGATAGCCTAACCCGCCGAACTCGTCGCCGATCTCGAACGGCGCCGCCCAGAAATGGCGGGTCCCGGCGACCGTAACCGAGCCGGTCGGGTTGACGGCGGCGAGCGCGCCGATGGTGACGCCGCTGTCCAGCACCGTCGAGGCCGAGCCGAGCCCGCCCTTCAGACCGGAGCTCAGCGCGCCGGCACCCGCGCCGGCGGTGCCGAGCGCAAAGTCGATCGCGGCGGCTTGCGCGGCTTCGTAGCCGAGGTCGCGGTAAGGCGGATACCGGCCCCAATCCTTGTCGCCGCCATTGCGCAGATCGAACAGGATCGCCGCCGGCACGATCGGCACGCGAAAGCCGCCAACCTCGACGCCGATGCCTCTTTCGCGCAACGCCGCCTGCACCCCCGACGCGGCGTCGAGGCCAAATGCCGAACCGCCCGAAAGCACCACGGCATGGATGCCTTGGATCGAATTGTGCGGCTCGAGCAGGTCGGTTTCGCGGGTGCCCGGCGCACCGCCCAGGATCTGCACGCCAGCCACGGCTGGTTCGTCGCAGATGACGGTGGTCACACCGGATTTCAACGTCGCATTCGCTGCACTGCCGACACGCACGCCGGCGACGTCGGTGATGAGATTGCGCGGACCGGTACGGAACATCCCCGTGCTGGACATCATTGGCTCTCCGCCGACAAGAAACGGCCGCCGTCGAAACGGAAGGCGCGATAAGGATTTTGCGTCAGGTCGCCTTTTTCGTCAAAGCGGATCGGTCCGATCGCCGTGGTGAAGTCATGTGCGGTCAGTGCATTGGCCAGCCTCTCGCCGGAGCTTTGCGTCAATGCCGACGCCGCCTTGGCGATCTCGACCGCGGCATAGGCGGGAAGCGTGTAACCTTCCGGCACGATGTTTTGTCCGGCAAAGCTCTGCAGCACCTTGGGGTCGGCGACATCGGCCCATTCGGGCGGCGCGATCATCAGCGTACCGACGGCATAAGGCACGTCGCCGAGCGGCGCGCGCAACGCTTCGCCGCCGGCAAACACCATGCCGGTATTTAGCTGGCCAGCATCCCGGCCCATAACGGCGACATCATCGCCGTCGCCGCCGGCAAAGACATGCGTTGCGCCGGCTTTCTTCAGCCGGCCGATCAGGCCGATCTGGTTGTCGAGCTGCGGCCGGAACGTGTCGACGAACACCGGCTTCAGAGCTGCTTGCTCGGCGGCTGCCCGAAATGTCTCGGCCATTTCGCGGCCATAGATCGTACCGTCGTCGACGATGGCGAACAGCTCGGTCTGCCATAGGTGGGTGAGGATGGCAGCAACGGCATTGCGCTCGTCGTCGCCGCGCGGCCCGAGACGATAGATCGGCCATCCGGTCTTGGCGCGCCGGTCGGTCAGGCTTTCCGTGCGAACGCCGACGGTGATCACCGGTATGCCGGCATCCTTGAGGATCGGCAGAGCCGCCTCGATTGCGTCGGTGCACAAAAACCCGATGACGACGTTGACCTTGGCCGCGGTGAACTCCCGCGCGGCGGCGGCGCCACCGTCGGCCGTGCAGGCGTCATCGATCGTCTTGATTTCGGCATCGTTCGCTTCAGCCGCCATTGTCGCGCCGGCCTCGATCTGTTTGCCGAGGATCGCCGACGGCCCCGACAAAGGTGCCGCGACGCCGACCAGCAGCGTCTCGGCATTTGCACTGCAGGCGACCGAGAGCCAGGCCAGCACCGCTATCGTGGTTGTCCAAGGTCGCATGCGAGCGAAGAATTCCTCCACGCCGGTCGCGTGGTTGCCGGCGCCAATGCCGTCAAGACCTAAAGGCTGGCCAGCTTTGGCGCAACACGCGAATTCGGGATATAGGTCAAGCACTTCGCTTGTGGCCTGCAATATCCCCCCATATATAACGGTTGGTTCTGACTAGTGGAAAATCATCGGTGCTGAAGAAGAATGACATCGGGCCGCAGGCCTACCGCGACGCGATGGCCCATTTTGCTGGCCATGTGCATGTAGTCACCACCGATGGCCCTGCCGGCAGGCGCGGCGCGACGGTGATCGCGGCCTGCTCGGTGTCGGACACGCCGCCAACCATCCTGGTTTGCCTCAATCGTGAAAATCCCAAGAACGAGCCGTTCGTGGAAAACGGCAAATTTGCCCTGAACACGCTGGCTTCGGATCAGGAGCCGCTGTCGATCGGCTTTTCCGGCATTACCGGCCTGCCGGTCGAGGAGCGTTTCGCGTTGGCCGAATGGGATGTGATCTCGACCGGTGCGCCGACGCTGAAGGGCGCGCTCGCCGTCTTCGACTGCGAACTGATCGACTCCAAGGATCTGGCCACCCACCGTGTGCTTTTTGGCCAAGTTACAGGTTTGCGCATCGGCGATAATTTGCGGCCGCTAATCTATCACAACCGCGGCTACCACGCTTTGTAGAGGCTTTCAGATGGCCGCGCCCGCGAAAACAGAATGACCGAGTTGAAAACCGCGTCCGACGCCGCGGACGGTCGACGAGACGCTCGATCTGTTAACCCGTGCGGATTATGTGCGGACCGGTCGCTGGCAACCGTGCTGTTTTTATGCGTTCGGTCGACGCGCGCCCGTGGATCGAGGCTGGCGTGAAGCGCGTCGCATAACCACATGTCTGCCAGGGAGAAAATCATGGAACGCAGTATCTATCTCGATGAGGCCCGCGACCCGCTGATCATCGCGGAGGGCTGGATGAAGGACGGCAAGGATGTCGCCATTGCCACTGTGGTCGAGACCTGGGGCTCGGCGCCGCGCCCGGTCGGCAGCCACCTGGTCATCGATGCGGAAGGCAATTTCCACGGCTCAGTCTCTGGCGGCTGCGTCGAAGGCGCGGTGGTCACCGAGGCGGTCGATGTTATCGATAGCGGCACGGCCAAAATGCTCGAATTCGGCGTCGCAGACGAGACCGCCTGGCAAGTCGGCCTGTCATGCGGCGGCCGCATCAAGGTCTATGTAGAAAGATTGGGTTGATCTCGAATGGATCCCTATGCGCTGAAGACACTCAACGCCGAACGCCGCGCCCGCCGCGCGGCAATCCTGGTCACCGATCTCGACGACGGCCGCGACCGTGTCGTGCGCGAGGGCGACCGGGTAGCCGGCGAACTCGGGGCGGCCATCGCCAAGGCATTTCGCACGGGCAATTCCGGTTCGGTCGAAGCTGAGGGACGGACCTTCTTCCTCAACGCACATCTGCCGCAGCCGCGGCTGGTGGTGATCGGCGCCGTCCACATCAGCCAGGCGCTGGCACCGATGGCCAGGATCGCCGGCTATCCTGTCGAGATCATCGATCCGCGCACGGCCTTTGCCACGCCCGATCGTTTTCCCGATATCGCGCTGCATGCCGAATGGCCAGAGGATGTGCTGACGCGTCAGCCGCTCGATAGCTATACGGCGCTGGCTGCTCTCACCCACGATCCGAAGATCGACGATTCCGCGCTGAAGGCGGCGCTCGACGCCGGCTGCTTTTATGTCGGCGCGCTCGGCAGCCGCAAGACCCACGCCAAACGTGTGGAACGCCTGCTGGCTTCGGGAGCGACCGCCGACCAGATCGCCCGCATTCATGCCCCGATCGGCCTCGACATCGGCGCCGCCAGCCCCGCCGAGATCGCCGTCGCGGTGTTGGCGCAAGCGATCCACGCCTTTCGCTCCCGCGGCCTCGAATCCAAAGGCGCGGTCGCGTGAAATTTGGTCCCGTTGCGATCGATGCGGCCGAAGGGGCAGTGCTGGCGCACGCCACCACAGCCGGAGAGCGCCGCTTCCGCAAGGCGCACAGGCTAAGCGCCGGGGATGTGTCCCTGTTGAAGGCCGCTGGCATTTCCGAGGTCGTAGCGGCGGTGTTGGCGCCCGATGATCTCAGCGAGGACGTCGCTGCCGAAAAGATCGCCGCATCCATGATCCATCGCAACATCGAGGCGAAGCCCGCCGCGACCGGCAGGGTCAACCTCCACGCGCAGGCTGCCGGCATGTTCACCGTCGACGCGGCGATGATCAACGCCATCAACGCCGTCGATCCGACGATCACCATCGCCACGCTCGCGCAGCATGCGCCGGTGGAAAAAGGTCAGATGGTAGCAACGGTGAAGATCATCCCATTTGCGGTCGCCTCCGCTTTGGTCGATGCCGTGGCAAGGATCTGCGCCGGCGGCGAGATATTTGCGGTCAACGCCTATCAGCCGGTGCGCGTCGGCGTCATCCAGACGGTGCTGCCCGGCATCAAACCCAGCGTGCTCGACAAGACGCTGCGCGTCACCGAAGCGCGCCTGGCGCGTTCGGGCGGCAGGCTGACGGCGGAGCGTCGAACCCCGCATGAAATTATCCCCGTCGCCGACGCTGCGGCCTCGCTGATCCGCGACAACGATATGGTGGTTATCTTCGGCGCCTCGGCGATGGCCGATTTCGGCGACGTCGTTCCCGCTGCGATCGAAAAGGCAGGCGGCATTGTCATCCGCGCCGGCATGCCGGTCGATCCCGGCAATCTACTGGTGCTAGGCACTCTAGGCGGCAAGCGCATCATCGGTGCGCCGGGCTGCGCCCGCAGTCCCAAGGAGAACGGCTTCGATTGGGTGCTTGACCGGCTGATCGCCGGTGTCGACGTGACCGCCAGGGATATTGCCGGCATGGGCGTCGGCGGGCTGTTGATGGAAATTCCGACGCGGCCGCAGCCGCGCGAGCCATTGCCGGCCAAAGCCGAACCAAAGGTCGAGATCGTGCTTCTGGCCGCCGGCCGCTCCAGCCGCATGGGCGGGCCGAACAAGCTCTTGGCGCTCTTCGACGGCAAGCCGCTGGTCCGTCGCACCGCCGAACGCGCGGTCGGTTCGAAAGCCGCGGCCACCATCGTCGTCACTGGCCACCAGCGCGAGCGCGTGCGCGATGCACTGTCTGGCCTCGATGTGATCTTCGCCGACAATCCGGATTTCGGCGAGGGTCTGTCTTCGTCGCTGAAGGCCGGCATCGCCAAGATTTCCGGCGACGCCGCCGGCGCCATGATTGTCCTCGGCGATATGCCCGGCGTCGCCTCGGCCGACCTCGACAGGCTGATCGAGGCGTTCTGCAGGTCCGAAGGCCGATCGGTGGTGCGGGCCTCGCACGATGGGCGGCGCGGAAATCCCGTGCTGCTGCCGCGTTCGCTGTTTGCCGCGATCGCTCACCTCGAAGGCGATACCGGGGCCCGCCATCTGGTCGAGGCCGAAGGGTTCGACGTCATCGACGTCGAGATCGGCGAAGGGGCAGCCGTCGATGTCGACACGCGCGAGGCGCTGGAAAGCGCTGGCGGCGTGCTGCAGGATTGACAAACCGAAGCCGAAAAACGCATGGCTGAGGGATGGCCTTTCGTTCCTGCTTCCGGTTCCGCTTGCCCCCCTCTGGCCTCCCGGCCCTGCTGATGGCGATTCTTTTGCAGCTCTTTTGTGTCGCCTACGCCAACGCTCTCGAACTCAAACCCTTCAAGGACGATCTGTTCGCCTATCCGGTCACACTCTCGTCCGAGAGCAACGGCGCCTATACGGTCGTCGATTATCGTGAGCTGCGCGACATCAACGCTCGTGACGAAGTGCCTGAGCGTCGTGTGCACGCGCAATACACCGACACCGGCGTGCGTAAGGTGCAGCAGGATCTATTGCTGCCGACCGATGCAGGCGATGTCCGCCACATTGCCGTCGGCAAGACCGGGGGCGCCAGCATCATCGTGCTTTATCTGCACGGGCAGGGCGGCAGCCGTAAGCAGGGTGCTGACGATTTCACTTTCGGTGGCAATTTCAACCGTATCAAGAACCTGATGGCCGGTAATGGCGGCCTCTATCTGTCGCCGGATTTTTCCGATTTCGGCGACACCGGTGCCGCCCAGATCGCCGCATTGATCGGCCACTATGCCGAACAGTCGCCGCGCGCAAAAATCTTCGTCGCCTGCGGCTCTATGGGCGGCGCGTTGTGCTGGAAGCTGGCCGCCCGCAAGGACACCGGCGGGCGCATCGACGGGCTGCTGCTGCTCGGCTCGCTGTGGGACGAGAGTTTCTTCTCAAGCTCCGCATTCAAGCGCCGTGTGCCGGTCTTCTTCGGCCAGGGCAGCAAGGACCCGGTGTTTCCAATCGAGAAACAGGAAGCCTTCTTCCGATCGATTCTGGGCAAATCGAAAGCCTACCCGACCCGCTTTGTCCGCTTCGAGACCGGCACACATGGCACGCCGATCCGCATGACCGACTGGCGAGGCACACTCAACTGGATGTTATCGAACGTCCCTTAGGGCGCGGTGTTGTAGTCGAGCACGGTCTGCGGGTTGATCTCGCCGTCATAAGAGGCATCGACCTCATACTGCACCAGCGAGAAATTGCCGTGGCGAAACAGGTAGGTGCCGGCCGACGAGGCGTCGCCGACGCCGCGCCACTTGTTCAAGGATGAAATCGTTTTGGTGGCCTCGTCATATTCGGAGTTGACCAACTGGTCGTCAGTCTGGAAGCCGATGATGTTGATGCCCTCGACCTTGCCTTCGCTATTGTTGTTCTCATAGCGAATATCGAGTTCCGGTGACGCGAATTGCAATTGCCGGACGCCCGATACGTCGTCGTAGATGTAATAGACTGCGCTCTCATTGTAGGCGGCCATCGAGCAGAAAAAGCGAAACAGCCGTGTCTCGCGTTCGGGCTCGTTTTCGGCCGCCCCCGCATCCTTGTAGCGGAGCGAGTAGGCGTCCGGCTCTCCTCGCGGATCGCCGCCGGGCATGTCCTTGTCGCACTGGTCGCCATAAGTCGCGGCAAACGCCTTGTTGGCCTGCTCAAGCGCTGCGTCCTTCTTCGGCGGCGGCGGTCCTTCGCCGCAGCTTGCCGGCACGGCATCTTCGAAATCGGCCTTTGAGGGTTTCAGCGCACCCTTGTCGATGAAGATTGCGCGAAATGGCGGTTCCTGGATCGAGGCGTTGATCTGGCGCAGCGTATAGCAGCCGGCAAAGACATTCTCGCTGCCGTCCTTGGCCGTCGCCCGGATGGCGACCGGAACGCTGTAGTAGATGCTGCCGGCAGCCCCGTCTTCGGATACGCCACCGGTTTTGACTTCGACCGTGTCCGTGCCGTCATAGCCTTTGACGAAGGAATTGAAATCCTTGGCCGGCTTGGTGTCGCCGAAATAGTCCCAGGCGCGCGCGAATTCGTGCCGGCTGATGGCACTATAAAGCGACCGGATGACCGCTTCGGCATTCGACCTGTCGTCGATATAAGGCGCGTCTGCGGCGAGCGCCGATTGGCCGGCAATGGCAAGAGAGACAAAAGCGGTCGCTGCAAAAATGGCGCGTCTCATCGGGAACCTCCACTCGATGAAAAATCCTATCATATCGATTGCGGCGGCGTGGTGACGCTTGAACAATCGCCTGCGAAAGCGCTACCTCTCGCCCTCGGCAGTCGGGCCGCGTGGAGATTTCTTGTGACCATATCAATGTATGAAGCATCCGTGCCGGTATTTTCGGCGAGGCTGAAGGCACTAGCCAATGTGCTGAACATTGCCGAGCAAAATGCGGCTGATCGCAAGATCGATCCGCAGGTGTATCTGACGGCGAGGCTGGCGCCGGATATGTTTGCGCTGACCAGGCAGGTGCAGATCGCCACCGATCACGCCAAGGGGGCGCCGTCGCGGCTTGCCGGGCGCGAGGTGCCAAAATACGAGGACAATGAGGCGAGCTTCGCCGAGCTGCAGGCGCGCATAACCAAGACGCTCGATCTACTCGCCACGTTCTCGGCGGCCGAATTCGATGGTTCAGATGACAGGATGGTCGAACTGAGGCTTGCGGGGCGCGAGGTGTCGATGCCGGGAATGCAGTATCTGCTGCATGCCGCTATGCCCAATTTCTATTTCCACCTGACCACCGCCTACGACATTCTGCGCCACAACGGCGTGCCATTGGGCAAGTCGATCTTCCTCGGATTGCGTTGAGATCCGCTCGTGAGATATACCGCGGCGGGGGGATATCTCACGGCGCGCTGTTTAGCGTAGGGACATTTCCCGGGCGATGCGCGGGAAATCGGCCGGCTTGACGCCGATATCGGCGCGATCGGCATTGCTCATCGAATGGAGCAGCGCCAGTGCCGCACGATAACGCAGCTGTTCCCGCGGACGCGGACGGGCGAACATTTCAGTGAAGAATCCCATGATTCAAGCCCCTTATTGAACCTCCACGGCCGTCAATATAGGCAGATCATGACAATTGTGCAGTGCAGCATTCGCATGGCAGCCATGCTGCCCTGATCTTTTTTGACATAATTCGGCTGTTCCCGCGAAACTTCTGTGGTGCTTCGACCGTAGGCCTCAGTGCCGGCACTTGGCCGGTTTTTCCTCGCCATTCCTGGCGAACTTCCGGACTGCATTCACATGCAGTCCGGCTTTTTTGTTAACCGCAGGGAAAAACTCCGTTCGCCGGCATCCTGGGAAAGTCGCCTGGCCTGCCGTCGGTGGGCTTGGAAGCGGGCGACGCTTTCCTGTATGCTATTGCTTCCTCCTCGCGCAGCCGCGCAAAATTCCCGCCGGAGAAACTCCATGCACAAACGCCGTCTCGGCCAGACCGATCTTTTCGTGTCGCAAATCTGCCTCGGATCGATGACCTGGGGCCAGCAGAACACCGAGGCGGACGGTCACGCCCAGATGGATCTGGCGTTTGCGCGCGGCGTCAATTTCATCGACACCGCCGAACTCTATCCGATCCCGCCCAAGGCGGAGACACAAGGCCGTACCGAGACATTCATCGGCAATTGGATGAAGGCGAAGCGCAATCGCGACCAGGTGATCATCGCCTCGAAGGTAGTTGGTCGCACCGCCAACACTTGGTTTCGCGGCGACCGCCCGTCTAAGCTGGTGCGCGCCGATATCTTCGACGCTATCGATAAGTCACTCGCCAGGCTCAACACCGATTACATCGACCTCTATCAGATCCATTGGCCGGAACGCGACGTGCCGTGGGGCGCCAATCCGAACCGCATCGGCGCCGTACCGCGACGCTCCGATGCCGCCGGCGTGCCGGAAGGCGAGACGCCGATCGCCGAGACGCTTGCCGTATTTGATGAACTGGTGAAGGCCGGCAAGATCCGCCATTTCGGCCTGTCGAACGAGAATTCCTGGGGCGTCATGCGTTTCATCGCCGAAGCCGACAAGGGCCTCGGCCCGCGCGTCGCCTCGGTGCAGAACGCCTATAATTTCGTCAATCGCACCTTCGAGGTGAACCTTGCCGAAGTCTGCGAGCGCGAGCAGGTGTCGCTGCTTGCCTATTCGCCGCTGGCGCAGGGCTATTTGACCGGCAAATACGATCATGGCGCGCGGCCGCAGGGCTCGCGCTCGCAGTTGTTCAATCGCGGCCAGCGCTACGAGACGCCGAATGCTGCCGAGGTGCAGCTCGAATACAACCGGTTGGCGCGCACCTTCGGCATGGAGCCGGCGCTGTTTGCCAATGCCTATATCTCGAACCGGCCCTTGGTCACCTCGAACATCATCGGCGCCACCACCATTTCGCAACTCGAAATGGCGCTCTCTTCCGCCGACGTGGTCTGGACCGAGGACATGCAGAAAGCCGTTGACGCGATCCACCAGCGCGTCGGCAATCCGTGCCCTTGATGCGTCGGGACGTGGTTGTCCGATCGTCATAAGGAGAGGGGAACAGCCGTGGACTTCCGGATCGACGCGGTGCGCGCGAAATTTCCGGCTTTGTCGCTGACCGACAAGGGCCGCCGGCGCATCTATCTCGACAATCCTGCCGGCACGCAGGTGACGCAGGCGGTGGCGGACGCAGTATCGCGTTGCTTGCTGACCACCAATGCCAACCTCGGCGGCTTCTTCGAGACCACCGTTGCAGCACAAGACATCGTGGACGAGGCCCACCTGGCGATGGCGGATTTTCTCGGCGCTGCGAGCCCGCAGGAAATCATCATCGGTGCCAACATGACGACATTGACCTACCACATGTCGCGAACGCTCGGCCGCACGATGAAGCCCGGGGACGAGATCATCCTCACCCGCATGGACCATGAGGGCAACGTCTCGCCCTGGCTGCAACTGGCAGAAGACCTTGGCCTTGTCGTGCGCTGGCTGCCTTTCGACCAGCAGAGCTGGCAGATCGAGGAGGCGGCGCTCGCCGCGCTGCTTTCCGAGAGGACGCGGCTCGTCGCGCTCAACTACGCCAGCAATCTCACCGGGTCGATCAACCGGGTGAAGGCGTTGACCGGCATCGCCAGGCGGGCTGGTGCGTTGGTCTACGTCGATGCCGTCCAGTTCGCGCCGCATGGCCTGATCGACGTCCAAAACCTCGGCTGCGATTTCCTGATCTGCTCGGCTTACAAGTTCTTCGGCCCGCATATGGGAATTTTGTGGGGCAGGCTGGACGTTATCGATGCGCTTAAGCCGTATAAGTGCCGTTGCTCGTCCAATGCCTTGCCGGAGCGCTTCGAGCTTGGCACGCCGCAAATTGAATTGATGGCCGGCCTGTCGGCGGCTGTCGATTATTTTGCCGAGTTGGGCGCGGCAGCCGGCGCGCAAGGATCGCGTCGGTTGAAAATCGCCAAGGCCTTCGAAGTTTCAATCGCTTACGAGAACCCGCTGACGCGACAGCTGATCGGCGGTCTGTCGGATATTGCCGGCCTGACCATCCACGGCATCACCGATCCGAAGCGGATCAATGAGCGTGTGCCGACGGTGTCGTTCACTGTCGAAGGCATCGTGCCGGAGACGATCGTGCGGCAGATGAATGCCGAAAACATCTTCCTGTGGTCCGGCCACAACTACGCCTGGGAGATCGTCCACCAGCTCGGCATTCCGGCCGAGCAGGGGGTGGTGCGCATCGGCATCGCTCATTACAACACTTCAGCCGAAATCGACGAGACGCTGGAGAGCGTGCATCGCGTTGTCGCCATGCTGAGGCAGGAACGATCCTGAGCGGCCCTCGCGGGCGGATCATCGCTTGTGGGCGCCGCCAAAACCGGTGAGGAAGGCGGTGAGATTGTCGCCGAGCTCGTCGCAGAGATAGCCGCCTTCCTGGACGATGACCGTTGGCAGGCCGAGCCCGGCGATCACCTCGCCAATGCGCGAAAAACCAGGCGTGCTCACCGACAGCCCGCCGAACGGATCGCCTTCGAAGGCATCTAGCCCCAGCGCCACCACAAGCGCATCGGGCGAGAAGGCGTTGATGCGCTGGAACGATGCCTCCAGCGCTTCGAGGAACGCTGCATCGCCGGATTTGCGCGGCAGCGGCAGGTTGAGATTGTAGCCGAGGCCGGCGCCTTCGCCGCGCTCGTCGCCATAGCCCCAGAAAAACGGGTAGAAGCGCACCGGGTCGGCATGCAGCGACACGGTGAGCACGTCCGGCCGGGCATAGAAGATGCCTTGCGTGCCGTTGCCGTGGTGCAGGTCGACATCGAGGATCGCCACCCGCGCCGCCTGCTTGCGCAGAACCTGTGCAGCGACGGCCGAATTGTTGATGAAGCAGAAGCCGCCGGCGACATCGGCAAAGGCGTGATGGCCGGGCGGCCGGCACAGCGCATAGGCGGCCGGCGCTCCCGACATCACCGCCTCGGCGGTTTCAACCGCGCTCCAGGCGCTCCAAAGCGCGCTCTGCCACGTCTCGCTGGAGATCGGGCAGGCGGTGTCGGCCATGTGGTAGCCGGCCCGGCCGACCGCCGAGGCCGGATAGGAGCCGTTCCGCGCGATCGGATGGATATTGGGGATGACCTCGGCCGAGGCGCCCTCGATGCGCTGCCAGCGCGCGAAGATATGCTGGAGAAAATCGAGGTATTCCGGCGTATGCACCGCCGCAATCGGGCAGAGCCCGTGATCCCGCGGCCGTTCGATCGTGCAGCCGGCAGCCTTTGCGCCGGCCAACAATCGCTCGACCCGTTCCGGCCTTTCCGGATTGGGCTGCGGCGCGCCGCTTGAGAGGAACGCCTTCGGGTCGTGGCGCTTCTGTTCTTCGGCATAGAAGGCTTTCATGTTGGCTCCTCCGGTGCATCGGCGAAGGCGAAAAAGGCGTCGCCGACGGTCTTCTGCACCTGCTCGTAGCTCGACCAGGCAATGCCCAACCGTTCGTAAAAAGCCTTGGCGGTCTCGTTGTCGGTATCGACGGACAGCCTGAGATAGACGCCGCCTGCCTTCCGGCATTGCGCCGCGACCCGGCGCAGCAGGCGCTCGCCGATCCTGCCGCCACGAAAACGATCCTCGACATAGAGGTCCTGCACATAGACGCCGGGCCGTCCCATCCATGTCGAGAAGATCGGAAAATACAAGCAAAGCCCGGCAAATTCGCCACCGACTTCGGCGATCAAGGTCGAGAAGGCAGGCTTTTCGCCAAAGCCATAGGTGCGGAGATCCTGAGCTGTCGAGGTGATCTCCTGATGTGCGCCGACATGCGCGCCGAGCCGCAGGAGCGCGGCGTGGATGGTTTCGACGTCCTCAACCCGGCCGGGGCGGATGACAATGTCTCTTGACGGTGGGTTGGTCACGGCCGCATCTCAGAACGCCACGCGGTCGCCGCCCTTGAGCGCCAGCATCTGCCGCGCCTCGGCCGGCGTAGCGACGTCCAGCGACAATCCGTCGAGCACGCCGCGGATGCGGCGCACCTGGTCGGCATTGGACTTGGCGAGCTGGCGCCCGTCGTAGAGGCTGTCCTCCAGCCCGACGCGGACATTGCCGCCCATCGCCGCCGCAATCGAGATCATCGGCATCTGGTGGCGTCCGGCGGCCAGCACCGAAAACCGGTAGCTGTCGCCGAACAGTTTGTCGGCGATGCGCTTCATGTGGACCAGGTTTTCGGGATCGGCGCCGATACCACCCAATATGCCGAGCACGAATTGGATGAACAATGGTCCCGACACCAGCCCGCGGTCGCGGAAATGCGCAAGCGAATAGAGATGGCCGACATCGTAGCACTCGAATTCGAAACGCGTGCCGCAGCCGCGCCCAAGCTTTTCCAGCACCGTCTCCATATCGGCAAAGGTGTTCTTGAAGATCGTGTCACGGGTAGCCTCGAGCAGCTTCGGCTCCCATTCGTGCTGCCATTCTCGCGGCCGCTCGAGCATCGGGAACAGCGCAAAATTCATCGAACCCATATTGAGCGAACACATTTCCGGCTCGGCCCTGAGCGGCGCGGCCAGCCGCTGGTCGAGCGTCATCAGCGACGATCCGCCGGTGGTGATGTTGATCACCGCATCGGTCGCCTGCTTGATGCGCGGCAGGAACTGCATGAACACCTCGGGGTCGGCGGTCGGCCGCCCATCCTTGGGGTCGCGGGCATGAAGATGCAGGATCGAAGCGCCGGCCTCGGCGGCGGCGATCGCGTCTGCGGCGATCTGGTCCGGCGTCACTGGCAGATGCGGCGACATCGACGGGGTGTGTACCCACCCAGTAACGGCGCAAGTGATGATGACTTTGCGCGGTGCCATGGTCGCCTCAACCTTCGACCGGCAGGTCGAGCTCGCTGGCCAGCACCTCGAGCGAGTCGCCGATGATGGATACGATCTCGCCGATCTGCGCGGCGGTGACGATCATCGGCGGCGCGACCATGAAATTGTCGCCGTCGACACCGCCCTTGACCTTGCGTCCGTAGATGATCAGGCCGCGCTCGTAGGCGAGGTCGAGCAGCCGCTGGGTGGCCTTCTTTGCCGGCTCGATCGGCCTCAGAGTGTCGGGATCCGCAAGCATCTCGGCACCGGTGAGCAGGCCCTTGCCGCGGACGTCGGCGATGAACGGAAACCGCTTCGCCAATCCCTTCAGCTCGTCCATCAATAGCTCGCCCATGACAGCCGCGTTGGCGATCAGGCCGAGACGGTCCATCTCGCCGAGCACGGCGAGCCCGGCGGCGCAGGCGAGCGGATTGCCGGCATAGGTATGGCCGTGCTGGAAGCCGCCCGACGCGAGCAATGGCTGCACCAGCCGCATCGGTGCCGCCAGCGCGCCGAGCGGCGCGTAGCCAGAGCCCAGCCCCTTCGACAGCGCGACGATGTCGGGCTTGCAGTTCCAGTGGTCGCCGCCGAGGAATTTTCCGGTGCGGCCGGCACCGCTCATCACTTCGTCATGGATGAGCAGGATGCCGTAGCGATCGCAGATCTCGCGGATGCGCGGATAGTAGCTGTCCGGCGCCACCAGTGCTGCCGTGGCAGCGCCGCCGACTGGCTCCATGATGAAGGCGAGCACGCTCTGCGGTCCCTCGGCGAGAATCTTTTCCTCCAGCATGTCGGCGTAGCGGATGCCGCGCTGTTCCATCGAAAGATTGTCGCGGTCGCGCCAGGCGATGGGCGCCGGCACGGTCGGCATCATCTGCATCATCGGCACAAATGTTTCGGACAGCGCATCGTCGCCGGTAACGGCGAGCGCGCCGAGCGTGCCGCCATGATAGGAGGGAAAGCGCGAGATCACCTTCCGACGGCTGGGCTGGCCGGTGGCGACCGCCCATTGCCGCGCCAGCTTGATGCAGGATTCGGTCGCTTCCGAGCCGCCGGAGACAAAGAAGATGCGGTCCATGCCCTCGGGGAGTTTGGCCGCCAGCTGCCGCGCGAGCTCCTCTGCCGGTTCGTTCTCGAAATGCAGACGGTAAGCGAAGGTGGCGCGGTCCATCTGCCTTTTCATCGCGTCGAGCACGTTGCGATTGGAGTGGCCGATATTGGCGACCATCGGGCCGCTCGATCCGTCGATGAAGCGGCGGCCATCCTGCGTCCACATGTAGATGCCTTCGGCGCGGTCGATCAGCGGCCGGCGCAGGCTGGATAGATAAAACAGATGCGAGGCTTCGCGAGTTTCCGGGGCAGGAGACTTCAACATGTCATGGCTTTCCAAGATAGCGGTCGAGGACATTTCTGGTGACGCGCTCGACAATCGCATCCTGCCTTAGCAGGCCGGCAACCCATTCGCAGCTTCCGGCGTGAAACACCTCGCCCTTGCCGCGCCGGAAATTAACGATCATGCCGTTGCCGCGTTTGACCTTGTCGAGATTGGCATCGCTTGCCTCGCCGAACAGCGTCTCGGCGGTGAAGCGTCCGTCCTCGTCGCCGAGGAACTGGTCCTCGAACGCAATGTCGGCGCTTTCCTCGGCCTGGCTCGCCATGCCGACCGCGAGCACCTGCAGGCCGTCCGGTGCGCCGCTTATGGCTGTGGGGTAGGGCAGGCCGCCGCGGATCTCGAAATCGAGCCCGTCGACCTCGTAGCCATAGACGTGGCTGTCGGCGCCGAGCAGATCGCCATAGTAGATGCCGGTGCCGGCGAAGGCCCAATGCTCCGGCCGGTAGACCGGAAAGCCGCGTACGCCGCGTGGCGCGCAGCCGCCCCAGCCGGCATAGACGCCTCTTGTCGCGTTGAGGCCGAAGGTCGCCGCACCCGGCCGGCCGATTTCCGGCGCTTCCCAGGAATTGGTGGCGCGCCTTATATCGCCGCCGCGATAGGCCGGGTCCTCGGCGCGAGCGCGGTATTTGTAGCAGACCTGCCGGCGGCCTTCGTCCTCCAGCCTGGTCTGCCACATGAAATTGCCGGCAAAGCGCGCCGCATGACCGCCGCTCTCGACATAGGTGTCGACCGCATCGCGCATTTCCCAGGTCCAATATTCGTCGTGGCCGACGAAGACGACGCAGTCATAGCCGTCGAGAATGTCGGGCGAAAAATGCAGATCGTGCTGGCTGGCGAGATCGACGGCGTAGCCGGCACGCTCGGCGAAGCGGAAGAAATGGCTGTCGTAGCTTGCCCAGCCGGCTGAGGCGTATTTCTTCGAATGGCCGGTAGCAAAGGCCCATTCCATATGCGGATAGCGCGGCACGGTTTTCGGCGGCACGGCGACTTCGAGCGGCACGCGCGGCGCGTCCCTGGGCAGCACGACGAAGCCGCGGCACCAAGGCCGCTGCGTCGACACCATTCGTGCATATTGGTCGAGGGCCGGCCCGGTGATGCCTTCGTAATGGTTGGAACCCCCCATGTATTGTAGGCGAGCCAGGTGCCGGTGGCCGCGACCTGCAGCACGCGGCCGGGTTTCTTGCCGGGCTGCGGCGAGACGATGAAAAGGTGATGACAGCGGATCGGCTTGCCGTCGCGAGCGTCCGCTTCAAGCGTGACGCGATAGGCGCCGGACGGCCAGTCGTCGCCGATGCGAAACTCGAACGATGCTTGCCAGCCGCAGCCTTCGACCGAACATTGGTCCGGCGTATCTTGCCAGCGCGCCGCAATCCCGGTCCTTTCGAACATTGTCGTTTCCGCGCCGCCGTCGCGGATGATTGCGATGCCGAAACCGGCGGCCGTCGAACTGACATGCAGCGCCACCATCTCGCCGGGGCGATAGGAAAAACGGTCGCTGTAGCACCAGATTTCGCCGCGCCCGCCATCCATACCGGGCCATTCCCAGTAATGGCTGCGCACCGCCTGGCGTCGCTGCTCCGGCGTCAGTCCGAAATCGGGAAACTCGGTCGGCAGATGGTTCATGGACACCGCTAAGGTCGAAGGCCGCCATTTCGGCCATCCGCCGGCCAAGCGTCAATTGGAAACGATCGGGCCAGCCATTGCCGGGCTGCTCACTTGGCCTTGCCTGACAAACAGACTATCTCACAAAGGGCGGCCTTGTCCGCCACGGGAGCCGATATGCTGAGAGTGCAAAAGGTCAGGGTCAACGATATCTACGTGCCGACGGCGCGCAAGAAGACGCTGCATCCCGAGACCGTCCGCCATCTGGCCGAGGACATTCTGGAAAACGGCATGAAGATGCCGATCCAGGTGCGCCATGACGGCAAGCGCCATATCCTCGTCGAAGGGTTGCATCGGCTGGAAGCGGCCAAGTGGCTCGGCGAGACCGAGATCGACGCCTACCTGGTGCAAGCCAAGCGCCACTGAAGCCACTTATTTCCGTCGTTCGAATCGCCTGTCCCGCGGATTTTTTCGCGGACCGTGTCGGCTTGCGTCTTGTCGGTTCGTCCTAGACACGGAAGCCAAAACCGACGTGTGAGGAAACATCATGACCACCAAGCTCGACATCGCCCCCAACTCCGATCGCGAGCTGGTTCTCGCCCGCATCATCGATGCGCCGCACGAGAACGTCTATCGCTGCTGGACCGAGCCAAGGCTGTTGACGCAATGGTTCTCGCCGAAGCCGTGGATGACGCCGCGCGCCGAAATGGATGTGCGGACCGGTGGTTCCACCCTTGTCGTCATGGCCGATCCCGACGGCAAGGAGTTCCCGAATCCAGGCATCTTCCTCGAAGTCGTACCGGGCAAAAAGCTTGTCTTCACCGATGCCTATACGAAGGCGTGGGAGCCGTCCGAAAAGCCGTTCATGACGGTCGTGCTGACCTTTGAGGACGAGGGCGAGGGTAAGACCCGCTACATTGCCCGCGTCGCGCATTGGTCGGTCGCCGACCGCGAACAGCACGAAAAAATGGGTTTTCACGACGGCTGGGGCCAGTGCGCCGAACAGCTTGAGGAGGTCGCCAAGCGACTTTGATGCAAACGGGAGAGGGAGACTGACGTGTCCAGATCGGTATTTTTCGCCATATTCGCCTCGGCCGCCGCGCTATTTGCCGCGCCGGGCACCATCAACGCAGAGGAGGCCAAGCCCGCCATGACGACCGCAACCGCAACACTGCCGAAGCCGGAAAAATCCGGCCTGCTGCCGATCAACGGCCTGAACTATTATTACGCCGTCTACGGCAAGGGCGAGCCGCTGCTTCTGCTGCATGGCGGTCTCGGCACGACCGACATGTTCGCGCCGATCCTGCCGAAGCTTACCGAGAACCGCACCGTCATCGGGGTCGACCTGCAGGGCCATGGCCGTACCGCGCTCGGCGACCGGCCGCTCAGCCTGGAGGCGATGGGCGACGACATGGCGGCGATCGTCAAGGCACTCGGCTACGACAAGGTCGACGTGATGGGTTATTCGCTGGGTGGCGGCGTCGCCTTCCGCATGGCCGTGCAGCATCCCGAAACGGTGCGCCGCCTGGTGCTGGTCTCGACCGGCTATGCCGCGGACGGCTTCTATGCCGAGATGCGTGGCCAGCAGGCACAGGTCGGCGCGGCGATGGCCGACATGATGAAGGACACGCCGATGTACAAGTCCTACGTCGCGGTTGCGCCGCATCCGGAGGATTTTCCGAAACTGCTCGACCAGCTCGGCGCCTATATGCGCAAGGACTACGACTATTCGGCCGACGTGCCGAAGCTGAAAATGCCGGTGATGCTGGTGTTCGGCGACAGCGATATGTACCGGCCCGAGCACGAGATCAAGTTCTATCAGATGCTCGGCGGCGGGTTGAAGGACGCCGGCTGGATGCGCGAGAACCTGTCGCAGAACCGCCTGGCGATCCTGCCGAACCGCACCCACTACGACGTGTTCTTCGCGCCGGAACTGACAGCTGCCGCGCTGCCGTTCCTCAATGGCCAGACCAAGGTCAAGACCTGGGACGAGGTCGTCAACGAAACGAACTGACGCCCAGTCAATTGTCTGCCGGCCGTCTTCCGCGAGATGGCCGGCATTTCGCCCATGGGGCCTTGGCCCGGCGCATCGGCCAATCGTGGATCGGCCGCATCACAGCTATAGATGGCGCCATCAAAGCTTTTCAATTGACGCTGCCACGCCTATCGATAGGTATGCCGCCTATCCTCACAGGGCAGGGACGCGGGTGATGGCAAGATATCAGGGCGGGTGTTTGTGCGGCGCGGTGCGCTACCGCGCCGAGGCGGCACCGATCAATGAGCGCGTCTGCCATTGCCGGTTGTGCCAGAAGGCGCTGGGTGCCGCCTTTAACGCGCGCGTGCTGTTCCGCATCGACGATGTGACAGTCGACGGACCGCTGGCGACGGTGAATTCCTCGCCCGATCTCAAGCGCGGCTTTTGTCCCCGCTGCGGCACGACGATGTTTTCCCGACGCGATTCCGCCGGCATCATCGGCATCACCACCGGCTCCCTCGATGATCCCTCGGTGTTCAGGCCTGAGATGCATATCTGGACCGCCTCGAAGCAGCCCTGGGTGCAGATCGATGACGGCCTGCCGCAATATGAAGGCGCGCCACCTCCGGCTTGAGGTGAAATCTGGACAAAATTTAATCCAAAGCGACACGAGATAGCCGGCAAAGCGTCATTGGCGGGCCATCATTGCTGCCTATCTATTGCGTGCGGGCGGCAGTCGAGGAGGCGACGGAATGAACGACAGCATCAACACCCTGGACGAGCTCTTGAGTGATCCGATGATCAAGCTGGTGATGGAGCGCGACCGCGTGCAGCCGGCACAACTTCGCACGCTGCTCGAGGAAAAAGTCCGCCGGGTAGACGATGATGCGCCGGTCAACGATCGCTTTGTACCGCCGGCCCACCTGATGGCCACGACCTGTCACAAGCTGTGGTTGTGCAGCTAGGGTCTTGAAGCGGTCAGCCGGAATTTGCCGGCAAATAGCTGTAATGGCTGCGGAAATAAGGGAGCCTGAAGCCGAGGCGTGCATAGTTGCGGTAGGCTGGCCCGTCACGTTCGGCTCGCGGCGCCTCGATATCGGCCACGAACAGTTTTGCACCGGCCGCAAGTCCGTCGCGCACCACCGCTTCGCCGAGCATTGCATCGAGGTCGAAGCTCGGCGCCATGATGCCGGGCACCGGCGCGTCGATGCCGCTCCAGGCCATGCCGTCGGCACCGATGAACATCGAGCGCACCGCCGTCACCGCGCCGTCCCGCCGCAGCAAGTAATGCTGCCAGCCGCGTCGGCCTGCCAGCGCCAGCAACCACGGTGAGGTCGGCAACCGATATTGGCTGTCGATGAACCCGGCCCATTCCCTTGCCGTTGCCGGCGTCACCCGCTCGACCGAGACGTTCTCAGTCGGGAAAAGCGGCTCCGCTGGCAATGGCGCGGCGTCGCGAAAGATGCGTTCCCAGCCGCCCTGACGCTGCAAGCCGCGCGCCTCGAGCCAGCAGCTGAGCGTCGCCGGCTCGGTATGTGGATTGGTGTAGAACCAGGGCCTCAGAATACCGGCCTCGCGATAATGCGCCAGAAGCGCGTCGAGCCGGCTCTCGGTGGCTGCGCTATCGACACCGAAATTCTTGACGCAGTTGAAATGGATGAACGGGATCGTCGTGCAGGTGGTCCAGACGAGATCGCCATCTTCGGCGATGGCAAGGCCTTGCCTTGCGGCAAAGTCTGCCGGGGCGGCGCGATAGAGGTCGAGCCAGGCATCGACCTCGGCGCGTTCGATGGTGCGGCTGAGATCGCCAGATATCTCGTCGATCCCGATGGCGGGCGAGTGTGGCTCGGGCGGGGCTACGGGCTGCAATTCTGACAAGGCGGCGGGCTGCATGACTTCCTCCCAAGTATGGCCTTACACCGTAAGATTAGTGGAGACTAATCTCATGCCGTGAGTTGTCAAGCGGGATTGCGAGGCAGCCACGTGGCCGAACGCTGGGGGATAGCGCACCTCCGTCCGGGCCAACGTCCCGATGCAAAGCCCTAACAATTCGATTCAAACTTTGTTGGTAGTTTCTTGTTAGGAATCCAGCTTGGTTTGTCCGGCGGCGTTGTCCTGCCTTCGGTCTGTTGTGTTTTGCGTACAGGTCCAGATGCGGTTATCAGGCGTCGTCATCTTTTCGATCGCAGCGCTGTGCCTTGCCGGCTGCACGTCGACCTCCGGCGTCGATGCGCTGCAAGTGCCGTCCAGCGAGACCACCAGCTCGGTTGTGCGCCCCCCCGCGCCGGTGGCATCTGCTGCGAAAACTGATGCTGCGCCCGCCTTCGCGGAACAGGAGCAGGACGAACAGCCGGTCGCTACATTGGAGCCCGACCAAAGCATCGATCCGCCGGCCGAGGTCATCGCGCTGATGTCACCGCCGAAGCGGCTGACACGCGCAGCACCGGCGATGCTTGCCGAGCCGGTCACGCGCTATGGTTTTCGCGATGCCAAGCCGATCAATTTCGGCAAGGCATCCTCGCCGAGGCGTCTCGCCGTCCACGGCGTCGACGTTTCGCGCTGGCAGGGCAATGTGAACTGGGGAAAGCTGCGTGCCCAGGGCGCCAACTTCGCCTATATCAAGGCCACCGACGGGGGCGACCATCTCGACCCGATGTTCACCAGAAACTGGCGCAGTGCCGACGCCGCCGGCCTCAAGCGCGGCGCCTATCACTTCTTCTATTGGTGCCGCACTGCCGGCGAGCAGGCCGATTGGTTCATCCGCAACGTGCCGCGGGTCGAGGGTGCGCTGCCGCCGGTGATCGACGTCGAGTGGAACGGCGACTCCAGCTGCAAGCGGCGCCCGTCGCGGCAAAAGGTGCTGGAAAAGATGCAGGTGTTCATGGACAGGCTGGAGCGCCATTACGGCCAGCGCCCGATCATCTACACCGCGCCCGACTTCTACCGTGACAATCTCAGGGGCGCCTTCCCCGATTATCCGTTCTGGCTGCGCGCCGTGGCCGCGCACCCGTCAAAGGTCTATCCCGATCGCAAATGGCTGTTCTGGCAGTACTCCGGCTCCGGCCTGTCGCACGGGGTGAGGGGCCGCATCGACCTCAACGTGTTCCGTGGCGATGAGCGCGCCTGGCGCGACTGGACTGGCGGACGGCAGATGGTGGCCGAGGCGGAATGAGGGCGGTCGCGCCTATTCCAGCTTTGGTGGATTTAGCCGAAGCCTCTCCGCGGTCGTCATCCTAGGGCGGAGCAGGAGCGAAGCGACGTCGCGCAGACCCTAGGATCCATATGTGGACGGCGCCCTGCCTGCAACGGTTGTTTTGCGTCGTTTTCGATCGCTTGCGTCCATATGTCCGG
>NZ_JAMYPO010000050.1:0-41431 GCF_040320365.1 Mesorhizobium sp. M0701
CTCAAAGGCCGGACATATGGACGCAAGCGATCGAAAACGACGCAAAACAACCGTTGCAGGCAGGGCGCCGTCCACATATGGATCCCAGGGTCTCCGCGACGCCGCTTCGCGGCTGCTACGCCCCAGGATGACGAAGCTGGGCTCACGCGCTGCGCCGCTCGGCCGGCAGCGCATCGAGCAGCTTCTGCAGCTTGGCGATCGAGTTCTGCTCGGCGAGCGGCGTGTAGACGATCAGCTTCATGTCCGAGCCGTCGTCGATCGACAGGCTCATATGCTCGAACGCCATGGCACCCGCTGTCGGATGCCTGACATGCTTTACACCCGACAGGTTACGGGCCACGTCGCGTAGCGGCCACCAGGCGCGAAACTCCGGGCTCGAGCGCGTCATCAGCGCGATCAGCCGCTCGAAATCCGGATCGCCGACATATCTGGCGCTTTCTGCCCGGAATGACGCCAGCACGGCACGTGCCAGTTCCTCCCAATCAACGAGCAGGCGCCGATGCTGCGGGCTGGTGAAAACCATATGGACGATGTTGCGGGCATCGCCCTCCAGCAGGCCATAGTCGCCGAACACGGCTGCCGCAGCAGAATTCCAGGCCAGCACGTCCCAGCGCCGCCCAAGGACATAGGCCGGCTGCAGGACCAGGCTCTGCAGCATGTGCAGCAACGGGCTATCGACTTTTTCCGGCGCGTCGACGCGACGCTCCGGCTGCGGGCGGCCGGCAAGAATGAACAGATGCCGTTGCTCGGCCGTGTCCAGGCGCAGCGCCCGGCTGAGCGCCGTCAGCACTTCCACCGACGGCCGAACGTCGCGGCCCTGCTCCAGCCAGGTGTACCAGGTCGTGCCGACGCCGGCGATCATCGCCACCTCCTCGCGCCGCAGCCCGGGCGTGCGCCGGCGCAGGCCGGTCGAAATGCCGGTGGCCGAAGGCGTCAGCCTTTCGCGCCGCGAGCGCAGAAAGGCGCCAAGCTCGCGGCGGCGGCTGTCTTCGGCGGAGTGTGTCGGTGAATCCATCGGTGCTATTATAGCAGTATCGATACCAGGATAAAGCTTGAACTGTTTGGCAAGTGGCCGGTGCCCCATCTTTCCGTTCAGAGCGATGACATGGAGGCTCTGAACATGGAACTGAAAGACAAGACAATCCTCATCACAGGATCGACCGACGGCGTCGGCCGCGTCGTCGCGCAAAGCCTCGGCGCCGGCGGCGCTCGTATCCTGGTGCATGGCCGCGACGCGACTAGGGGCAAGGCGACCGTGGCCGAAATCGAAGCCGCCGGCGGCAAGGCCGAGCTGCTGGTCGCCGACCTCTCCTCCCTGGCGGAAGTCCGCCGCCTCGCCGAGGCGGTGCGCGCAAGGACCAAGCGGCTCGATATCCTTATCAACAATGCCGGCGTCGGCACAGCCGGCCCCAACTCCAAACGACAGGTTAGCGCCGACGGCTACGAGTTGCGCTTTGCCGTCAATTATCTCGCCGGCTTCCTGCTCACCATGGAGCTGCTGCCGCTGCTCAAGTCCAGCGCGCCGGCGCGCATCGTCAACGTCGCCTCGGCCGGCCAGCAGGCGATCGACTTCGACGACGTCATGCTGACCCGCTCCTATGACGGCGTCCGCGCCTACTGCCAGAGCAAGCTGGCGCAGATCATGTTCACCATCGACCTGGCGGAGCAGCTGCACGGCACCAATGTGACCGTCAACAGCCTGCATCCGGCAAGCTACATGAACACCACGATGGTGCGGCAGGCGGGCATCACGCCGTGGAGCTCGGTCGAAACCGGCGCCGAAGCCATCATCAACCTCGCCACATCGCCGGCACTCGAAGGGCGAAGCGGCCTCTATTTCGACGGCCAAAGGGAATCCCGTGTCGATGCGCAAGCCTATGACGTGAAGGCGAAGCAGCAGTTGCGCGAATTGAGTCTCGGCCTTGTCGGGCTCGCACCCGTTTCCGCAACATCGAAGAAAGAAAATTCATGACCGAGAAAACGCAGCACGCCGTGATCGTCGGCGGCTCCTCCGGCATCGGCCTCGCCACCGCGAAAAAGCTGCTTGGCCCGGGCATGAAGGTGACGATCACCGGGCGCAACCGGGAAAGGCTCGACAACGCCTGGCAAAGCCTTGGCGGCGCAGTCGAAAAGGCTGCCTTCGATGCCGCGAAGCCGGACGAGGTTCGCCGGTTCTTCAACGATCTCGGCCCTTTCGATCACCTGGTGCTGGCCGCCAGCGGCGGCAAGGGGCTCGGTCCGTTCGAAACGCTTGACCTGACCGACATCGGCGGTGGCGTCGACGAGAAGGTCCGGCCACAGCTCTCCTGCCTGCAGGCCGCCTTGCCGACGCTGAACAAGAGCGGCTCGGTGACTTTCATCTCGGCGGTGTCGGCGCAATTGTCGGCGCCGGGTGTCGCCGGCATCGCCGCCGTCAACGGCATGCTGCTGACCGTGGTGCCGATCCTGGCAATGGAGCTGAAGCCGCTACGCGTCAATGTCGTGGCGCCGGGCGTCATCGACACGCCGTGGTGGGATTTCCTGCCCGATGAACAGCGCCATGCGGTGTTTGCCGATTATGCCGGCAAGACACCGGTCGGCCGCATTGGCCGCGCCGAGGACGTCGCTGAGGCAATTGCGTTCCTGGTTTCGAACAGCTTCGTCACAGGCCAGATCCTGACCTGCGACGGCGGCTTGCGGTATGCGGCGTGAGCGGCTGCCTCCAAGAGGCATCAGTCGTTGTCAAAGCGGCTGCGCGATCAGCGCCAGAAATCCTCCGGCCAGCGCGACGTTGCCGACAAAGCCGTTGATGCGGGACGCGCGCTCCGGGCCCTGATGATCCCAGAAGTTATGGAACATCGGCGTGGCGACGATCAGGAACAGGATCAGGCATGCCGCCGCCGGAGCGGTCCAGATGCCCGCGATCACCAGCGCTCCGGCAGTGATTTGCAGGACGATCCCCAGCCAAAGAACCAGCCGTGCCTGCGGCACGCCGCGCGTCGTCATCAATTGGCTCACCAACGCCGCGTTCTGAATGTTGCGCAGGCCGGCAAAGACAAAGGCGCCGCCAAGCAGCAGGCGGGCGGCGAATAGGATCTCACTATCAAAGTTTGAAAACATGCTGTCGGGTCCTCGGGCAGAAAAGAGGCGCGCGGCGCAAGGCCCCGCGCCTGGTCCATGCTCAGGCGGCCAAGACTGCTGGCATCGGATGGATTGCATGAAACGGAACGCAAAGCCGGTTCCAGGTGTTGATCATGCCGAGCGCAACCGAGAGCTTGACCAGCTCCTCTTCCGAGAAATATTCGAGCGTCCTTGCATAGAGTTCGTCCGACACACCGTTGTCGGCAATCCTGGTCAGCGCGTCGGTCCAGGCCAAGGCCGCGCGTTCGCGCTGTGAAAACAGCGGCGATTCCTTCCATGCGGAGACGAGATAGAGCCGCTGCTCGCTTTCGCCGTCGCGGCGCGCTTCGCGGCTATGCATCTCGACGCAATACGAGCAGCCGTTGATCTGCGACGCCCTGAGCTTGATCAGATGCAACAGGCTTTTTTCGAGCCCGCATTCGTCGACTGCCTTGTTGAGCGCCGACACCGCCTTCATGATCTCCGGCGCCGCGCCGAAAAATTGCAGCCTCTGTTTCATCGTCTGTAGCCTTTCATGCTTGCTTGGTTGAACTTGATTTCTGCGGCCGCCGATGGCGCTCGACGAAGGCGCAGTTCGCGGCGACCGAACGGGGATCGGCATCGGCCGTATATTCTGCAACGATGTCGGACAGCCGGGCGTCGGCGAGCGCGGCGCGATAGGCACGCTCGGCCTTCAGCATGGCTACGTTGATGCCGCAGGGTTTGACATAGACCGAGGCATCGAGCTTCGCTGGGCCGCGCTGGCGGATTTCGGCGCAGCGGAACGCCGGTTCACGCCCCTCGACGGCCAGCACGATATCGAGCAGCGTTATGCGTTCCGCCGGCCGCGCCAGCCGGTAGCCGCCGGACGGCCCCGGCACTGATTCCAGAATGCCGGACGCAGTCAGCGCGTTGAGATGCTTAAGCAGATAGCTCGGCGACAGCCCGAACGCTTCGGCCATGGCCGCACCTGGCAAGGTCGCGGCGCCATCAACGCCGGCGAGCATCGCGACGCAGTGGATGGCCGCTTCGACGCCTTCGCCCAGCTTCATTGCGCTCTCCTGTTCATGGATATAGATTATCGTGGATAAATTTTATCTGCAATAGGAAAGTCAAAAAGCGGCGCCCATGGACGCCGCTTTTTTCGCAATGCTATTCCGCCGCCACCTTGGCCATCGGATTGTTGGGATGCGTCGTCCAGTTGGCATAGATCGGCGACACCGGCCTGCCGGTGCGCTGGTCCATCACGCCGACCGCCAACGCCTCCATGGTGATGCAGTTCTCGACCGGACAGACATTGACGCAGAGATTACAGCCGACGCATTCGGCCTCGATCACCTCGAAATGCCTGACGCCATCGACGATTGCGGTGATCGCCTGGTGCGAAGTGTCCTCGCAGGCGATGTGGCAGCGGCCGCATTTGATGCAGGCATCCTGGTCAATATGCGCCTTGGCGACGTAGTTGAGGTTGAGATACTGCCAGTCGGTGACGTTGGGCGTGGCGCGGCCGACGATGTCGTCGAGCGTGGCATGGCCCTTCTCGTCCATCCAGTTTTCCAAGCCGGCGATCATTTCCTGCACGATCTTGAAGCCATAGGTCATCGCCGCCGTGCACACCTGCACATTGCCGGCGCCGAGCGCCATGAATTCAGCCGCGTCGCGCCAGGTGGTGATGCCGCCGATACCGGAGATCGGCAGGCCATGCGTTTCCGGATCGCGCGCGATCTCGGCCACCATGTTCATGGCGATCGGCTTCACCGCCGGGCCACAATAGCCGCCATGCGAGCCTTTGCCGTCAATCGTCGGCTCCGGTGCGAAATTGTCGAGATTGACGCCGGTGATCGAATTGATGGTGTTGATCAGCGACACCGCGTCGGTGCCGCCGGCAAGGGCAGCGCGTGCCGGCTTGCGGATGTCGGTGATGTTGGGCGTCAGCTTGGTGATGACAGGCATGCGGGTGTTGGCCTTGCACCAGCGCACCACCATTTCGATGTATTCCGGCACCTGGCCGACCGCCGCACCCATGCCGCGTTCCGACATGCCGTGCGGGCAGCCGAAATTGAGTTCGATGCCGTCGGCGCCGGTCTCCTCGACTACCGGCAGGATCGCCTTCCAGGCATGCTCCTCGCAAGGCACCATCAGCGAGACGACGATCGCCCGGTCGGGCCAGTCCATCTTGACCTGCTTGATCTCGCGCAGATTGACCTGCAGGTCGCGGTCGGTGATCAGCTCGATGTTGTTGAGGCCGAGCAGACGACGGTCGGCGCCCCAGATCGCGCCGTAGCGCGGACCGTTGACGTTGACCACCGGCGGGCCCTCTTCGCCGAGCGTCTTCCATACCACGCCGCCCCAGCCCGCCTTGAAGGCGCGAATGACGTTGTAGGCCTTGTCGGTCGGCGGCGCCGAAGCCAGCCAGAACGGGTTCGGCGATTTGATGCCGACGAAATTGTTGCGGATGTCTGCCATGCTCATGCCCTCCCGTTCGAGGTCAGTGCCCGATGAATGCTTTCCGCAGCATCGCGGCCTTGTGCGACGGCCGAGACTGTCAGGTCGTCGCCGCCAAAGATGCAGTCGCCGCCGGCCCAGACGTTTGGCAGCGAGGTGCGGCCTTCGGCGTCGACCTTGATGCGGCCGGCTTCCAGGTCAAGCAAAGCCCCGCTGCCGTTGAGCGCAGCCGGGACAAAACTCTGGCCGATCGCCTTGAACACCTGATCGGCGACGAGCGTCAGCCGCTCGCCGGTGCCGACAAGCCGGTCGCCGTGCATCGCGGTATATTCGAGCTCGATCGCCGACACCTTGCCGGCGTCGGCAATGACCCGCTTCGGCTGCAACCAGTGCCGGATAATGACGCCGTTGGCGGCAGCCAGATCCTGCTCGAATTCGGAGGCATTCATGTGCTCCGGGCCGCGCCGATAGCAGATCGTCACCTCTTCGGCTCCGAGCAGCTTCGACTGCACCGCCGCGTCGATCGCCGTCATGCCGCCGCCGATGACGACAACACGCCGGCCGACCGGCAGGCTGGCCAGATCACTGGCCTGACGAAGCTCGGCAATGAACTCGACGGCGTTGGTGACGCCCTGCACCTCCTCGCCATCCGCTCGCAAGGCATTGACGCCTGCAAGCCCCATGCCGAGGAACACCGCATCGTAATTCCTGGTCAGGTCCGACAGCTGGTAATCACGGCCGAGCGCCTTGCCGTTCTGGATGTCGATGCCGCCGATCGACGTGACATAGTCGACTTCGGCCTGGGCAAAATTGTCGACGCTTTTATAGGCGGCGATACCGTACTCATTGAGGCCGCCGGGCTTCGGGCGGGCTTCCAGGATGGTCACGTCGTGGCCATGACGGGCAAGCCGATGCGCGGCCGCAAGCCCGGCCGGTCCGGCGCCGACCACGGCGACCGTCTTGCCGGTCGGTTCGGGGCGCTCGTAGAACTGCTTGTTTTCGGCCATGGCGACATCGGTGGCGTAGCGCTGAAGGCGACCGATCTGCACCGGCTTGCCTTCGGCCACCTCGCGCACGCAGACTTCTTCGCACAGCGTCTCGGTCGGGCAGACGCGGGCGCACATGCCGCCCAAAATGTTCTGATCAAAAATAGTCTTGGCCGAACCGATCGGATTGCCCGTCGAAATCTGGCGGATGAACAGCGGGATGTCGATCGAGGTCGGGCATGCATTCATGCACGGCGCGTCGTAGCAGAAATAGCAGCGGTCGGACTCGACCAACGCCTCGTGATGATCGAGTGGCGGGTGCAGATCGGAAAAATTATCCGCGTATTGCTCGGGCGACAGCCGGCCGCCGGCAATGCCTTCCCTAAAATGACCGGTCGCCATTCCTCTTCCCCTTTGTTTTCGTTTTGGGGAAGGCTAGCACGTTTTATTTTTTTATCAATTGGTCAATTTTCGGCGCAAGTTGCTGAAAAGGCTTTATGAAAACATGATAAATGAACTCATGTTATGGGAGGAAGCATACCTGTTTCGGATGCGCGTTCATGGATCGACTTGATCTCGTTCGCGACCAGTTTCTGCAGCCGCCACAGATTGCAGTCGCGAATACCGAATTCCTCGAGATGACTGACGGTATTGTAGAGATATTCGGCACCCGACCCGACATGCCCGCACGCCCGCGCCAGCACCTGAGCCACCCTCTCCAGCGGCTGCCTGAGCGACGTGCCTCTGCCAGTCACGCCAACCCAGAAGCCCAATGCCCTCAATGATCCTTGGGCCGTACGCACGGGAAGCCATCTGACCGAGCCGACACTTTCGTGGTCGTCGATCTCGCGCCGCAACAGCCTTTCGATCCGCTCACGCTTCTCGCCGTCGGGCAAGCGGTAGATCACCCCGTTGCACCGGCCGCCCCGCTCCAGCGCCATCATCAGCCCCGGCTGCTCGGCGCTGCCGCGCCAACGGACCATGTCGAGGCAGAAGGACCGATGCCAGCCGAAAGCAGTGGCGCGTTGTTGTTCGACGGATTCGAAGGCCGGCTTCCAGATCAGAGAACCATAGGCGAACACCCATAACGGCCCCTCGTCGGCTTCGCCTGACAGCCGCAAGGCAAGGGCCCGGAAATCCTCATCGGTCAGTTGCGTCCAACTCGAGTCCGGACCGGGATCGGTCTCCTCCCGATGGCACAGTGCGACAAGCTCCGGCGTAAGCGACATCAGGCGCATGGATCGACACCCCTCTGTTGAAGGTAAGCAAAGTCGAAAACCGCAACGCACGCAAGATTGCGAATGAGGGACACCTTGCCGCCATCGGTTTCCGGACCAGATGTCGGATTTCTGTCGCAAGGATCGTCCTAGGATGGATCGAACTGCGATCGATGCATGAAACGGTGAGGAGACCGACAATGCCCAAATCCCCGATGCCCTTCTTCTGGTACGAACTGATGACCACCGATCTCGATGCCGCCGAGGCGTTCTACACTGCCGTAGTCGGCTGGAAGGCACAGCCCTTTGACGGCTCGCCGGGCATGCCGCGCTATGTCGTCATGAATGTCGGCGAGCGCGGCGTCGGCGGGCTGATGGCGCAGCCCGAAGAAGTACGCAAGATGGGCATGCCGCCGGCCTGGGTCGGCTACATCCACACCAGGGATGTCGACGCCGCGACGAAGTCGCTGAAGGCGGCTGACGGCACTGTTCACCGCGAGCCCAACGACATTCCGGGCGTTGGCCGCTTCGCCGTCGTCGCCGATCCGCAAGGCGCGGTGTTCAATTTCCTGCAGCCCAGCGGCCCTGACCAGCCTCCCCTGCCGGCCACCACTCCTGGCAATATCGGCTGGCACGAGCTCTATACATCGGATTGGCAGGCTGCCCTCGATTTCTACTCCGAGCAGTTCGGCTGGGAGAAGGGCGATGCCATGGATATGGGACCGATGGGCATCTACCAGACCTTTTCCGCCGGCCCCGAATCCGGCGGCGGCATGATGAACAAGCCGGAGCAGATTCCAGTGCCGGTCTGGATGTTCTACTTCAACGTCCCCGCCATCGATGCGGCGGCCAAACGCGCCACCGACAATGGCGGCAATATCCTGATGGGTCCGATGGAGGTTCCCGGCGGCAGCTGGATTGTGCAGGGCCAGGATCCGCAGGGCGCGCATTTCGCGCTGATGGCGCCGGTGCGGTAGCAACGTCGCGTCACGATTGGCGAAACCGGCAGCAAAAGCCGATCTCCCCCTCGTGGGGTTGAGGAGTGGTCCGCGCAGCGGACGGGAAGCCAATTGCTTGGTTTTCCGAACGACGAAAGCCGGCTGGACAGAGAGGGGCGCTGTCCTTCCAACCTTACGCTCTTTGAGAACTACTCCGGCGTCAGCACGGAAACTTTGAGATCGGGCTTCTTTGCGCCGCTGAGCTGGATGGTCGCCGGGCCGGCGGTCAGCTTGAAGCGCAGGCTCTTGCGGATGCCCGGACAGGTCTTCACACCGCTGAAAGCCGCCGACTTCACGGCTTTGCCGTCCTGAACGACATCGATCCAGGCCTCATCGGACAGGCTGATCTGGAGCTCTCCCTCCGGGGGCACGGCCACGCTTGCCGTCGCGCCGAATGTACCGGCTGCCGGCGCGCGTTCCGGCGGAACGGTGAAGCTGATCGTGTCGACCGGCGCCAACGCCACATCTGCAGCTTCGCCGACCGAAAGGTCAGCGCCGGACTGCGCGGCGGGCGCCGCCGCGAACAGGGCGGCCTCGCGTGTCACTGGCCATTTGAAGGCTTCACAGCCGGGATCGTCGGCCATAGCGAAGCTGGTGCCTGCAAGGATTGCGAATAGGCTGACGGCGACTTTTCTCATGGCAAAGGGAATCCACATGGTTTGAGTATCTGGACATCAATACAACTATAGCGTTCTAAATACAACCCTAGCGAGAAAAAACATTTAAGGGACAAGGAACGTTGCCAATCACCGATTGTTGATGGCAGGCCGTGCGAAATGAATGGCCCCTTGCCGGGCGACAATCTATGGCCGTCCGGGAGGGTAAAATGGAGTTTAGATGAAGCTTTTTGACGGTCTTGCCAGATACCAGTCGCAGGCCTTGGCCGTGCTGCGCATCATGACCGCGCTGCAATTCATCGAACATGGCACGCAAAAACTGTTCAATTTTCCGGTCAGCGACCATACCGGCGCCTTGACCGGGCTGACGCTGACCGCGGGCATCCTCGAATTCGCCGGTGGCATTCTCCTGGCGCTTGGGCTGTTCACCCGCCCTGTAGCCTTCCTGCTGGCCGGTGAGATGGCCATCGCCTATTTCATGGCCCACTACCCGCGCGATTTCTTCCCGATCAACAACAGCGGCGATTCGGCGATCTCGTTCTGCTTCATCTTCCTCTATCTGGTATTCGCCGGCGCCGGCGCCTTCGCGCTGGACAACCGCCGGATTTCGTAATTCACCGTCTCCCGGCCGTGGGCCCGCTGCCTCCGGCAGATCCCCAGCGTTCGGAACCTTTCGCCGGGCCACCGGCACGGCGAATTCGCTGCGCGAACCGGTTCCTCACCCGCGCATTCGCTCGAAATTGGCGTCGAACAGCGGCGCCGATTGCATGCGCGCGGCATGACGTTTGCCCAGGAGTTCGATCTCGAAACCATCGGTCTCCTCGGCGATCTCCTTCGGCACATAGCCCATGGCGACTGATTTCTTCGAATGATGCGCATAGCCACCTGAGGTGACCCAGCCGCGCACGGCGCCGTCATACCAGATCGGCTCGTCACCAATGACATCGGCATCGGCGGCATCGACGACAAAGGCGCGCAGCCTGAGCTTGCCGCCCTGCTTGCGCTCGGCAAGCGCTCCAGCCTTGCCGATGAAATCGATCTCCTTGCCATAGGCGACGAAACGATCGAGCCCAGCCTCCAGCGGCCCATAGATCGGCCGGTATTCGCGCGCCCAGGAGCCGTAATTCTTCTCCAGCCGCAATGCGTTGAGCGTGCGCGAGCCGAACAGGCCGATCGAAAATTCCTCGCCGGCCGCCATCAGCGCCTGGAACGCGGCACGCTGATATTCCGGCGCCAACCACATCTCGTAGCCGAGATCGCCAGTATAACTGACGCGACCGACCAGGCACGGCGCCATGCCGATATCCATCCTGGCGATGGCCATGAACGGAAACGCCACATTGGAGACATCTGTGCGCGTGACCTTTGCCAGGAGTTTCCGTGCTTTCGGTCCCGCGATCGACAGGCCTGTCAGCTTCGGCCCGAGCGCCTCGATGCGGACCGAGCCATCGTTTGGCAGATGCGCCTCGAACCAGCGCATATGGTACTGCTCGGCGACGCCGGAGCCGGCGAGGAACCAGCCTTCTCCGTTGGAATTGAGGCTGCCGAGATTGGCGAGCGTGAAATCGCCGATGAGCTTGCCATCGTCCTTCAGCATCGGCGCCAGGGTCATGCGGCCGGGCTTCGGCAGCTTGCAGGCAAGCAGCCGGTCGAGCCAGGCTGCAGCCCCCTCGCCTGTCACTTTGTATTTGGCGAAGCTCGAAATCTCCGCCAGGCCAACGCCGTCGCGAACCGTCTTCACCTCGTTCGCGACATGCTCGAAATCGCTCGAGCGCCGCCACGAGAACTCGTCCCGGACGCCTTCCGGCGCGTACCACAGCGGCACTTCCAGCCCAAAGGCCACGCCCCATTGCGCGCCCTTGGCCGACAGCAGATCATAGACCGGCGTGGTTTTCAGCGGCCGTCGGGCCGGCAGCTCCTCATTGGGGAAACGGATCGAAAACCGTCGCGAATAGTTCTCGCGCACCTTGGCGTTGGTATAGGCCATCGTCGCCCAGTCGCCATAGCGCGAGACATCCATCGCCCAGATGTCGGCGCCGGGATCGCCCTCGATCATCCAGTTCGACAGCGCCAGGCCAACGCCGCCGCCTTGCGAAAAGCCGGCCATGACCCCGCAGGCGACCCAGAAGCCCGGCAGGCCACGCACCGGTCCGACCAGCGGATTGCCGTCCGGCGCGAAGGTGAAGGGCCCGTTGATGATCTGCTTGATGCCGGTGTTCTGGAAAGCCGGGAAATGCCGGAAGCCGATCTCCAGCGACGGCGCGATGCGGTCGATATCCGGCTCCAGCAATTCATGGCCGAAATTCCAAGGCGTCTGGAATTCCGACCACGGCTTGTTCGCCTTCTCATAGGTGCCCATCAGCATGCCGCCGCGCTCCTGGCGCAGATAAAGCTCGCCGTCGAAATCGACCGCGTGGATGATCTCCGTGCCGGTCTTGGCGTTCCAGGCGGCGACCTCCGGCATGTCCTCGGTAATCAGGTACATATGCTCCATCGCCAGCACCGGCAGTTCCAGTCCGACCATGCGGCCGACCTCGCGCGCCCACAACCCGCCGGCGTTCACGACATGCTCAGCAACCACCTCGCCCTTGTTGGTGATGACGCGCCACAGCCCGTCGGGTCGGCGCACGATGTCCTCGACCTTGGTGAAGCGTTCCACGTCCGCCCCAAGTTTCCGCGCGGCCTTGGCATAGGCGTGGGTGACGCCCGAGGGATCGAGATGGCCGTCCTCCTTGTTGCGCACCGCACCGACGAACTGCTTGGGATCGAGCAACGGCATCAGCTCGGCCGCCTCATCAGGCGAGATCACCTCGAGGTCGATGCCGAGATAGCGGCCCTTGGCGACGACACCGCGCAGCCAGTCGAGCCGCGCCTCGGTCGCCGCAAGAAGCACGCCGCCGGTCAGATGCACGCCGGTCGCCTGTCCCGACAGCTCCTCGATCTCCTTGTAGAGCGAGATCGTGTATTTCTGCAGCTTGGCGACGTTGGGATCGCCATTGATGGTGTGCATGCCGCCGGCGGCATGCCAGGTCGACCCGGAGGTCAGCTCGTCGCGTTCCAAAAGAACGACATCGGTCCAGCCGTGGCGGGCGAGATGGAACAGCACGGAACATCCGACGACACCGCCGCCAATGACCACGACCTTTGCATGCGACTTCATGATTTTTCTCGTTATTTCAGGGCGTTGTAGGGGTGAGTGGATTCAGGATGCGAAGCGCGTTTTGTCGGAGGATCGCGACCGTCACGGCTCGCCCTGCCCAATCGCTTCTTTGCGCTTTGTCACATAGGCCTCCAGCGCTTCGCGCACAGCCATATCCATTACCGGCTGGACGTATTCCTCCAGCGCCTTCTTCCACAGCCGCGTCGCGCGCGCCGTGGCGTCGAGCCCGCCGGCTTCCTGCCAGGCCTCGTAATTCTGCCAGTTGGACAGCATCGGCTGATAGAAGGCGGTGGCGTAGCGCTCCAGCGTGTGCGGCTCGCCGAAGAAATGGCCGCCGGTCGGCACCGCGCCCAGTGCCTCGACCGCAAGCTCGGCCTCGCTGACCTCGATCGGGCGCAGGAACTCCATCATGTGCTGGATCATCTCGACGTCGATGATGAACTTCTCGAACGACGCTGTCAGCCCACCCTCCTGCCAGCCGGCAGCGTGATAGACGAGATTGCCATGGCCGAGCACGGCGCCCCAAAGCGCCATCAGCGTCTCGTAGGCGCCTTGCGCATCGGCGGCGTTGGAGGCCGAGCCCGGTGTCGTGCGATAGGGCAAACCATACCGCCGCGCCAACTGCCCGGACGCGATATTGGCCTTGGTATTCTCCGGCGTGCCGAAGGCAGGCGCGCCGGACTTCATGTCGACATTGGAGGTGAAGGCGCCATACATGACCGGCGCGCCGGGGCGCACAAGCTGCGTCAGCACCACGCCGAACAGCGCCTCGGCGTTCTGCTGCGCCAGCGCGCCGGCCAGCGTCACCGGGCTCATCGCCCCCATCAGCGTGAATGGCGTCACCGCGACCGACTGGCCGAATTCGGCCATGGTCATCAAGCCCTCCGCCATCATCTCGTCGAAACGGCGCGGCGAGTTGACCGAAATGATGGTAGTGATGCCGGGATCATCGCGCATCTGGTCCAACGTCAGCCCGCGCGAGATCGCCATCATCTCGATGCCGTCCAGCGCCCTGCCCCGCCCGATGGCCGAGACATGGAAGCTTTTGTCGGTCAGCGTCAGATTGGTGAAATAAGTGTCGAGATGGCGCGAGTTGGCCGGCAGCTCGACCGGTGCGCAGACCTGGTTGCCGAGCATATGGATGCAGTTGAAATGCTGCGCCAGCCGGGTGAGATCGGAATAATCGCGCAGATTGCCGGCACGGCGGCCGCGCTCCATGTCATGCACATTGGGCGGGCCGGCAACGAGCGTGAAGTTGATCGTGTTGCCGCCGAGATGGACAGCATGGGCTGGATTGCGCGGGGTCAGCATATAGTTCGACCGGGTCGTCTTCAGCGCCTCCTCGACCATGGCCCGGTCGATGCGGACATTCGCCGATGCATGATCGACCGTAGCGCCCGCCTTCTCGAACAGCGACAGCGCCCGGGGGCTCATCACCTCGATGCCGAAATTTTCCAGGATGTGCATCGAGGCCTGGTGGATCGCCTCGACCTGGTCGGCCGAGAGCATCGCCATCGGCGGATAGGGATTTCTCACCTGCCTGGGCGGCAGTTGCGGAATGGCGGCTGGTCCCCTGTTGCTGGTTCGCTCTGCGCCGCGCTTGCGTCTCGGTTCTGTCATGCCCGGCATCAAAGCGCCGTGGCTGAAACCAGGCTGTCAGAAATCCGTCGCCCACGGGCGCGATTTTAGCCAAGGCGGCATATCAGGAATTTCGTCTTGGCAAAAGCGACAGGAAAGGTCGCAATACCTACACTCGTTCTGCCTAGGCCAAAGCGGCCGATGGGCCATTAAGAAACACAGCAAGATTCCTTTTATGTTTTCGGCCTATTCGTCTTCCAATGCGTAGGTCGAGTTTTAGTAAAATTGTAGCCGTCTCCGTGCTGCTGGCGCTTTCGGCCTGCGCGACGCCGCCAAGCCATATCAATGATGTCTGCGCCGTGTTCGACCAGAATGACGGCTGGTTCGACAACTGGCAGGCGGCGGCACAACGCACCGAGCAGAAATACGGTGTGCCGGTTCCCGTGCTGATGGCGACGGTGCGCAAGGAATCCGGCTTCAAGAGCAACGCAAGGCCGCCGCGCACCAAGCTGCTGGGCTTCATTCCCTGGAAACATATCTCCAGCGCCACCGGCTTCTCGCAGGCGCTCGACGGCACCTGGGCGCAATACCAGAACGAGACCGGAAGCTGGGCGGCGCGCCGCACCAGGTTTGCCGATGCCGTCGATTTCGTCGGCTGGTATCATTCCAAGACCGCCGACACGCTCGGCGTCGCCCGCAACGACACCTACAATCTGTATCTCGCCTACTATCTCGGCTGGAATGCCTACAAGCGCGGCAGTCGCGGCGACGCCGACGTGCAGCGCTATGCGCATGCCACCGAACAGATGGCGCAGGACTACGCCGCGCAGCTACGGCAATGCGCGCCCTAGCCTATTAACGGCTCTCAGCCGCCCTTGGGTTTGCGCGGCTTGCGCGTGGCGTCCTCGGCCTGTCGGCCGTCGCCGACAGTCGGCGGCATGATTGGTGCCACCACGCTGTCGGCAGAGCTTGAGGTGCCGGTCTCTGAAACCTCGTCGCGAACCTCGTGACGGCGGGCTTTGGCGACCGCTTCGGCATTCTCCACTGCCTGGCCCTCGGCATCGGCTTCAACGCTGCCAGTCTTTCCATGCGGGCGCTTGGGCGGATCTCCGGCAAAGCCCGGGCCAACACCGTGGTTTGCATCATCCGGCACGCCCTCATTTGCGGCGTGCTCCTTGTCGAATTTGATCACCGGCTCCATTTTCGCCAGCACGTCGTCGGACAGCCAGCACAGGCTCATATGGCCGTCGCCGAGATTTTTGACTGGCGGCACCTTGGTTTCGCAAAGGTTGTCCGGCACCAGTTTCTTGTAGCCGCAGCGCGTCTGGAACGGACAGCCGGACGGCGGGTTCATCGCCGAAGGGATGTCGCCCTCCAGCACGATGTGCTTCTTGACCACGCTTGTGTCGGCGATCGGGATCGCCGACAGCAATGCCTCGGTGTAGGGGTGATAGGGCGGCGCGAATATCTGGTCGGTCGTGCCTTGCTCAACGATATAGCCGAGATACATGACGACTACGCGGTCGGCGATGTAGCGCACCACCGACAGATCGTGGCTGATGAACAGCATCGTCGTCTTGTTCTTGCGCTGGATGTCCATCAAGAGCTCGGTGACCGCGGCCTGGACCGACACATCCAGTGCCGAGACCGGCTCGTCGGCCACCACCACCTTGGCGTCGCCGGCAAAGGCCCGCGCCACGCCGATGCGCTGTTTCTGGCCGCCTGAAAGCTGGCGCGGCTTGCGCGTCTCGAACGCCCTCGGCAGCTTCACCAGGTCCAGCAGTTCCAGCATTCGCTTGCGGCGGTCGGCCACCGTGTCGCCGACGTTGAACTTTTCCAGCGTACGGATGATCTGCGAACCGACCGAATGGCTGGGATTGAGCGTGTCGAACGGATTTTGGAACACCATCTGGATCGATGACACCGTGTCGACGCTGCGCTTCTCGATCCCGGTCGACTGAATCTCCTTGTTGCCGAGCTTGACGCGGCCGGAGCTTGCCGTTTCGAGGCCGAGCAGCACCTTGGCCAGGGTCGATTTTCCGCAGCCGGATTCGCCGACGATAGCGACGGTCTCGGATTCGCGCGCCATGAACGAGATCGTCTCGTTGGCCTTGACGACACGGCCCTCGCTCGAGCCGAACACTTCGCTGCCACCGACCTTGTAGTACTTCCGGAGGTCTTCGATCTGGAGCACCGGCGCACCGGGTACCACCCGCTCGTTGACCTTCTTGGCGCCGGGTGGCAGCGCCTCCCAGTCGATCTCGTTGAAGCGCACACAGCGCGAGAAATGCCCGTCATGGCCTTCGACCGCGATCATCGGAATTTCGGCGGCGTTGCAGACGCCCTCGACGAAATGGTGGCAGCGCGGGCCGAAATTGCAGCCCTTCGGCCGCTCGTGCGGTAGCGGCAACTGCCCCGGGATGGATATCAGCGGCCGCGAATTCTTGTCGGCGCCCGGCAACGGGATCGAGCGGAACAGGCCTTGCGTGTAGGGATGGCGCATCCGGTCGAAGACGTCCTTGATCTTGCCGGTCTCCACCGCTTCGCCCGAATACATCACCGTGATGCGGTCGCAGGTCTCCAGGATCAGGCCGAGGTTGTGCGACACGAAGATCATCGAGGTGCCGAACTTCTCGCCCAGCCCCTTGACCAAGTCGACGATGCCGGCCTCAACCGTCACGTCGAGCGCTGTCGTCGGCTCGTCGAGCAGAAGCAGCGCCGGCTTCGACAGCAGCGCCATGGCAATGACGATGCGCTGCTGCTGACCGCCGGAAAGCTGGTGCGGGTAGGAACGCATCATGCGCTCGGGATCCGGCAGCTTCACCGCGCGCACCATTTCCAAGGCGCGTTTGTAAGCTTCGTCCTTCGAGACCTTGTCGTGGATCAGTGGCACTTCCATCAGCTGCTGGCCGACCTTCATCGCCGGGTTAAGACTGGCCATCGGCTCCTGGTAGATCATCGCGATCTTGTTGCCGCGGATAGCTCGCAGTTCCTCGTCGGACAGTTCTCCCATGTCCTTGCCCTGGAATTTGATCTTTCCGCCGACGATCTTTCCGATGTTGGAGAGGTCGCGCATGATGCCCAGCGACACGGTCGACTTGCCGCAGCCGGATTCGCCGACAATACCCATCGCCTCGCCAGGCATGACCGTGCAGGAAAAATCCATGACCGCCGGGATCTCGCCCTTGCGGGTGAAGAAGGAGATCGACAGGTTCTCGATCTCGATGATCGGCCCATTGGTCGGCTTGGCGGGATTTCGAACTGCCTCGTTCATGGGTCGCTCCAATCCTTGTTCTTCAGGCATGTCGGGCCGAACCCGGCATCGATCTTCCCGGCATCAATCTTTCATAGACTGTTCACGCAACGAATCCGCCAGGAGGTTGAGGCCGAGCACGAACGACATCAATGCGATCGTCGGCGGCAGCGCCGGGTGGATGAAGGAGCGCAGCAGCCGGCTTGCATCCTTGATCGCCGTGCCCCAGTCCGGGCTTTCCGGCGCCAGTCCCAGCCCGAAATAGCCGAGCGTACCGAGCAGGATCGTGGTGTAGCCGATGCGCAGGCAGGCGTCGACGATAAGCGGCCCGCGCGCATTGGGCAATATCTCCCACAGCATGATGTACCAGGGCGATTCACCGCGCGTTTGTGCCGCCGCAACATAGTCGCGCGTTTTGATATCCATGACCAGGCCGCGCACGATGCGGAACACGCCGGGGCTGGAGGCGAACACCACCGCCACGAAGATGTTGAGCTGGTTGGGATCGATGTGGATGATCTTGAACGGATCGGCATCGAAGACAAGGCCTGCATAGATCCAGCCGCCAAGTACCAACGTCAGGCCAAGCAGGATATAGAGGCGGTCGGGGCGGTTCTTGTAGCGCGTCCAGAACAGCACACTGAAGAAGATGATCGGAAACAGGAAGAACAGCCCTGCCATCGCGTAGGGGATCGGCGTGTCCATGATACCCGGCGTCACCAGCAGGTAAAACAGGAGGATCACCGGGAAGGCCAGCACAAGGTTGGCGAGGAAGGACAGCACCGTATCGATCTTGCCGCCATAATAGCCGGCCGGCAGGCCGAGCGTAATGCCGACCATCAGCGCAAAACCGGTCGCCGCCGGCGCGATGATCAGCACGATCTGGCTGCCATAGACCATGCGGGAGAACACGTCGCGGGCGAGCTTGTCGCCGCCGAAATAGTATACAAGTTTCGACGCCGGCTCGATTGCGCCCGGCAGCGCGTCCTTCATGATCGGCACTTGGGCGAGCGGATCGAAGGGCGAGATGGTCGACGCGAAGATCGCCGTAAACAGCCAGAACAGGCAGATGCCGACGCCGACGATGCCGACGCCGCTGTCGAAAAGCTGGCCGTAAAGGCCTAGCTTCTTCTTGTAGCCGAAGCTCGCCCCCATCACCAGGGCGAGAGCGATCCAGACCGGCCAGAAGCGGGTAAGCACGCCGAGTACGACGTTGAAGGCGCTGAGATATTCGACCTGCATCCGCCGGTCTCCTATTGAACTCTGATGCGCGGATTGAGGAACGCGTAGCCGACATCGGAGATGAGCTGTGTGATCAGGACGATAAACACCGAGACCAGCGAGCAGCCGAGCAGAAGATCGATGTCGTTGTTGCCGGCGGCCTCGACCAGGGTGTAGCCGAACCCCTGGTAGCGGAACATCACCTCGACGATGACGACGCCGGTGAGCAGCCAGGGGAACTGCAGCATGATGACCGTGAATGGCGCGATCAGCGCGTTGCGCAGAGCGTGCTTTATCACCACGCTGCCGAAGGAGAGGCCCTTCAGCCGGGCGGTTCGGATATATTGCTGTGTCATCACCTCCACCATCGAGGCGCGGGTCATGCGAGCGATGTAGCCGATGCCGTATATCGCCAGCGTCATCACCGGTAAGGTGAAATTATAGAAGGTGATGCCCTGGCTGGCCGAGGCCGCCGAACCGTTCAGCACGCCGAGCCAGGAGGCAAAGATCACGGTGAAGATGACGCCCGAAACATATTCGGGCGTCGCCGTCGAGGCGATCGAAGCCACCGACAATGTGCGGTCGGTGCGTGAACCCTCGCGCATGCCGGCGAGAATACCGATCAAAAGCGAGATCGGCACCATTGCGGCCAGCACGCAGAGCATCAGGATGCCGGTGGCGCTGAGCGCCGGAAAGAGTTTCGAAGCGACCGTCGTCTTGAACTTGGTCGAGCAACCGAAATCGCCTTGCAGGATGCCGGAGAATGTCGGCACGACCGGATCGTTGCAGAAGGAGAAACGCTGTGCGGGCTTGCCGGTCGCCGGGTCGGTCACCGGCTGCTTGGGCATGATGCCCAGCCATTGGCCGTAGCGGATAAAGAAATTCTGCCGATAGCCGTGGTTGACCAGCCAAGCCTCAAGCTGCTCGGCGGATGTGTGCATTTCGGTCTGGCTGATCGCGAGCTTCTTCAGATTAGGCCCGAGATTGACCAGGAAGAAGACGATCATCGTCAGGCACAGCATCGTCACTGCCATGGTGCCGAGACGCCTGATAACGAAAGAAAGCATGGCGGTCCCCTGCCGGTCGGGTTGGGGGGTGGAACCGGTTTGCAAGCCGTGCGCTGCCGCCAGCGGCAGAACAAGCCTTCAGACCAGTCCCAGATGCAATACCCTTTTTATTGCAGACCCAGGCCGAAGAGTCCGCAACTTTTTGCTGCGCCGACTTCCGGTCCAAGGACCATGCAAAGAGCGAGGGAAAGGGGCGAGACGCCCCTTTCCGGATCGTCCGGTCAGGCCTGGTCGAGCCAGACCTTGCCGTAGTCGCGCTCGAAGGTCGGGTGCATCTTGTAGTTCTGCACCGCCTTGACCGAATGGCTGTAGAGCTTGCGCCAATAAGGCTGGATGATAATGCCGGAATCCTGCAGGATCTGCTCGATATCCTTCATCATTTCCTTGCGCTTGGCGGCGTCGGCAACTGCCAGCGCAGCGTTGAGCTTGGCATCCCACTCCGGATTCGACCAGGCCGTCTCGTTCCAGGCCTCACCTGTGCGATAGCCGATCGCCAGAACCTGGACGCCGAGCGGCCGCATGTTCCAGTTGGTCATCGACAGCGGATACTTCGTCCAGTCGTTCCAGAAGGTCGAACCCGGCAGCACCGTACGCTTGACCTTGATGCCGGCGTCGCGCATCTGCGCGGCGATCGCATCGCCTGTGTTCTTGTGCCAGTCTTCGTCGACCGTGATCAGTTCGTGCTCGAAATCGGCCTGGCCGGCTTCGGCCATCAGCGCCTTTGCCTTGGCCGGGTCGCGAGCAATCTTCGGCAATTCATAGTATTCCGGATGGATCGGGGCGACATGGTGGTTTTCGGCAACCGTGCCGGCATTGCCGTAGCCGAGCTGGAGGACGACATTGTTGTCGACCGCGAGCTGCAGGGCGTTGCGAACCTTCTGGTCGCCGTAAGGCTTGTTTGTGACGTTGGTGCGGCAGACGATCGTCGACGCGGTGACGACCTCCGACTTCGCCAAGTCCATGCCGTCGAGAATGGACACATAGTCGGCCGAGGTTTCGAAGTTGGTGTGCACTTCGCCTGCCTCGAAGGCGCTGACCATGGCCGCCGGATCGGTGCCGTAGTCGATGAACTCGATGCCGTCGAGGAAGACCTCGCCGTCCCACCACTTGTTATCTTCACGACGCTTGTAGACCACCTTCTGGCCGACATCGTAGGAGACCAGCTCGAACGGCCCAGTGCCGATCGGGCAGGACTTGAAGTCGCCGCCTTTTTCGTCGAACGTCTTGTGGACGATGAGGCCGGGATAGTCGCACACGTTGGGAATGAGAGCGATATCCGGCTTGCTGAGCGTCAGCTTGATCGTGTGGTCATCGACCTTGGTCACCGCGCTCTCATCCAGCTTGTCGTCCTTGACCAGCGAACCGAGGCGACCCGGCATGGAATTGCCTTCGGCCTTCTTGTCGGCCCAACGCTTGAGGTTGAAGATGACGTCGTCTGCGGTGAACGGATCGCCGTTGTTCCAGGTGACGCCTTTGCGCACATGCAGCGTGTATTCGGTGGCGTCGTCATTCACGTCCCAGCTCTCCAGCAGATAGGGGCGGAACGTGTATTCGGTGGTGTATTTGACCAGCGGCTCGAGCGCCTGGCGCTCGGCATTGGCGATTTCCGACCAGTCGGACTTGCGCGGATCCTTCGGATCCTTGATCCATTGCGCGACCTTCAGTATGCCGCCTTTCTTGCCCTTCACCTCTTCCGCCTTGGCCGGCGTGGGGTCTGCGAGGCCAAGCATGCCATAAGCCATCGCCGTCGAGGCGCCGAAGACGCTGGCGAGAGCCAGAAATTCGCGACGATCCATCTTGCCTGCCTTGGCATCTTCGGCCATGGCCAGGATGTGATCGGGAACGCGGTCGCCGTTACTCTTGTAGATCGTCATGACTAACTCCCATTGTTGGCTTTCTGCCTTTTAACATTCCGCATCCGCGCCATGATGTCAAAGACGGCACGGATTGGGAACATGCCAAGGAATGTGCAACTTTGAAAGCAGGGCGGTTCGCGCGATAACGACAGTCTTGGCGCAAATTTGCTACTGCGCCAGGGATTTCGTCTGAAATCTCAACGGGCAATTAAACTGGGACATTCGCCGCTGCGCCGCTCGTTCTTCAGGCAACCAACTGTTCTGCGCGAACGGCCGGTTTCAATATTCCCGTTCGTAGAAAACACCGCCTTTGGCTTCGCCGGCGTCGGTTGCCTCGCCACGCAGCTTGACGCCGCGCCCGACGTCGAGATCGACGGTTGCCTTGCCCGAGCCCGGCCTGTCGCCCTTCTGGATCGTCACGTAGGTGCGGTCGTTGAGATACTTGCCCGCCGAGACGGCGGTGCCGCCCTGTTCGTCGGTGATCACGTCGAGGTCGTCGACGCCGATCGCGCTGCGCAGGTTCTGCAGCAGGGAGGTCGAGCCGCCGACGCCGGCCAGTTGTCCGGCAGCCTCGGCAAGCTGCGCGATCTGCAGCGGCGACAGGTTCGACATCGAACGGCCGAAGATCAGCTGCGCCAGCACCTCATCCTCCGGCAACGCGGGTACCGAGGAGAAGGTGAATTTCGGGTTGGTCGCCTCGCCCGACACCACGATGGTCACGGTGGCGCTGGTCGTCTTCGACTGCGCCGTGAGATTGAGGTAGGGCACCAGAGAGCCGGAAAAACCGACGGTGCCTTCGGTGAAGGTCAGCCGCTTTGCAAGGATCGTCAGCCGCCCGCGCCGCAAGGTGAAGGTGCCGACCGCCTGGGGTGACGACGCCGGACCTGTCAGCCGCAGCGAACCGCCGAGCTCGGCGTCGACGCCCCTGCCCTGGATGAAGATCTGGCTCGGCGCATTGACCGTGACGTCGAGGTTGAGGCCGCTGCCTCCACCGCCGCTGCTTGCTGCGGCCGGGCGCAACGCCTTGTCCTGTGCACGCACGGCTGGCGGCGCATTCTTGTGCTTGACGTTGAGCTCGGCCAGCGAGCCGGGTAGCCTTTCGGGTACGGTGATGACGGTCTTGGCCAGGTTGACGGTACCGGAAATCACCGGCGCGGAGGTGAGCGGTCCCTTGATGGTCAGGTCGCCGCCGAGATTGGCGGTGACCACCTTGCCGTCGGTATAGCGGCCATCGACGAGCTTGACCGACAGGTCGGCCGGAAAACCTTTTGCCGGATCGATGCCGACGGTGCCGCTGGCCGAAAGGCTGCCGCGTGTCGACAGCGTGCCGGTCAGGCGGTTGATCCTGGCCACGCCATTGCCGATAGCGACATCGGCAGTGATGTCGTTGATCGCAAGCCCCGATCGCGCATCGACCAGACGGGCGCCCGACGTGCGGACCGTGCCTGAGATCACCGGCGACGTCGCCGGGCCGCGCACCTGCACATCGACGTCGGCCGTGCCGCTCAAGGACAGGCCTTGCGCAGCGAGTGTCCTGGTGAGGAAGGCGAACGGCACCTTGCCGGAAAAGTTGAGATCAAGGGTGGGCCCGCCTGATGTCGTCATCGTGCCGCCGCCCTTGAGGCCGAGACCGGCGGCATCGCTCATGTTGGCGTCGAAGGTCAGCCTGTTGCCCGAATACGTACCTGAGGATGAGACGCCCATGCCGCCGAAACCTGCACCGCGGGTCTGCGACGTCTGAACGCCTGCGGCGTCGATCTTGAAGGCAACGGCGGGATTGGCCGGCGCCCCCGTCACCTTCACTGTGCCCGAGATGGAACCGGCGGCATCGAGGCCCGGCGAAAAACTGTTGGCTATCGAGATCGGGACGCGGGTCAGCGTCGCGTTGAGGTCGAACGCCTGCCCAGCCTTGCCCGTGACCGTCGCCGTGCCGCCGCCGAGGTTGAGCACCAGCCTGTCGAGGCTGGTCACTCCATTGGCGATGTTGATGGTCGAGGCCTGGGCGATGGCCGCCTTGATGCCGCGGATGGTCGCCTCGCCGGAGGCAAGTTCGACCGTCGTCGTGCCCTTGACCGCCTTGACCCGGCCGGCCGCCCTCAGCGGAATATCCTTGACGGTGGCGCCACCGGAAAAGCCGGTCCATTCGCCGTCGCGCTTGAGATCGACGTTGACGCCCCGAATAGCCGTGCCGCCGGAAGTTACGCTGTCGGCACGGATTTTGCCCGAGATCACCGGTGCCGCCAGATAGTTGGCGATCAGCGCATCGATGCTCACGGCCTTGGCCGAGACATCGCCGCGCGAGATCGAGGCCGTCGTCGCCTTGACGGCGACTTGCGGCACGGTACCCGCCTTGGAGAAGGCGATCGTGCCGCGCACATCGCCATCGGCCTTTTCCAGCGCCAGGGCCGCAAGCGGACCGATATCGGGCAGGTCGAGCGCCACGGTGCCGGCCGGCAGGAAGGCATCGTCGAGCGCCAGGTCGCCGGAGATACGGTTCTTGCCGAGCGACAGCAAAAGCCCGTTGATGGCGCGCTTGCCGTCCGATGTCGCCAGCACGGCGCTGCCCTGCAGCGACTGGCCCGCGACATTTCCGGTGAGTTGCACATTCGCAGCCGGGTTGGCCGCATCAGCCTTGCCGGTGGCGGTGAGCTTCAATCCGGTGATCTCACGCGCGGCCACCGAAAGCTTGTCGCTGTTGACAGTCAGCGACAGATCCGGCGCAGTGCTGGCGCCTTGCGCATTCAGCGCGAAAGAAATAGCGCCTCTGGCATCCTTGGACAGCAGCGAGACGTCGCCTAGTGCGCCTTTGACGTCGGCGCTGAGCTTGTTGTCGGCAAGGCTCGCCTGGCCGTCTGCCGTCAGCGAACCGGACGACAGCCTGACGGTATTGGCGGTGACATTGCCATTGGCGTCCCGCTTCAGCGCGGCACTGAATTGCGTTCGCTCGGCGAGCACGCCACGTACCGCCCCCGGCAGTGCCGCCGAGGCGGCGTCCGCCTTGACATTGAGGTCGATGGCGCCGTCGGCCAGCGAGACCCGCCCGTTGAAGCCGCTGTTCAACGCGTCGCTGGTCACCGTGCCGCTATCGATGACGAAGGCATCGGCGGCAAGGCTGCCGGCGAGTTTGGCGGTGACCTTGCCGGCGATCAGCGGCGCGATAGTCGGATTGTCGAGGCCGATTTTTTCGGCAATCACGGTGCCGGAGATCGGCCCGCTCCGGGCTTTCACGTCAAAGCGATCGGAGTGCAGCGCAAGCGTGATGCCCTCGATCATAGCTAGATTGGTGGCGGCCGATGGCAGCGTCGCGGAAATGTCGAGCTTCGGCTGGGCGCCCTGCCCGGCCGCCGTTAGCGATATCGCCTGCAGCTCGAGCTTGATCGGGCTCTCCTTGCTGCCAAGCGACAACGGCAGGCTCGGACCGGTAGAGGCCAGGTCGAGCGAAAAATCGCTGGCACCGTTCGGATTGAGGGTGCCGGCTGCCTTGCCGGAGATTTTCTCGCCGGCAAGCGTCGCCTGCTCGATGGCCAGGCCGCTGGCCGACGAGAAACGGCCTGCCGCATCGAGATCCAGCGGCCCGAGCCCAGCCTGCCGGGTCTGGCTGGTTTCGGCGCCGCTGAGCCGGGCGGTGAAGCGAATATCTGGGGCAGCCGACGATCCGGTGACCTGCGCGGTGCCGCTGAGCGCGCCCACGGCATCGAGACCCGGTGAAAAATCATTGGCAAGCGCTGCCGGCACCGCCGACAAGGTGGCAGTGAGATCGAGCGTCTGGCCAGCCGTACCCGACACGGCAACCGAACCACCACCGACACCGAGCGCCAATTTCTCTATGCTCACCCTGCCATTGGCGATTGTCAGCGCTGATGGCTGCGCGACAGCTGCCTTGATGCCGCGGATGGCCGCCTCGCCCGAGGCAAGCTCGATGCTGGTGGTGCCGTTCGCAACCCTGACCCGCCCGGACGCGCTGGCCGGAATGCCGGCGACCGTGGCGCCGCCGCTAAAGCCGGTCCAGTCGCCATCGCGCTTCAGGTCGACATCGATGCCGCTGATCACCGTGGTTCCGGAGGTGATCGTGTCGGCCTTGATCTTGCCGGCGATTGCCGGTGCTTTGAGATAATTGGCGACCAGCGCGTTGACGGCGATTGTCTTCGCCGCCAGTTCGCCGCGCGAAATCACGACGCTCGTCGCATCGATCGCGACCGTCGGCGCTCCGTTGTCGTTCGCAAAGCGGATGGTGCCGCGCACGTCGCCGGCGACCGACTGGCCTGCGAGTGCGGCCAGCGGAGCAATATCGGCGGCATCGAGGGTCAACGTGCCGAGCGGCAGCAGGTTGTCGTCGAGCCCGAGGTCGCCGGAGACCTTGTTGTCGGCTAACGAGACGGCAAGTCCATTGATGGAGCGCTTGCCGTCGGTTGTGACCAGCGATGCCTTGAGGTCGAGCGGCTGGTCGTCGACCGAGCCGGTCAGCGAGACATCGGCGGCGGGACTGGCGATATCGGCCTTGCCGCTCGCGCTCAGCTTGATCTGCTTCACCGCATGGCCGGACGCCGTCAGGCTGTCGCTGTTGGCCGAAACCGAGAAATCCGGTGCGCTGCGCGCGCCGCTTGCGGTAAGCCCGAAACCGACGGCGCCGCCGACCTTGGCGCCGACCAGCGGCGACAGCACCGACACGTCGCCCAGCGTACCCTTGATATCGGCCCGGATATCGGTGCCTTGCGCACTGGCGGTGCCGCTGGCGCTAAGCGTGCCCGAGGTGAGTTGCAATGCGTTGGCGGCGAACGCACCGTCCGGGTCGCGTGTCGCGGTTGCGGAAAACTGCACGCGCTCGCCGAGAACCGAGCTGATTTGCGGCGGCAGCGCCGTCGAAGCCGCGTCGGCATTCATCTTGAGCGTCATCGACAGATCGGCAAGCGCCACTGTGGCTGTTACGGACGCATTGAGCGCGTCGCTGCGTAGCGTGCCGTCGTCGACGACAATCTGTTCCTTGCTGACGGAGCCGTCGAAACCGGCGCTGACCCTGCCCGTTACCAGCGGCGCCAAAGTCGCGACGTCGGTGTTCAGGCCGGCCGCCGTCAGCTTGATGGTGACCGGCCCGCTACGGTTCTGGATGTCGAAACCATCGGAATGCACTTGCCCGATCAGGTCGTCCACCCGCGTGCCGCCCGCCACCACCGAGATCAGCGACGCGCCGATATCCACCATCGGCGCCTTGCCATCGCCGAAAGCGCGGGCCGTGGCATCCTTGATTGCCACGGTTATCGGTTGCGCCTCGCTGCCGAGGCTGAGCACGATCGGCGGCCCCTTTGCGGCGAGCTTCACCGAAAGGTCGCTGGCGCCGTTCGGATCGACAATGCCGGCGGCGGTCGCGTGCAAGGCGCCGCTGTCGATATTGGCTCGCTCGACATCGACGCCGCCGGCCGCGGTCGCCGTGCCGGCGAGGTCGAAGGTGGTCTTGCCGGCAAACAGCGGTTTCAGGGTTTCGGGCAGGAAGCGCTCGAATTCGCCATCGCCATTGGCCTCGACATAATGACCCTTGTCGGTGAGCTGATGGCGACCGGTAAGCTGGGTGACGATCCGGCCGTCGACAACGAAGGTCCCGATGCCATTCCAGTTGGCGAGCGGTCCGGTGCCGGAAACGACAATGTTGACCGGCGGCGCGCCCGGCAGGTTGAGCAGGTTGGCGATGATGCCGCCGGCCGGCTCGGATGCCTTAAGGTCGAGGTCGAGCTTGTTGTCGGCCGGCGCGAAATGGGCTTTGGCGTCGACCGTGCCTTGCTTACCGTCGTGGCGAACGATGTTGAGGTTGGTCTCGATCGCCAATGGTGAGGCGTCCGCCTTGAGCGCTCCCTTGGCTGCAAGTTCGGCGACACCGCTGCCGGCCAGAGCCTGCCCGAGCGCGATTTCGGGAAGGTCGAGTTGCCTGACGTCGATGGAAACCGGCAGCGTCGTCGCTCCGCTTTGGCTCGACTGTGTATTGGCCACCGGCAGCCTTGCCAACTCGATACGCTCGGCCCCAATGCGATCGGCGCTGAAGCTCTTCGACAGGAGTGCCAGCGGCGACCAGTCGATGGCCACGTTGCGCGCCACCATCCAGGCGCCTTCGCGATCCTCCAGAACGACATGATCGACCCTCAGCGCGCCCGACCAGATACCGTCGATGCCGACGACAGTGACCTTGCGATCACCGGTCGAGGCCATGGTCGAGATGATGCCGGCAAGGTTTTCGCGGCCGCGCTCGGTTTTGGTCAGCACGACGAGCGCCCCCACCGCCGCTGCCACGACGATGAGCAGCGTGTAGAAAAGGATACGGAGGATGCGCCTGAATATTGCCATCAGAATGCCTGGCCGATGCCGGCATAAATGCCGAAATGAGGATCGTCGGGGCCGCGGTTGAGCGGCACCGCCGCGTCGACGCGCAGCGGCCCGAACGCCGTCAGATAGCGCAAGCCTACACCCGCGCCGACCTTCATGTCCGAAAAATCGGGGACCTGCCTGGTCGACACCGTGCCGGCATCGACGAACGGCACGACGCCGATCTTGTCGGTGACGGCGATGCGCATCTCGACCGAGGTCTCGAAGAAGGAAAGCCCGCCGATCGGCTCTCCATTGCTGTCCTTCGGGCCGATGCCTTGATAGGCATAGCCGCGCACCGAACCGCCGCCGCCTGAGTAGAAGCGTCGATCTGCCGGAACATCTTGAAGACTGGCTCCGATGATAGAGCCGATGGCGACACGTTCGGCGAAAACGAATTTCGAGGTCGAATCGAGTGACTGGTAGGCCGACCCCTCGCCCTTCAGCTTGACAAACGCAGCCCCGCTCAAAATGTCGTAGCTCGGCTCGCCATAGGCCAGCACCCTGAAGCCCCGGGTCGGATTGAGCTTGCTGTCGCGATTGTCGTAGACATATTGCAGTGGAATGCTGGCGATCAGATAGGTGTGCTTGCCGAAAGCGTCGTGGATCCTCGAATAATCCAGCGCGACTTGCGCGGAAACCGTCTGCTTCTTGTCCAGTTCGTAGGATAGGCCGGTGCTGCCCTTGACCGAGAAATGGTCGTAGGCGTCGGGGTGCTCCAGCACGGTATTGACGCTGGCAATGAATTTCGACGCCGGCCCGATCACACCCGGTTTTTCGAACATGACGCCGGCATTGTAATTGAGCTGGGTCAAGTCGTTGCTGCCGATGCCGCTGATCTTGCCGTCGATGCGCAGCCTTTCGGCGCGGCCAAACAGATTGCGATGCCCCCAATAGCCTTCGAGGCCCAGCCCTTCGGTGTTTGAGAAGCTGCCGCCAATGCCGAAATAGCGCGGCTTGCGTTCGCTTACCTGGACACCGATCGGGATGTTGCCCTCGGCGTCGAGGGCGTCGGCTTCCTTCACCGTCACGCTGTTGAAGACCTCGAGCCCGAGCAGCCGGTCGCGCGCATCGTCGATCTCATCGGGCGAATATTGGCGCCCGCGCTTAAGGCCGGTCATATATTCGGTGAAGTCGCGGTCGACCTTTTCCGTGCCCTCGACAGTGGTGTCGCCATAGCCGGCGACCGGGCCGGCCGCGACGGCAAGCGTCACGTCGAGCGTCGAACCGGCGTGCTCGGCGACGATCTCGCGGCCCGTCACCTTGGCCAGCGGCCTGCCTTCTTGCTTGAGTGCCCGCACGATCGCCGCCTCGGCCTTGAGCACGGCGCCCGAACTGGCGTCACCGCCGGCGATCAGGCCGAAATCGGCACTTGCCAGCCCCGCCGCATCGCCTTCCAGTCTGATGTTGCCAAGCGTGAATTTCGGCCCGGCTGCTATGCTTATCACCACCGGTATCGGCTGCGGACCCGAAAATTCGGCATCGGGCGGCAGATCGTCGAGCGGTTTGCCTTGGATCGTGATAGTGACCACACCCTCGTAGCGCGCGTCAGCGTAGAGTGCGGCAACAAGTTGCTCACGGTCACTGCGCGCCTTGGCCAGCAGGCCGAGAGAACCGGATACCGGGTGTTCCTCGTCGGCCTTCAGCGCCGAGGCGTTTTCGAGCTTCTCGGCGAGATCCTTGTCGGCGTCCGGCGCCTCGATCGTCACCGCATAGCGCAGCGGGTCGACGATATCGGCATCTTCGTCTTTGGATCCCCACAGCTTGATGCCGAAAATCTCGAAGGCTGCCGCACTTCCGGTTTCGGCAACAAGTGCCGTAGAGCACAACAATGCGAAAAGCAGGGCGCGCGAAAGCGCGCGCCGTGGCGCGGTTCCTCCCGACATCTGCCTTTCATACGCCGGCATTACGCTCCTAGCCTAGCTCGCAAACCTAAAATTGGAATGAAGTTCTGAAGCACTCGTAAAGGGGCCACAATCCAATTGCTGAAATAGACAGGGCTTGGAACTCACACCTTCTGCGTCGCCGCAAGAAAGCGTGATCCCCTGTCCTATGGAGCTACTACCGGTCACCGGCCGGAAAGCAAACCGTTGGCAGGCGGATCCTGCCGCGTCCCGATGTTGACAAGCGCGACTGAAGCTTGAAGATTTCTGGACGTAAGCACTTGTCTGGAGGGGTTTATGGCAATGCGCGCGGCTCGTGGTCTATCGATTCTTTTCCTTCTCTTTTTTGCCTGGAGCGGTGTCGCGCAAGCGGCCGAAGCCCGGCGGGTGGTGACATCGGACAATTCCGACTATTTCGGTTTCGATCTCAGATCCGACCAGAATGTCAGCCTCGACCAGTGCAAGACCACCTGCCTCGGCGACCCGGCCTGCCGCGCCTTCACCTACAACCTCAAGGCCAAATGGTGCTTCCTTAAATCCGATTACAATTCGTTGAAACCCTTCGGCGGCGCCGTCGCCGGCAAGATCGTCAACATCGATGGCGATCCCGACATCGGCGCGCCACCCGAACTCGCCTTCTTCCCCAACTGGATGGCCGACCAGGCCCAGCAATACCGCAACAAGCTCACTGGCCCGACCTACACCAAGCCGACAGAAGGGCTGACGGCGCTGAGGGCCGCCGCCGAACAGTCGGCGCTGACGGGCGATCATCGCTCGGCCATGCACAAATACGAAGCGGCGGTTTCGGTGTTGCCTTATGATGGCCAGCTCTGGCTCGAGCTGGCGCGCGAAACGCTTGCCGTCCATCCGACCGCCAACAGCTCGGAGCCGTCGACCCTACCGGCGAACGCCACTTCCGCCGCCTTCAACGCCTACAAATTGCTGCGCACCACCAAGACGCGCGCCGACGTGCTGGCGCTGCTCGGGGACGGCCTTGATCGCCGCGATCTCTACAGGCCGGCCCTGCAGGCCTACGAGGCGAGCCTCGCTCTCGTCAATTCGCCGGCAGTCAGGGCCGCCTATCAGGATCTCAAGGCCCGCAAGGGCTTCCGCGTCATCGATCATACCGTCGATGCCGACACCAGCGCGCCACGCATCTGCGCGCAGTTCTCCGAGGAACTGGTCAAGACCGGCGTCGACTACTCGCAGTTCGTTACTGTCGACAACGCCGCTCCCAAGGGCGTCGAAGCCAAGGACAAGCAGATCTGCGTCGAAGGACTCGAGCACGGCCAACATTACGACGTGACCTTCCGCGCCGGCTTGCCGGCCGCCATTGGCGAAGTCACCGCGGCACCGGTGGTTCTGTCGATCTACGTGCAGGACCGCGCGCCTTCGGCCCGCTTCACCGGCGACAGCTTCGTGCTGCCCGCAGGCGCACGCCGCGGCATACCGGTCGTCACCGTCAACATGAATGCCGCCGAAATGAAGCTCTTCCGCATCGGCGACCGCTCGCTGGCCCAGCTTCTGTCGGGATATCAGTTCCTGCGCCAGCTTGACGGCTACGACATTTCGAACATCTCCGAACAGATGGGCGAGCCGGTCTGGCAAGGCCAGCTCGACATCGCCAACGACCTCAACAAGGAAGTCACCACCTCCTTCCCAATCGACGAGGCTTTGCCGAAGCGCAAGCCCGGCGTCTATGTGCTGACCGCACAAGCCGTCGACGATCGCAGCGACGACTATGATTCGCACGCCACGCAATGGTTCGTCGTCTCCGATATCGGCCTGTCGACCTATACCGGACAGGATGGGCTGAACGTCTTTGCCCGTTCGCTCGCAACCGCCAAGCCGATCGCCGGCGCCGAGCTGACGCTGCTGGCCAGGAACAATGAAATCCTCGGCACCGCGACCACCGACGCGGAAGGGCGGGCGGTGTTCAATCCCGGCCTGACGCGCGGCGACAGCGGCATGGCGCCGGCCGTGCTGATGGCCAAACAGGGCGACGACGATTTCGTCTTCCTCGATATGGGCCGCGCCGGCTTCGACCTGTCCGACCGTGGCGTCGCCGGACGGCCGGCACCTGGCGCGCTCGACGTCTATGCCTGGACCGAGCGCGGCATCTACCGCGCCGGCGAAGATGTCCATGTCGCGGCCCTTGCCCGCGACAGTGCCGCCAAGGCGGTCGAGAACCTGCCGCTGACCTTCATCTTTTCGCGGCCCGACGGCGTCGAGGACCGCCGCATCGTCAGCGATGGCGCATCGGCCGGCGGTCACGCAGTCGACCTGCCGCTGGAACCCAACGCCATGCGCGGCACCTGGACGGTGGCGATCCATACCGATCCCAAGCAGGCGGCGGTCGCCAGCCAGATGTTCCTGGTCGAGGACTTCGTACCGGACCGCATCGAGTTCGACCTGTCCTCCGACAAGCAGGAGATCGCCCAGGGCGAGACCGCCAACATTACCGTCGACGGCCGCTTTCTCTACGGCGCGCCGGCCGCGGGCCTCGCGCTCGAAGGCGAATTGACGCTGTCGACCGCCAGCGATTGGGACCGCTTCAAAGGCTATTCCTTCGGTCTGGCCGACGAACAGTCGGCGGAACCGACTGTGACGCCCTTCACCGGCCTGCCGGTGGTCGGCGAGGACGGCAAGGCGACCTTCCCGGTCTCCGTCGATCAATTGCCATCCACCACCAAGCTGGTCGATGCCAAGGTCACTGTCAGGATGCGTGAAACCGGCGGCCGTGCCGTCGAGCGCTCGCTGAATATCGGCATCCGCCCGCAGGGCCACATGATCGGCATCCGCCCGGATTTCGACGACAACGAGGTGCCGCAAGGCGGCACGGCCAAGTTCAGCCTGATCGCTGTCGACCCAGACGGCAAGCGTGAGGCGCTGAAGGGCGCGCAGTGGTCGCTGGTCAAGGTCGAGCGTAGCTACCAGTGGTACCGCTCGAGCAACTCCTGGAACTATGAGCCGGTCACCTTCACCAAGGCGGTGGCCAACGGCCAGGTCGACCTGAGCGCCGATGGCGAGGCGACGGTGTCGCTGCCGGTCGACTGGGGCCGCTACCGGCTCGAGATAGAGACAGCGGATCCGGAAGGCCCGGCCACCAGCTACGAGTTCGACGCCGGCTGGTATGTCAGTTCCACCACCACCGAAACGCCCGACGGCCTCGAGATCGCCCTCGACAAGGATACCTATGCGGCGGGTGAAGTGGCCAAGCTCAAAGTGTCGCCGCACTTTGCCGGCGAGCTGCTCGTCACCATCGGCGCCGACAAGCTCCTGAAGACCGTCACCGCCAGCGTGCCGGCCGGCGGCAGCACCGTCGACATCCCGGTCGGCGACGACTGGGGTGCCGGCGCCTACGTCACGGCAACGCTGTTCAGGCCGGGCGATGCGCAAGAGACACGCATGCCGGCGCGCGCCATCGGCGTCAAATGGCTGAAGCTCGATCCCGGCTCGCGGAAGCTTGCCGTCAGCTTGGCGCCGCCGGACAAGACCATGCCGCGCCAGCAGCTGTCGATCCCGGTCGCCGTAGCCGGCGTGCAGCCCGGCACCAACGCCTATGTCATAGTCGCGGCCGTCGACGTCGGCATCCTCAACCTGACCAACTACAAGGTACCGGATCCGGAGAACTGGTTCTTTGGCCAGCGCATGCTCGGTCTCGAGGTTCGCGACATCTATGGCCGGCTGATCGACGGCTCGCTGGGCACAACCGGTAAGCTGCGCACCGGCGGCGACGGCGCCAACATGCAATCGCAAGGCAGTCCGCCGACCGAAAAGCTGGTCGCCTTCTTCTCCGGCCCGGTCCAGCTCGACGCCGACGGCAAGGCGCGGATCGACTTCGACATTCCGCAGTTCAACGGCACCGTCCGCGTCATGGCCGTCGCCTGGACAAAGGAAGCAGTCGGCCATGCCCAGTCCGACGTCATCGTTCGCGATCCGGTGGTGATCACCGCCGGCCTGCCGCGATTCCTGGCGCCCGGCGATTCCGCCGTCATGCGGCTCGACGTCGCCGACACCGACGGCCCCGCTGGCGACTACAAGCTGACCATCGACACGACGGGCGACCTGTCTACCGGCAGTGCCGCCTTGCCTGAAAAGCTGACGCTGGCCAAAGGCAAGCGGCAGACGCTGACCGTGCCGTTGATTGCGCAGACCGCGGGCAACGCCTCGATCACCATCAAGCTTGCGCATGCCGACGGCACCGCCGTCGAGCAGACGCTCTATGTGCCGGTGCGCCCGGCGCAACTGCCTGTGACCACCCGCATGGTCGTCGACCTCAAGGGCAATGGCGGCGCGCTGCGCGTCGACAAGGAACTGCTGGCGGCAAGCCTGCTCGATGGCGCTTCGGTCAGCGTCGGCGTTTCGCAGGCTGCTGCCTTCGATGTACCGTCGCTGCTGATGACGCTCGACCGCTATCCCTATGGTTGCGCCGAACAGACCACCAGCCGCGCCATGCCGCTTCTCTACGTCAACGAGATGGCTTCCGGCATCGGCATGGCCAGCGACCCCGATCTGCGTGGCCGCGTCCAGGACGCCATCTACAAGGTGCTGAGCTATCAGGCATCGGCCGGCAGCTTCGGCCTGTGGGGTCCGGGTTCCGGCGATCTGTGGCTCGACGCCTATGTCACCGATTTCCTCACCCGGGCGCGCGAGCAGAAATACGACGTGCCGGCCCTGGCGATGAACCAGGCGCTGAGCAATCTGCAGAACGCGATCGGCTACGATCAGGACGTCCAGGATCGCGGCAGCGAGATCGCCTATGCGCTTTATGTGCTTGCCCGCAACAAGAAGGCCTCGGTCGGCGATCTGCGTTATTATGCCGACACCCAGCTCGAAGCCTTTACCAGCCCGATGGCCGTCGCCCAATTGGCGGCGTCTCTCGCGCTCTACGGTGACACCCAGCGCTCGGAGGCAACCTTCCAGGCCGCGCTGCAGCTGGCCAAGTCGACGCCCGAATATGACTATTACCGGTCCGACTATGGCTCGCCGCTGCGCGACGGCGCGGCGATCCTGGCGCTTGCCGCGGAAAGTAAGCCGGTGCCGACCATCGTGCCGGCGCTGATCCAACTAGTGACCAGGGAACGCGCCGACGCCAGGTGGACCAGCACACAGGACGAGTCCTGGATGCTGCTGGCGGCCCGCGCGCTGAAGGCCGGCAATGATTCGATCGCGCTGACCGTCAACGGCGCACCGCATGCCGGCGGCTATTCGGACCAGATCGCCGGTGGCGACCTGGCCGACAGTCCGCTGACCATCGTCAACACCGGCAGTAATCCGCTGCAGGCGGTCGTCACCACCGTGGCCTCGCCGATCCAGCCTCTGCCGGCCGGCGGCAACGGCTTTACCATCAGCCGTACCTACTACAAGCTAGACGGCACAGAGGCCAACGTGACGGAGGTCAAGCAGAACGAACGCTATGTCGTCGTGCTCAAGGTTTACGAGCAGAACACCTGGCCTTCGCGACTGCTGATCACCGACCTGTTGCCGGCCGGCTTCGAGATCGACAATCCGGGCCTGGTCTCCAGCGCCCAATTGACGAACTTCTCCTGGCTGGCGCAGACCGATGCCGCCCATCTCGAATTCCGCGACGACCGTTTCGTCGCGGCGTTCAATCCCAACGACGGCGACGGCGACCGCAACATCACACTCGCCTACGTCGTGCGCGCGGTGACGCCGGGCACCTATGCCCACCCGGCGGCAACGATCGAGGACATGTACCGGCCGCAATATTCGGCCCGCACCGCCACCGGCATGATGGAGGTCAAGGCGCCGTAAGGCAAAAAATGGCGGATAGGAATATGGCGATGGCGCTGCCCCTCATTGCCCTGCCGGGCATTTCTCCCCGTATAGAGACGGGGAGAAAGAGCCATGCGCCGAAGTTTTCGCCGAACTTTAACGTCGCAGAAAAGGCGCCAAGGTTCGCGACAGCCCCCTTCTCCCCGTCACTAAACGGGGAGAAGGTGCCGGCAGGCGGATGAGGGGCGGCGCCATGCTCTCCAGAAAATTCCTGCGCCGAGCGGCCATCACGGGCATCTCCTTGGCCGGTCTCGCTGCAATCACCGCCGCCGCCCTCTGGCAGCTCGACCGCGCTTTTCCGCCGCCGCTGCCGGCTGCTTTGACGGTCTCGACCGAGGTGCAGGACCGAGACGGCCAGCTGCTGCGCGCCTTCGCTACGCCGGATGGCTACTGGCGGCTCGCTACCACCCTGGACCAGGTCGACAAGCAGTTCGTCGACATGCTGGTCACCTATGAGGACAAGCGTTTCTGGGATCATCAAGGCGTCGACGTGCTGGCACTGGCGCGTGCCGCCGGCCAGTTCGCGACCAGCGGCCATATCGTCTCCGGTGGTTCGACGCTGCCGATGCAACTCGCCCGGCTGATCGAACCGCGCGACAGCCGCAGCCTCGGCTCGAAGATCAAGCAGATGCTGCGCGCCCTCCAGATCGAACGGCGGCTTTCCAAGCGCGAGATCCTCGAACGCTATCTGACGCTGGCGCCCTATGGCGGCAATCTCGAAGGTGTGCGCGCCGCTTCGCTTGCCTATTTCGGCAAGGAGCCGAAACGGCTGACGGTCTCGGAGGCGGCCCTGCTCGTCGCTTTGCCGCAATTGCCGGAAAAGCGGCGCCCTGACCGCAACCTCGACGTCGCCCATGCCGCCCGCGACCGCGTGCTGACCCGCATGGTCTCGGCAGGCCTGCTCGGCGAACGTGAGGCCGCGCGTGCCGCGCTCGACGATGTGTCGGGGCTGCGGCGGACCTTGCCGGCGCTCGCTGCCCATGCGGCCTATACGACGCTGTCCAAGGCCATTCCCGGCCAGAAGCTGCAACTGACGATCCGCAAGAGTGTCCAGGAAGGGCTGGAGCAGGTGGCCAAGGACGCGGCCGCCAGGCTCGGCCCTCGCCTCTCGGTGGCCATGGTGCTGGCCGATGCCCGCACCGGCGATATTCTTGGCGAGGTCGGCTCTGCCGATTTCTTCGATGCCAGCCGTTCGGGCTGGATCGACATGACCAAGGTCGTTCGCTCGCCTGGCTCGACGCTGAAGCCGTTCATCTACGGCCTCGCCTTCGAACAAGGCCTGGTGGCGCAGGAGATGCTGATCGAGGACAGCCCAGCCGATTTCTCCGGGTATCGGCCGAAGAACTTCGACATGGGCTATCAGGGCGATGTCAGCATCAGGCAGGCGCTGCAATTGTCGCTCAACGTGCCGGCGATCCGCGTGCTCGACGCGGTCGGCCCGGCCCGGCTGATGGCACGCTTTCGCCAGGCCGATGTGACCCCTATCCTGCCCGTCAACGAAGCGCCCGGCCTGGCGATCGGCCTCGGCGGCGTCGGGGTGACCCTGCGCGACCTGGTCCAACTCTATGCCGGCCTTGCCAATGGCGGCAAGGCACACACGCTGCATGACGGCACCGAGCCGGCGAATGCCGAACGCTCGACCACCACCATCCTCGACGGGCAGGCGACCTGGCAGATCACCGACATCCTGTCAGGCGTCAAGCCTCCCCAGGGTGCCGCCCAACGCGGCATCGCCTACAAGACCGGCACCTCCTACGGCTATCGCGACGCCTGGTCGGTCGGCTTCGACGGCCGCTACGTGCTCGGCGTCTGGGTTGGCCGCCCCGACGCCGGCGCGGTGCCCGGCCTGTCCGGCTATGTCTCGGCTGCGCCCATCCTGTTCGAAGGTTTTGTCCGTTCCAGCCTGGCCGCCGTACCGCTGCCGAGCCAGCCGTCCGGCGTCCGGCGTCCGAAGCGCGAGTAGCTGCCGGTGACGCTGACGCGCTTCGGCGCCGGCGCCGATGGGCTGGTACAGGCGACGCCGACCGAACCTGCGCCAACCATCATCTTTCCGCCCGACGGCGCTCGCGTCGATCTCGGCACTTCCTCGGCCGACGCCTCGCCGCTGGTGCTCAAGCTGCAAGGCGGCCGCGCACCATTCCGCTGGCTGGCCAACGGCAAGCCGCTGGTCGGCATCGACCGGCGGCGCACCGCGACCTGGCAGCCGGACGGCGCCGGCTATTCGACCCTGACCGTGATCGACGCGGCGGGACGCGCGGCCAGCGTGAAGGTTTTCGTCGAGTGAAAATTTCCCTTGAATAGATTCCGGCAGGTGATTCAGGGGATTGGATTTTACGTCTTGCTTTCGGCCGCCGGTATTTCCTCGGCGTCTGCTGACGCGCTGCCCGCCAGCTTTGTTCGGCTAGCCGACATCGATCCCAATATCCGGCAGGATATCCGCTATGCCGGCCCCGAAAATTTCCTGCATCGCAAGGTAAGCGGCTACGATGCGCCGGTATGTGTCCTCACCAGGCAAGCGGCGCAAGCGCTTTCGGCAGTGCAGAAAGCGATTGCCGCCGAAGGACTGACGCTGGTCGTGTTCGACTGCTATCGCCCTGCGCGGGCTGTCTCCGACATGGGTGAATGGACAAAAACGAGCGGGCCACCGGACCCGCAATGGTACCCAAAGGTCAAGCGCAAGGATCTCATCGCCAAGGGCTATATCGGCGAACTGTCCACCCATTCGCGCGGATCGACGGTCGATGTCGCGATCGCGCGAGCCGACCGCAAGAGCGCTCCGAAACCGGCCTGCGGCGCGACCGATGCCGACACGCTCGATTTCGGCACGGGTTTCGACTGTTTCGATCCAGCGAGCGAAACGGCTCACCGACCGATAGCCCGTGAAGCGGCGGCTAACCGCAAAAGACTTGTCGAGGCGATGCGTGCCCGCGGCTTCAAGAATTACGCCCGCGAATGGTGGCACTTCACGCTGGAGAACGAGCCGTTTCCAAAAGAGCGCTTCAACTTTCCCGTTACCGCCGAATAGCCGGCCGAAACCTTCGGGCGCGACGCAGCCATTGCCGAAGAGCTAGCCGTCTCTAGATAATCGCGTCGGGAGCGCGATCATGGTCCATGCGGGAAAATAGTTTCTCGCATCGCCGAAACTAGGCGAAAAATTGCTTCAATAGGCCAAAAAAGGCAACATTGAATGCATCTAAATTCTATCAATTCGGTAGATTTGGCGCGAGTTCAACGGAGGCGGAAATGACCAAACCTCATTTCAGGAAACTGCTCGGCGCACTGGTCGCCACGTCTGTCCAGTTCGGCACGCTCGGTTTCGCGTTTGCCGACACCACCATTCTCAACGTGTCCTATGATCCGACGCGTGAGCTCTACAAGCAATTCGACGAGGCCTTCACCGCCCACTGGAAGGCCGAGACAGGCGAGACGGTCACCGTCCAGCAGTCGCATGGCGGGTCGGGCGCGCAGGCTCGCGCCGTGATCGACGGCCTCGACGCCGACGTGGTGACGCTGGCGCTCGAAGGCGATATCAACGCCATTGTCTCGAAAGCGAAGAGGATCAATCCCGACTGGCGGACGAAATTCGAAAACAATTCGGCGCCCTACACCTCGACCATCATCTTTCTCGTCCGCAAGGGAAACCCCAAGGGCATCCATGACTGGGGCGATCTGGTCAAGGACGACGTCCAGGTGATCACGCCGAATCCCAAGACCTCCGGTGGTGCGCGCTGGAACTATCTCGCCGCCTGGGCCTACGCCAGCGCCAAGGATGGCGGCGACGAGGCCAAGACCAAGGAATTCGTCGGCAATCTCTATGCGCATGTCCCGGTTCTCGACACCGGTGCGCGCGGCGCAACCGTGACCTTCGCGCAAAAAGGGCTGGGCGACGTGCTGCTCGCCTGGGAAAACGAGGCCTATCTGGCGCTCGACGAGTTCGGCGCCGACAATTTCGATATCGTCTACCCGCCGACCTCGATCCTGGCCGAGCCGCCGGTCGCCGTGGTCGACGCTAATGTCGACGCCAAAGGCACGCGGAAAGTTGCCGAAGCTTATCTGAGCTATCTCTATTCCAAGGAAGGCCAGACGCTCATCGCCAAAAACCATTATCGCCCTTCGAAGCCCGAGTTGGTGCCGGCGGAGGACTTGGCCAAGCTGCCTGAGATCAAGCTGATCACCATCGACGACCCGCTTTTTGGCGGCTGGAAGAAGGCACAGCCTTATCATTTCGGCGATGGTGGTATATTCGACCAGATCTACAAGCCGGCCCAGTAGCATTTAGATCAGGACGACATGACCACAGCACCCGCCAAGGCGAGGTGGCGATTCAGGCAGCCGAGCGTCATTCCGGGTTTCGGATTGACGCTCGGCTTCTCGCTTGCCTACCTCACCCTCATCATCCTCATCCCCCTGTCCGGGCTGATCTGGCGCTCGGCGGCGCTCGGCTGGACCGACTTCTGGGCGATCGTCACCGACCGCCGCACCATCAACGCGCTTGAAATCAGCTTCGGCACCGCCTTCATTGCCGCCGCCGTCAACGTCGTCTTCGGCACGATCGTCGCGTGGGTGCTGGTGCGCTACAGCTTTCCAGGCCGCCGCATCGCCGATGCCATGGTCGACCTGCCCTTCGCGCTGCCGACGGCGGTTGCCGGCATCGCGCTGACCACGCTTTACGCACCGAATGGCTGGATCGGAAGCCTGCTGACGCCGCTCGGCATTAAGGTCGCGTATACGCCGCTCGGCATCGTCATCGCGCTGGTCTTCATCGGTCTGCCCTTCGTCGTGCGCACCGTGCAGCCGATCATGGAGGAGATCGACAAGGAGGTAGAAGAAGTGGCCGCCACGCTCGGCGCCAATCGCTTCCAGATTATCAGCCGCGTTCTACTACCCGGACTGGCGCCGGCCATCGTCACCGGTTTCGCGCTGGCCTTCGCGCGTGGCGTCGGCGAGTACGGTTCCGTCATCTTTATCGCCGGCAACCTGCCGTTCAAATCCGAGATCGCGCCGCTTCTGATCGTCATCCGGCTGGAGGAATATAATTACGCCGCGGCGACCGCGATAGCGGCGATCATGCTGGCGCTGTCCTTCGTCATGCTGCTGGTCATCAACCTGGTGCAGACCTGGAGCCGCAAGCGCTATGGCTGACCCGGAGATCAAATCCTACGCGCCGCACCATGAAAGCCAGTCGCCGGCGGTGACCGAGAGCCGCACGGCGAGAACCGTGCTGATGATAGTGACCTTTGCCTTCCTCGGCATTTTCCTGCTCCTGCCGCTGATCATCGTCTTCAAGGAAGCTTTCGCCAAAGGTATCGAGGCCTACACACAGGCGCTGAGCGAACCGGACACGCGCTCGGCGATCCGCCTGACGCTTCTGGTCGCGGCGATCTCGGTGCCGCTCAACATCGTCTTCGGTATTTCCGCCGCCTGGGCGATCGCCAAGTTCGAGTTCAAGGGCAAGGCGTTCCTGACCACACTGATCGACCTGCCGTTTTCGGTCTCCCCGGTCATTTCCGGCCTGGTCTATGTACTTCTGTTCGGCGCGCAAGGCCTGCTCGGCGCCTGGCTCAAGGCGCATGGCATCGTCATCCTGTTTGCCGTGCCGGGCATCGTGCTGGCCACCGTCTTCGTCACCTTCCCCTTCGTCGCCCGCGAATTGATCCCGCTGATGCAGGAACAGGGCAATGGCGACGAGGAGGCTGCCCTGTCGCTCGGGGCCAACGGCTGGCAGGCGTTCTGGTACGTGACATTGCCCAACGTCAAATGGGGATTGCTCTACGGCGTGTTGCTGTGCAATGCCCGTGCCATGGGCGAGTTCGGCGCGGTCTCGGTCGTGTCGGGCCACATACGCGGGCTAACCAACACCATGCCGCTGCATGTTGAAATCCTTTATAACGAGTACAATGCCGC
>NZ_JAMYPO010000051.1:0-40185 GCF_040320365.1 Mesorhizobium sp. M0701
GCCATCGCCCATGTCGCGCAGGGCTCGGGCCGCAAAAAGAAAAGTCGCCGGGCGGATCTGCTGCACTGGTCTAGCCTGCCCTCATCACCTGCGTTGGCGTCAACGGCTTTGGCAGCGTCGCTCGACAGAGCCGGAAGATCATGACGGAGTCGCGTTAGACATTCCAGCGAGACGAAGGCCATGAAGTTCGGGACGTGGGTCAGAATTCCCCGTGGTCTTGCTTTGGTAATGTCCAGGAAGGGGCGCATTGCTGCCATTCGCAACGAGAGAATGAAGGCCTCCGACGAGTCAGAAGTGCCCACCAACACGCTCCCACGCCGACGGTGCTTTCACTGCTTGTAGCAGTGCTCGCGGTGCCATTGTAGGAAATGAGGATGCGGGCGTTCAAAATGTCGACTGGGCGTAAGTGCTCGACCGGTTTTGTTTATGAATCCCTGCACGCTGTCGAGATCGTTGACCTGCCGGGAGATCATGATTTCCAAATCGTCGGATAGGCTGATCAACCCGCGATCGAACATCCAATGCGCGGTGCCGGACAATGCGATCCCATTGTTGATGATATCGGGACCATTGGCTTCAACCGGTCGAACATGCGCGGCGGAGACCTCCGCTCGGCCGCCGCCGTTTATCAACTTGAGTCCCGTGATCGCACAGCGCTCATCATAGGCGCGCAAGACGATGCGGCGAAAAATACGATCCCGCACGATTCGCGACGCAATGTAACTCACGCGATCACGGCTCTGCTCCAACTCAAATGGCGCCTGCTCGTCTTGAAAGCCAAGCGACGTCCCGATCTCATCAACGCGCGGCAGCAACGACTCATTGCTGCCCAGGCCGAGATCGATAATGCGGTTGAAGTCACTTAGACCGATTGGGCGGACGGCAGATTGGGCGCGACCGGAAATCCGTCCTTCCTCGTTGAGTACACTCTTCTCCACGATGCCATTCGCCCCGTTGAACGAAACAGGATTGGCGAAGTCGAGATAGGTCCCGGGCTCAATCAGAGCGAGGTACATGTCAGGCTTCGCAGGATCGGGGATGACCTGTTGGACTTTGGCTACGGCGAAATAGCCGCGGCTCTCTTCTACCTTGCTGGGCTCATAATAGATGATCCAGTCGCCTACGCATGCTTCGACGCGGCGCAGATACTGGGTAGGAAACTGGTATTGCTCAGCGGGGCGGTCGTTGTAGATCGAATCTGACCGGTGAATGAAGACCCCGAATCCCATGATCTTTTTACAGTTCGTTTTTTGGAGATATCTGCCTCAGATACCAATCCGATCTTGGGAGCTTAGTCCAGGTCGGAGAAGTTTTTCCCCACAGTATCGGTCTTTGGGAGCGAATAAGCGAATAGGGAAAGCCCTCCCCTTGAAAATGCGCGGCGCTAGTTGACGGTGCAGTTCGCACAAGACCCGCACGGCCCGTCCCGACAGAAAGGAACCCGCCATGCGAAAACTCATCGTCACCGAATTCATCAGCGTCGACGGATCGCCGAGGTCGAGAAGCTGCCGAGCGTGGCCTGGCGCGCCGAATGGCGTCGCTCTCCCGCGATTGATGCGATCGAGTTCGCAGCCACCAGGCGGAAGGCGCCCTTTCTTGCTGCTGCGGACTTCTTGATTCAGCCACAAGCCCAAATTGCTGGATTTGGCAACCCAGGAAGGATAGGCTTGGTTTTTGGTTCAAGCGATGGAACAGAGACTAGCCGCAATTCTGGCTGCCGATATGGCGGGCTACAGTCGGCTGATGGAGGCCGACGAATCCGGCACGCTCGCACGCCTTCGGACCCATCGCATAGAACTGGTCGATCCCGCCATCGCGAAGAACAAGGGCCGTATCATCAAGACCACCGGAGACGGCATGCTCGTTGAGTTCCAGAGCGTGACCGATGCCGTGAAATGCGCCGTGGAAATTCAACAGCGCATGAAACGGCGCAATTCGGATGTGCCGCAAGAACGGCGCATCGAATTCAGGATCGGCATAAATCTCGGCGACATCATTTTCGACGATGAGGACATTTTCGGCGACGGCGTCAATATTGCCTCGCGCATCGAGCAACTCGCCGACGTCGGCGGTATCTGCGTGACCGCAGCGGTGGCGACCCAAATTGCCGACCGTCTCGAAATTGCCATGGAGGACCTGGGCGAGAAGACGTTAAAGAACATCAGCCGCCCGGTTCGCCTCTATCGCGTCGGGTTTGACAGTCCTGCCCTGCCAGAAGTCGAGGCAAAGCGATCCATCTCGAAACCTTCGATAGTGGTGCTGCCGTTCACCAACATGAGCGGCGACCCCGAGCAGGAATTTTTCGCGGACGGACTGACCGAGGACATCATCACCGAACTGTCCCGCCACCATGAGCTGTTCGTCATCTCGCGCAATTCCAGCTTCGTCTACAAGAACCGCGCCGTGAATGTGCGCGAGGTGGCCGAGAAACTCACCGTCCAATACCTGGTGGAGGGAAGCGTCCGCAAGATCGGCGACAGGGTGCGCGTGACGGTTCAGCTCATCGACACGGCGAACGACGCTCATATTTGGGCAGACAAGTATGACCGGAAGCTGGACGACATATTCGCGATTCAGGATGAGGTGACCGCGGCGATCGCAGCCACGCTGCCCGGTCGCGTCGAGGCGGCTCAGCGGGACCAGCTCGCGCGGGCGAAACCTGCAAACATGGCCGCGTATGAATGTGTGCTTGCTGCCAAGGTGCTGCATCACCGAAGCACGATTGCAGATAATGAACGCGCGCAAACCTTGATAGAAAGGGCCGTCACGCTCGACCCCGATTATGCCCATGCCCATGCCTGGCGGGCCTGCATTCTTGGCCAGGCCTGGGTCCATAACTGGTGCGAAGACAGGGATGCCATCTGGAACAACATCATGGCGGCGCTGGACAGGGCGCTGGCGCTGGACAACAACGATGCCGATGTCCATCGCATCCTCGCCGCAGTGAACGTGAACAACAATGAGCTGACCACTGCGCGCTACCATCAAGAGCGGGCGCTGGCCCTCAATCCCAATTACGACCTCGTGGTGGTGCAGCAAGGCGAGTTATTGACGTGGCTCGGGAGGCCGGAAGAGGGAATTGAATGGATCCGCAAGGCAATGCAGTTGAACCCGCACCACCCGGAGAGGTTCTGGAGCCATCTGGGAAAGGCGCATTTCGCCGCGCGCCAGTATGGCGAGGCGATCGAAGCTTTCATGCATCTGTCAACCATGGACTCGGCTCAGCACGCTTTCGCCGCTGCCTGCTACGGCTGGCTCGGCGACGAAATCGCGGCCGCGGCGCATCTAGGCAAGATCAGAACGCTCGATCCCCAATTCGACCTCGATTCATTCATCGCCACCCTGCACTTTGCCCAGGAGTCTGATGTGCAGCACGTCCGCGAAGGACTGCTGAAAGCCGGTATTGCCCACCTGTAGCCAGCCCGTAACTACGAACCAGATCCAATCGGCAAAAAAGACCGGCCCCCCACCCGATGCGGACCTTGTGGCATGACCGAACGACGGGCAAGTCGGAGAAGCTTTTCCCACGCTATCGGTCTTTGGAAGCGAACAGGGAAAACCCTCCCCCTGAAAAAGCGCCGCGCTAGTTGACGGCGCAGTTCGCACAAGACCCGCACGGCCGTCCCGACAGAAGGAACCCGCCATGAGAAAACTCATCATCACCGAATTCATCAGCGTCGATGGCATTGCCGAGGTCGAGAAGCTGCCGAGCGTGGCCTGGAACGATGAGATGCAGAAGTTCAAGGACGACGAGCTTGCCGACAGCGGCGCCATGCTGTTGGGGCGCACGACCTATGAGATTTTTGCCGGCTCGTGGCCCAAGGAGACCGGAGATTTCGCCGACCGCTTCAACGCGCTGCCGAAATACATCGCCTCGACCAGCTTGCAGGCGCTCGACTGGCAACCGGCCGAGCTGCTGCAGGGCGCGTTGCCGGAAGCGGTCAGAGGACTGAAGCAAGGCAGCGGCGGCAACATCTATGTGCATGGCAGCCTCAGCGTCGCGCAGGAATTGCTGCGCCATGGCCTTGTCGACCGCATCAGGCTGCTCAGCTACCCCGGTGCCGTCGGCCAGGGCAAGCTGCTGTTCCCGCCCGGCGCGCAATTGCCGCTCGAGCTGATCTCGGCCACGCAATTCAGCAACGGCGTGGTGGCGCTGGAGTATGCGGCTGGGAAGTCGTGATGAGCCAATCTCCCCCCTCGAGGGGCAGATGCCCGGCAGGGCAGAGGGGGGCGTCTCGCGTAATGCGCCAACCCCTACCGACGCAAGAGGGAGGCCGCGCCCGGTCGAACCGACCCCCCTCTGGCCTGCCGGCCATCTCCCCCTCAAGGGGGGAGATCGCAGCTTCGCCCATCAGCGCCCCCGCCCGCCTGCCTCCAGCTTCTGCTCGGCCGCGATCAGCATCTCGACAAACCTCGTCACCTTGGGCGGGCGGAAGCGGGCGGCGGGGTAGACTGTGTAGATGCCGCCGGAGGGCAGCCGCCACTCGGGCAGGATCTGCACCAGCCGCCCGGCGGCCAGTTCGTCCCGCACCAAAAAGTCCGGCAGCACCGACAGGCCGGCGCCGGCGCGGACCGCTGCCAGCACTGCCGGCGTTGCGTCGATCGAAATCGTTGCCTGCATGCGCACGGCCTGCTGCTCGTCATCGCCGCGCGAAAATTGCCATAGCAGCGGTTCGCGCAGCGCCATGTTGGCGACGAAGGGCAGCCCGGCGAGGTCTTGCGGTTCGCCGGCGGTGAACCGGCCTGCAAAGCCGGCGCCGCATACCATGAATTGTTGGAAGGTGCCGATGCGCCGGGCCTGCAGGCTGGAATCGGCCAGCCAGCCGACGCGGATGGCCACGTCGATGTGGCCGGAAACCAGGTCGATCGTCTCGTCGCCCAGCGTCAGCTCCACCCGGCAGGCGGGATAGCGCGCGCTGAAGGCGGCGACCACCGGCACCACCGCCGATGTGCCGTAGTCGTTGGACGCGGCGATGCGCAGCGTGCCAGTCGGCTCGGCGGCGGCCTGCGCGAGCTCGTCGAATGCATCCTCGGCCTGCTGCAGGACCTGCAGGCAGCGGGCATGGAACGTTCGGCCGGCCTCGGTCGGATGGACGCGCCGCGTCGTGCGGATCAGCAGCGTCGTTCCGACATCGCGCTCCAGCCGCGCCACCTGCTGGCTGACCACCGCCTTGGTGATGCCGAGCCGCTCGGCGGCCCGCGTGAACGAGCCGGCGTCGACCACCGCCGCGAAATAGGCCAGCCGGTTCAGGTTCATGCTTCGCTCATGGCGGAGGCAGTCTCATTGTCAGGCAATGGCATACATTACGTCTATTTTGTCGGCCTTCAATACGCATTCCGCTTTTGCCATCTTGCGGGCATCGAGGCCGCCGAATTCCGGATCCCAGGAGACATCCATGTTCACACGGAGAAGCATCATGAAAACCACCCTCGCCGCCGGCGCTGCCGCGGTCTTTGCTCCCGCCGGGCTTGGCCATGCGGCAGGCGGGCTTTCCTGGAAACATTTCCCCGCCGGGCAAAACGGCTTCTTCCGCGCCCCGGTGCTGGTCTCCGGCGCCGCCGAAGCCGTGCTGATCGATGGCGGTTTCATTTACCCCGACGGCCGGGCCGTGGCCGAGGCGATCAAGGCGACCGGCAAGACGCTCACCACCATCTATGTCAGCCAGTCCGACCCGGACTATTATTTCGGCCTCAAGCCGATCAAGCAGGCGTTCCCGCAGGCACGGGTGATCGCCGCAGCCGAGACGGTGGCCGCCATCAACGGCAATGTCGAAAAGAAGCTCGCCGTCTGGGGGCCGCAGCTGAAGGAGAATGGCCCGCAGGCGCTGGCCGACGTCGTCATCCCCGAAGCATTCGACGGCAAGACGCTCAGCGTCGATGGCGAGACCATCGAGATCGTCGCCGCGGAAGGCCTCGCCAACCGGCGCTATCTCTTCATGCCGTCGCTGAATGCGGTGTTCGGCGGGGTGATGATCTTTGCCGGCGTGCATGTCTGGACCGCCGACACGCCGACCAGGGAACTGCGCGCCGCCTGGCTCGCCAATCTCGAAAAGATCGCGGCGCGCAAGCCGGCAATCGTCGTGCCCGGGCACATGACGCCTGAGGCCGCTACGGACTTTTCAGGCGTCGAGCACACCAAGACCTATCTCGTCGCCTTCGAGGAAGAACTGGCCAAGACCAAGGACGCGGCCGCACTGAAGAGCGCCATGGAAGCCCGCTTCCCCGGCCTCGGCATGGGCGTTGCGCTCGACATCGGCTCCAAGGTTGCAACCGGCGAGATGAAGTGGGGCTGAGATGGCCGCCAATCGCGAGCTGATCCGCGCCACTTACGAAGGATACGCTCATGGTCCAGCGGGCGCTGACGCCCGACGACTGATGGCTGTCATCCGCCGAGACGGTTCGTGCGCTTGCTGGCTTCGGCCTTGGCCCGGGCCTCGACCGCCTTCTCGATCTCGCGCTTCAGCTCGTCCTTGATCGCCACCGTCTCGGCCATCAGCGCCTCGACCTTCATGAAATCGAGCACCCGGTATTTCGACACCGCCGGCCTGATCAATATGTCGGGCCGGCTCTGGTTCAGCTTGCTGGCGATGATCGACTGCATCATCAGCTGCGTGGCGCCGAACATCAGGTCGACGGAGGTCGGGAATTTGCGGCCCGCCTCGGTCGGCGCGCCGACCACGTCGACGGCGATGATGATGTCGGCGTCGAGCTCGATCAGGTCGAACGGCACGGGATTGTAGATGCCGCCGTCGATCAGCAGCCTGCCGTCGCGCATCACCGGGCGGAACACCGCCGGGATCGCCGCCGAGGCGGCCAGCGCCGAATGCAGCTCGCCTTCGTCGAACACGGCGAGCTGGTGGCCATAAAAGTCCGTTGCCGTCACCTTCAGCGGTATCTTCAATTCGGCGAAGGTTTCGGGAATGGCGTCGGGCAGGAACGCTTTGAGGATGCGCTCGACATTGAACTGGCTGACCCGCAGGCCGCCCTGCAACGCTTCGGCAAAAGTGCCGGGCCGCGCCCGCCACATGCGCGTCGCCACTTCGGCGCGGCGGCCGAGGATCGAGCGCGTATAGTCGTGGATGTCCTTGCCGGTCATGCCCGAGGCCATGCCGGCGCCCATGATGGCGCCGATCGACGAGCCGGCGATTGCCGCCGGCCTGATACCGAGCTCGTCCAGCGCCTCGATGACATGGATATGCGCCAGCCCGCGCGCGCCGCCGCCGCCAAAGGCGATGCCGAAGCTAGGGCTCATCCCTTGTTGGCCGCGCCGAGCTTCGGCCCGACCACCATGACGGCCGGCTCGGCGGAGAGCAGCTTTGTCGCCACCGCTTTCACCTGGTCCAACGTCACCGCGTTTATCAGGGCGGCGCGGCGCTGCATGTAGTCGATGCCGAGCTTGCCGAGCTGAATCTCGAGCAGCGTTGAGGCGATCGCGCCGGAGGAATTCAGATTGTTGATGGCATAGGCGCCGATCATGTATTTCTTGGTCGCCGCCAGCTCGGCTTCGGTCGGCCCCTCCTCGGCCATGCGCTTGACCACGTCGCGCACCACGGCCAGCGTCTCGGCCGCCCTATCGGCGCGGGTCGAGGTGGTGATGGACAGCGCCTCGGAATGCTGGTGGTCGACGAGGTCGGAGCTGACGCTGTAGGCCAAGCCGCGCTTCTCGCGCACCTCGTCGAACAGCCGCGAGGTGAAGGTGCCGCCGCCGAGGATCTCGTTCATCAGCACCGCGGCGAAGAAGTCCGGCGCATTCCGCTTCACGCCGGGATAGGCGAGTTGCAGCGAGGCCTGCGGCTGGTCGTAAACGACCTCGAGTTGCTGGCCGAGCTTCAGGTCGATGTCGGGAACGGGCGTAAGCGCCTGCTTTTCCGGCAGGCTGCCGAACACCAGATCGAGCTTCTGCTTCAGCGTCTCGGCGTCGATGGCGCCGACCACCGCGATATGCAAGCCGTCGCGGCCGAAATTCGCCTTGTGGAAGGCGCTGAGATCGGACGGCGTAATCGTCGCGATGCTTTGCCTGGTGCCCTGGTCGGGCCGCGCATAGGGATGCCTGCCGTAGATCGCGTCCAGCCATTTGCGTTGGGCGAGCGTATCGGGATCGCGCTCGTTGGCGATGATGCCGGACAGGATTTGCGAGCGGATGCGGTCGATCGGCACCTGGTCGAAGCGCGGCTGGTTGACCGCCACCCGCAACAGGTCGAAGGCGCCGTCGCGCTGCTCGGCCAGCATGCGCATCGAGCCGTAGATGCCGTCGCGCTGCGCATCGAAGCTCATCTCGGCGCCCACATCGTCAAGCTTGATCTGGAAGGCCTCGCTGTCGAGGTTGCCGGCACCTTCGTCGAACAGGCCGCTCATCAGATTGGCAAGCCCTTCCTTGCCGGGCGGATCCTGCGTCGCGCCGCCATCGAAGACGAAGCGGATGGCGACGATCGGCACCGAATAGTCCTCCACCAGCCAGGCGGTGATGCCCTTCGACGAGGTCACCTTCTGGATGTTCACGGCGGCGCGAGCGGAAAGCGCCGGCAGGAGGAGAAAGAGAAGGGAGAGGAACAGGGTTGCTAGAAGAGCGCCGGCGTGCCAATTGCCAAGGTCGGCGCCGCCCCTCATCGCCCTGCCGGGCACTTCTCCCCGTATAGTGACGGGGAGAAGGGGCTGGCCGCTATCCCGGCGCTCGCTCTGCAAACGCTGAAGATTGGCGAAACCGTCGATGACGGCGCCCCTCTCCCCGTCCCTATACGGGGAGAGGATGCCGGCAGGCAGGTGAGGGGCAGCGCCAACTCTCAAGCTCATCATCAAATCAATTCCCAGCCTGGGTTTCGGGAAGCAAATAACCGGTCGTTGCGTGGTCGAGATTGAGATAGCGGGCAGCGACTTCCTTGACCTGGTCGGCGGTGACCTTGCGGATGCGGTCCGGCCATTGCTGGACGTCCTGGACGTTACCGCCTGTGGCGAGCGTCGAGCCGTAGATGTTGGCCATGTCTTCCTGCTTGTCGCGGGCAAAGATCATCGAGCGTACGAAACGGTCCTTGGATTTTTCCAGCTCGTCGCTGGTGACGCCGTCTTTCGCGATGCGGGCGATCTCGGCGTCGACCGCGGCCTCGATGTCGGCAAGCTTGGCATCGCCGCGCGGCGCGCCGTAGACGGTGAAATTGGTGTCGTCGAGCATGGTGCCCTGGAAGAAGGCGCCGGCCTCGGCGGCGATGCCTTGCCTGACGACAAGCTCCTGGTAGAGCCGGCTGCGGTTGCCGCCGCCGAGGATTTCGGACAGCACGTCGAGCGCTTCGCCTTCGCCGGGCTTTGCCGTGTGATAGGACGGAACCACCCATTGCGTGGTAAAGCTCGGCACGCTGACGCGCCCGTCGGTCAGCGTCACCGTGCGCCTGGTGTTCTGCTCGGGCTCGACGGGTCGGATGCGCGGCGGCAGGTCCGGGCCGCGCGCGATCTTGCCATAGGTCTTTTCGGCCAGCGCCTTGACCGTTTCCGGTTCGACATCGCCGGCCACCACCAGCACGGCGTTATTGGGTGTATAGTATTTGTTGTAGAAGGCCATCGCGTCGGTGCGGTTCAGCTTCTCCATCTCCTGCATCCAGCCGATGACCGGAATGCGATAGGGCTCGTTCTGCCACAGCGTGGCGTCGATCTCCTCGTCGAGCACTGCCTGCGGATTGCTATCGATGCGCGAGCGGCGCTCCTCGAGGATGACGTCGCGCTCGGTTTTGATGACGTCGTCGTTGAGGATGAGATTGCGCATGCGGTCGGCCTCGAAGCCCATCATCTCACCGAGCGCCTGCGGCACCACCGTCTCGTGAAAGGCGGTGTAGTCGTAGGAAGTGAAGGCGTTGTCCGAGCCGCCGATGGCGGCGACGGCACGGTCGAGCTCGCCCGCCGCATGGTTGCTGGTCGCCTTGAACATCAGATGCTCGAAGAAATGGGCAATGCCGGACTTGCCCGGCGGCTCGTCGGCGCTGCCGATCTTGTACCAGACCATATGGGTGACGATGGGGGCGCGGTGATCGGGGATGACGACGACCTCCATGCCGTTGTCGAGCAGGAAATCGGTCACGACGCCATCGTCAGGATTGTTATCCGCCAGAGCCGGCGCGGCCATCACCAGAGCCAGTCCCAAGAGCGTTCCGCGCAGCCATTCAGCCTGAAATGTCATAGATGGCTCCGGTTTGTAGTGGGACGATAGGCGGGGTTGCTGGTCGAGGCAAAGCGAATTGTTCGTCATTTTGAAGGCGCCACCGTGGAAGCCGAACTCAGGCGGCCTCGATGAACCGGATGACCGTCTCGCCATAGTTGCGCTCGTCGACAACCGAAAAGCACGGCCCTGCCTCGAACGGCGCCGCCGCCACTTCCTCGATGACGCAGAGCGCGCCAGGGGCGAGCCAACCACCGGCCTTGGCCGAGCGCAACGCACGTTCGCCAAGGCCTTTGCCATAGGGCGGATCGGCGAAGACCAAGCCGAATGCGGCGATGGTGCCTGCCTCGCCCAAGCCCGTCGCGTCGCGGCGGAATATCTTGGTGCGGCCGGTGAGGCCGAAGGCCTCGACATTGGTGCGGATCAGGCCGCGCCCTTCGGCGGATTCTTCGATGAAGACAGCGTAGGAGGCGCCGCGCGAAAGCGCTTCGAGGCCGAGCGCGCCGGTGCCGGCGAACAGGTCGAGCACGCGCGCGCCGTCCAGTTTTTCAGGAAAGCGATGCGCCAGCACGTTGAAGACCGCCTCACGCGTGCGGTCGGTGGTCGGGCGGATGGCAAAGGTGCGGGGCGTCGCCAGCGGACGCCCGCGAAACTCACCGCCGACGATCCGCATTGCTTCCTTTCGGGCCGCCGCGCGGCCGGTCGCCACCGCCATCCGGGCGCTCGCCGCGCGGTTTGCCGAACGGCTTTGCACCGCCGCCTTGCGGCTTGCCGCCGGGCTTGCCGTAAGACGGCTTGAACGATGCCTTGCGCGCCTTGTTTTCTGCCGCCTTGGCGGCGTCTGCCTCCGCCCTGCCCTTGCCGATCGGCCGTGCGCCCGGCGCCATCCAGACATTGGCCTTGCGCTGGCCCGGCGGCTCGATCGGCCGCTGCTCGCGTTCGGATTTTTTCCCACCGAAGCCGCCACGAGGCTTGTCGCCACGGGGTTTGTCCCCGAAGTCGCTGCGTTCAGATCTGGGGCCACGCTCGCCAAAGCTCTTTTTTGGCGCAAAGCTCCTGTCAGGGCTTGTCGACAGCTTGCCGAGCGCTTCGTCGCGGCTGCCCTCGCGCCGCTTGCGGTTCTTGATCAGGCCGCCCTCGCCGATCGGCCGGCGTTCGCCGTCGCGGGTGAATTTCGGCTGCTCGGGCTCCTCCTCGCGCTCACGCCTGACCGGCTTGTTGGAAAACGGCTTGGCGATATCGGCATCGAAATTGGCGCCGGACTCTTCGACCAGGCGCTCGCCGAGCTGGTCGCGCAGCACGCGGCCCTTGATCTCCAGCACATGGCCTTCCGGTAAATCGTCGAGCTGGAACGGCCCGTAGGAAATGCGGATCAGCCGCGTCACGTCGAGACCGAGCGCGCCCAGGATGTTCCGGACCTCGCGGTTCTTGCCTTCGCGCAGGCCGAGTGTCAGCCAGGCGTTCGAACCCTGCTCGCGGTCGAGCGTCGCCTCGATAGCGCCATAAAAGACACCGTCGACGGCAATGCCTTCGCGCAGGCCGGCAAGCGCGCTTTCCTCGACCTTGCCGTGAACGCGCACGCGGTAGCGTCGCAACCAGCCGGTCGCCGGCAGTTCGAGCACGCGCGACAGGCCGCCATCATTGGTGAGCAGCAGCAGGCCTTCGGTGTTGATGTCGAGCCGGCCGATGGTCATCAGCCGCGGCAGCCCGGGCGGCAGCACGTCGAAGACGGTCTTGCGGCCTTCGGGATCGCGGTTTGTCGTGACCACGCCGGCCGGCTTGTGGAACAGGAACAGCCTGGTGCGCTCGATCGGCGGGATCTCCATGCCGTCGAGATGGATGATGTCGCCGGGCATGACGTTAAAGGCCGGCGAGGACAACACCTTGCCATTGACCTTGACGCGGCCGGCCGCAATCAGTTCCTCGGCGTCGCGGCGCGAGGCCAGGCCGGCACGCGCCAGCCGCTTGGCAATGCGTTCGCCGGCTTCTTCCGTTGCCTCGACGCGACGCGGGCGCGGCTTGAAGCCGCCTTCCGATGCCGCCGGTGCCCTATGTGCCCCATGGGGCCGATCGCCGCCAAAATCACGTTTGGGACGATCGCCGAAGTCACGCTTAGGACGGTCGAAGCGCCTCTCGCCGCGCTCGCCTTCGGGAGCTGCCGGCCGGTCGCCGCGCGGTGCGTAAGGCTTGCGCGGACCTTCGCGCTTTTCATAAGGCGTGCCTTCGGGTCTTGGGCCCTTGCTGAATGCCCGGTCGCCTTCGGCAGCTGCCGGCCGGTCGCCGCGCGGTGCATAAGGCTTGCGTGGACCCTCGCGCTTTTCATAAGGCTTGCCTTCCGGACGCGGCCCTTTGCTGAATGGCCGGTCGCCGCCTTTGAAGTCGCGCTTCGGCCGTTCGCCTTCGGCCGCCGCCGGCCGGTCGCCGCGCGGAGTGTAGGGTTTTTTGGCGCCGAAGGGCGGCTTGCCGCCCTTGTCGGGAGCGCCATCGCGACCACGCGGCCCCGCCGGCTTCGGGCCGGCCTTGCGCGGGAATTTCTTGTTTTTGTCGTCCATGTGGCCTTTGCTCGTTTGCGCGGGTAGTAACAGGATCGCGCTCTAGTGGCGAGGAGATAATCGGAATGGGAACCGCGTGAAGCGGCAGGATTTCATGGCGCTGGCGCTGAAAGAAGCCGAAGCCGCCGCCCAGCGTGGCGAAGTGCCGGTTGGCGCGGTCGTCGTCGGCGGCGATACGGTCGTTGCGAGTGCCGGCAACCGCACCCGCGAGTTCGCCGATCCGACCGCCCATGCCGAGATGCTGGCGATCCGCGAGGCCTGCCGCAAGCTTTCCAGCGAGCGGCTCAGCGGCCACGATCTCTATGTGACGCTGGAGCCGTGCGCCATGTGTGCCGGCGCCATCTCCTTCGCCAGGCTGCGCCGGCTTTATTTCGGCGCTGCCGACGAGAAGGGCGGCGCAGTGGTCAACGGAGTTCGCTTCTTCACGTCACCGACCTGCCACCATGTGCCCGACATCTATCCGGGCATGGCCGAGAACGCAGCAGCAGCATTGCTGAAGGACTTTTTTCGCGAGCGACGCGGACCCTGATTTTCTGGTCCGGCAGACGGTCCAAATCCAAGTCAGCCAATCCAGCCAGCCAATCCAGGGCAAGAACGTCTCTGGCGCCGTCAGCCTACCAGGGCAGCCAGTCGAACATGCCGCCGCTCTTACTCTTGGCGGCCGCCTCCCTCTTGAGGCGGCGTTCCTTCTTGTACTCGTCCTCGCCGAGGTCACCCTGCGGCGCGGTGGCGGCGGCAGCGCGGTATTGCACCGGCGGCTCGCTCAAATATCTGCGGGTGGTCGGGTCGCCCTGTTTGCCTTCAGCCCGGCGGCGCATGATTTCCGCGGCGCGGCTCTTGTCCGAATCGGCCGGAGTCCAGGCTGGCGGGTGGCTCGAGCCCGACTGCTTCAGCGCGGCCTTGACCGACGCCGGATCCGTCTGCACGTCATCGATGACCTGCGCCTGGTAGGCCGGGTCGTCCTGATGCAGAGTGGCATCGGCGCGCAGGCGGGCACGGCGCTGCTCCGGCGATTCGGGCCATTCGGCGCTTGCCGTCTCGATGCTTTCCTGCGGCGGCGGCAAGACTTCCTTCTGCCCCGGCCCTGGCTTCACCAGCGTGGGGCGCGGCTTGTAGTCGATACTATCCTTGCGCTTGGGTGCGAAGGAAAAAGCCCCGGTGAGGTCGCCGGCAAGCTGCGCGCCCGCAGTCTTGTCGGTCCCGTAAGTGGGCGAGCCCATGCAGCCGGACAAAGCGAGGCCCGATACGACAAGCGGCGCCAGCAGCGCAACGCGCGCATAAGTTCTCTCGGTCATGCCAAAAAGTCCCACTGTAGACAGCCTCTCGATTGCCGCCGGCCAAAGAAAGGTCCGGTCCCCATCGCCTATGCTCTTCCGACGGAATTCCGGCGACAATTTGTCGTCCGGAGTTTCGCGTGTTTACCTCAACCACTCGTTAAGGGCAACGCGCGGGGGCCGATCGGCCGCCCGCCGTGGCATTTGTGCACCGCCTTAAAGACGGCGCAAAGCCTTCAGCTCATGCAGAACAGCGGCGTCACGGGCCGACACGTCCGGGAATTCCGGATCTGAGCCGACATCGGCGGTGTAGCGCCAGGAGCGCGCGCACTTCACCAGGCCACGGTCCTCCGCCTTCTCGACGACCACGGCGACGCCCTTGACGTCGTCGAGGGTAAAGCTGCCCGCCGACGCCTTGCCGCGCACGATTACCAGATCGCTGGTGATCGCCATCTCGGCCATATCGACATCGGCGATCGCCGCTTCGAGCGCGGCGTCGTCGAGGGTGACGACCGGCACCGCTTCCAGCGAAGAGCCGATGACCTTCTGCGCGCGGGCGATTTCCAGCGCGCCGGTGACGACACGGCGAACCTGCCGCACCTTGCGCCACTTCTCCGCCAGCGCCTCGTTCTTCCAGTCCGCCGGGATCTCCGGGAACTGGTCGAGATGCAGGGAGACCGCATCCGGATGACGGTCGAGCCAAGCCTCTTCCATGGTGAAGGGCAGCATCGGCGCCAGCCATTTCACCAGGCAGTCGAAGAGATGGCGCACCACCTGCACGGAAGCCTTGCGCTTCACGCTGGAAGGCGCTTCGCAGTAAAGCGCGTCCTTGCGGATGTCGAAATAGAAGGCCGACAGCTCAACCACCATGAAGTCGAGCAGCGCGCGGGTGATGCGCTTGAATTCGAACGCGTCGTAGCCCGAGCGTACGACTTCATCGAGTTCAGCGAGCCGGTGCAGCATCAGCCGCTCCAACTCCGGCATCTTGTCCAGCGGCACCTCCTCGCCGTCGTCATGGGCGAGCGTGCCCAGCATCCAGCGGATGGTGTTGCGCAGCTTGCGGTAGGCGTCGATATTGGTCTGCAGCACGTTCTTGCCGAGCCGCTGGTCTTCCCAATAATCGGTCGTCACCACCCACAGCCGCAAGATGTCGGCGCCGGACTGCCTGATGACGTCCTGCGGCACGACGGTGTTGCCGAGCGACTTCGACATTTTCCGCCCCTCCTCATCCATGGTGAAGCCATGGGTGACGACGGTGTCGTAGGGCGCCCTGCCCCTGGTGCCGCAGCTTTCGAGCAGCGAGGAGTGGAACCAGCCGCGATGCTGATCGGAGCCTTCCAGATAGACGTCGGCCGGCCATTTCAGGTCGGGCCGGTCCTCAAGCGTGAAGGCATGCGTCGAGCCTGAATCGAACCAGACATCGAGGATGTCCATGACCTGCTGCCATTTCGAGGCATCGTGATTGCCGAGGAACCGCTCCTTGGCGCCGGCGGCGAACCAGGCATCGGCGCCTTCTTTCTCGAAGGCGTCCATGATGCGCCGGTTGACTGCCTCGTCGCGCAGCACATTGCCGTCGGCATCGGCAAAGACGGCGATCGGCACACCCCAGGCGCGCTGGCGCGACAGCACCCAGTCGGGGCGCTCCTCGATCATGGCGCGGATGCGGTTCTGGCCGGCGGCGGGCACGAAGCGGGTATCGTCGATGGCTTTCAGGGCGCGGCTGCGCAGCGTCGTGCCGTCGCCAAGCTCCTTGTCCATATAGACGAACCATTGCGGCGTGTTGCGGAAGATGATCGGCTTCTTCGAGCGCCAGGAATGCGGATAAGAGTGCTTCAGGCGGCCGCGCGCGAACAGCGCGTTGCGCTTGATCAGCTCGTCGATGACAGCCTGGTTGGCGTTGCCCTTCTTGCCATTGTCGTCGATGACGCGCGCCGCTCCACCCTCGCGATCCTGGCCGAAGCCCGGCGCGTCCTTGGTGAAGAAGCCGGCATCGTCGACGGTGAAGGGGATCGCGGTGTCGATGCCACGCTGGCGAAGATCAGAGGCAGCATCCATCCAGGCGTCGAAGTCTTCGCGGCCATGTCCCGGCGCGGTGTGGACGAAACCGGTGCCGGCATCGTCGGTGACGTGATCGCCGGCGAGCATCGGCACGGGGAAATCGTAGCCGCCACCCAGAGCTTTGAGGGGATGCGAAAGCGTAAGGTTTTCAAGCTCTTCGGCGCCAACGCTGCGAAGCCGATTCAGAGTGACCTTGGCCTTCGCGGCAGCGTCGTCCGCAAGCTTCTCGGCAAAGATCAGCTTTTCGCCGGGCTGAGGACCAAAGGCGTTCTCGGCCGCCGTAACCTCGTAGAGACCATAGTTGATGCGCGGCGAGTAGTTGACGGCGCGGTTGCCGGGGATCGTCCACGGCGTCGTCGTCCAGATGACGACGTTGGCATCAAGCAGATCGAGCGACGTCTGCGTCAGCTTGGGATCCAGGGCTGGCTGCCCATCCTCGATGTTGATGACCTGGCGAGCGAGGCTGACGACCGGAAACTTCGCCCAGATCGTGTCCGACTCATAGTCCTGGTATTCGACCTCCGCCTCGGCCAGCGCGGTGCGCTCGACCACACTCCACATCACCGGTTTGGAGCCGCGATAGAGCTGGCCGGACATGGCGAATTTCAGCAGCTCGCCGGCGATGCGCGCCTCGGCATGGAAAGCCATTGTCGTATAGGGATAGTCGAAGTCGCCGACGACGCCGAGGCGCTGGAATTCGGAACCCTGCACCTTGATCCAGTGCGCCGCAAACTCGCGGCATTCCTGCCGGAACTCGTTGACCGGCACCTCGTCCTTGTTCTTGCCCTTGGCGCGGTACTGCTCCTCGATCTTCCATTCGATCGGCAGGCCGTGGCAATCCCAACCGGGTACATAGTTCGAGTCATAGCCGCGCATCTGGAACGAGCGGGTGATGACGTCCTTGAGGATCTTGTTCAGCGCATGGCCGATATGGATGTTGCCATTCGCATACGGCGGGCCGTCGTGCAGCACGTATTTTTCGCGGCCGGCTGCGTCTTCGCGCAACTTGCGGTAAAGATCCATGTCCTGCCAGCGTTTGACCAGCAGCGGTTCCTTTTCCGGCAAACCGGCGCGCATCGGGAAATCCGTCTGCGGCAGGTAGAGCGTTTTGGAATAATCGATCGTCTCGGCGGTCTCGGTATCAGTCATTCGTCTGCCATATGCGTTGCCCGGCGGCAAAAGAGCCCGGGCGTTGAACTATCATGATCTGGAAAAAGCGCGAGAGGCGCGCGCAAGATTCCCGGCGGCTCCGGCGGCGGTCAAGCCGCCCGGAACACCGGGCCTGTAATTCGTATCGCAGTCGCGGGAAGGCGCGAAAAGCTCGTCATGGCTGGGCTTTTAACCGAGACAGGCGACGTTGAAAAGCCCGAACTCTGATGCTTCCTTGCGTCATGTGCCAATTGCGCATACATTTGTAGGCAAATGGCAAGCAGAATGGCCTGTGCCAAGGAGACGTTCATGTCGGTCGCAGCAAGGGCAATTCGCGCAACACACGACTTTTCCGTCCCTACGGACAAGATCGATCATCTGCGCAGTCTGGGTTTCAGTAGCGAAGAACTCTATCGTATCGTTGCCCCCCGCCGCACGCTGGCGCGTCGCAAGGAACGTGCCGAGCCGCTTTCGCCAGCTGAATCCGACCGCGCCCTGCGCCTAGAACGCATCGCCGAGCAGGCGGATCGTGTATTCGGCAGCCATGAGAAAGCCCAGCGTTGGCTGAGAAGCGAGATCATAGCATTGGATGATGCAAGGCCGATCGATCTCCTCGAGACAGAGACCGGCGCCCACGTCGTTTCCGAAGAGCTTATCCGCATCGACTTTGGCTTGCTTGCCTGACGATGCGCATCTGGCGCATCTCCAATTTCGCGGATCTCTCGGGTCGTGGCGGAACGCTCGTTGATGGAAGATGGAACAGGCGCGGGATGCCCATCGTGTATTGCACCGACCACCCTTCGACGGCACTGCTGGAGATACTGGTGCATGCGACGCGCGAAACCGTTCCGGAAACCTACCAGCTTATCGAAATCGATGTTCCGGACGGAATAGAAATGACCGAACCGGTTATCCATGACGGCTGGGACAAGGATATGGAATCGACACGGCGACATGGCACGGACTTTCTCTCGGCCAATCGTTACGCGCTCATGAAAATTCCTTCGATCATAATGCGCAAAGCAAACAACTATCTGCTCAACCCGACCCATGACGATGCGTCACGCATTACGATTGCGGGCCTATACCGTTATCCGTTCGACAGCCGTTTGATCAAATGAGCCGACGTCTACCCGCTCACATCGAAAAATCGAAGCGATAGGTCGTCGACACGCCGATCATGAACTGATCCCTGGAGCCGCGCTCCTTGACCAGGCTGGAATCGGCGGCCGGGCCCATCAGGCGGGAATATTCGCCGAACAGACTGGCCGTCATCGGCTCGGTCACCTTCCAGGTCACCGCCCCGCCCAAGCCCGCCGACTTCACCCCGCCGCCGGGATGATATTCGCTAAGTCCCGAGGCCAGCGACTCCTTGGCATCAACGCCGTAATAGGCGTCGAAATAGTCCGATGAGGCGAACGAAACGCGCGGTCCGGCCGAAATCCTGACGTCGGGCGTCACATCGTAAAAGGCGTCGGCGGCGATGTCGGCGACAAAACCGTTATGGGCGCGAATGCCGTGCCGCAATTCGGCGCGGGCACGCAGCCAATCCAAAGGATAGAATTCGAAGAAGCCGCCAGCCTCGCCGCCCCAGCGCACCGGGTCGAGACCCTTCAATTCGTCGGCGTCACCACCGTCGCGGGAAAACAGGAACTTGCCTGTCAGGCCGGCGCGGACGCCGCCATCGTCGATCAATGCCAATGAAATATTGTCGTTGCGCGAGGTGAAGCGCGCCGCGGGACCAGCCTTGCCGAGCGAGATGATCGGCGAGGCACTGAGCAGGTACTTCTTGCCGCCCTCGAAATTCGGGGCAACCATGCCGGTGGCGCCGACCGTCAGGTACCAGTCTCCGGACAGCCATCCGAAGGCGCCCTCGCCGGCCTTGGCAACGCCGCAGGTGCCGAGCATGAATGCGGCCAAGATCGTCGGGACAGACCGCATCGTTACTCCATACGTCGAACGCATTGGCCGATACAACCAGCCTTGACTGAAGCCATGGCGCCAGTTCGGTAAAATTTGACTTAATATCCGCAACATCGGCAGCGTTGGCCGGCCTGTTCCGCGTTGCAGTCGATTGTTTGGCGCACCAAGATTCCAGATCAAGTGTTTGGAATACGATAGCAGTTGCCTCGGCAGGGGTTACAAACATTCGCGGACAAACATGCCTGCGTCGTGAAGAGCGCGGCGACCGGCGCTCAACCCCGCATTCCAAACCGGGCAAGCGTGAATCATATGCGGCCAAATTTCGAGACGTACTTTGACGTCCGCCGCGCCGGCGGCTTCGGCGAGCCGAGTTGCGTCAGACATCAGCGTCTCGGCCGAACCGGCTTGTATCAGCATTGGGGGAAATCCGCTCAGATCGGCGAACAAAGGCGAGATCAGCGGATCGCGCCGACCAACGTCATTGGGAACATAGGCCGTTGCCAGTTCCTCCAAATACGCCCGGTGGATGATAGGGTCGATTGCGTCCTTGGTTGATAGTGTCGCGCCGGACATCGAAAGGTCCGTCCAGGGCGAAACCAGCCAAAGACATCGCGGCAACGGCTCGCCTGCCGCACGCAATATACTGACCAGGCACATGGTAAGGTTGCCGCCCGCACTGTCTCCGCCAATCACGATGCGGTCCGGCGCGATGCCTTGCCGCCTCAGAAAGCGCCATGCGGTGAGTGCGTCTTCATGTTGCGCAGGGAAAGGATGTTCTGGTGCGCGGCGATAGTCGATCGCGAGGGTGCGCATTCCCATTCCCCGACCTGCCTCGGTCACCATTCGACGATGACTTTTAAGAGAGCCGGAGCAGTAGCCACCACCGTGGAAAAACAGCAGAATCTTGTCCCTGTCGCTCTCAGGCGCCAGCGACCACTCTCCCTCGAGGCCATCGAAAACCACATGCTCGCATCGGATGTCCTCCGCGACTGGCCACACCGAACCGACTTCGTCGAGCCGTGCCCGGCGTTCGTCCCAGCGGACCGTTCGAGGCTTTGAGGTCAACAACCTGCGGACGGCGTTGATCTCCGTCAGATCGAGGTGTTCGTCCGCATCGCTCATTTTGCTTCCCTAGCCTCATCAAGCGTAGAAAACGGCATATAGCAGCAGCACACGTCATCGTATAAAGGGCCAATGCCAGCACTGGGAATTTTCGTTACACTTGCGCCGCGGCGAATACACGGGACGACGGGTCGCCCGTAAACCCGCTTGTTATCTTTTAGCACTGGCTCACCCCCCCATGATCGAATTATTCCATCTGGTATTTGGCCGCTTCGGGTCAAAAACGGAGGTCTAGCGGATCGCTCGGGAGTGTGGCGCTCACAGCCTGCTCGCTGGACGGGCAAGGCGATCGGCGCTACCGTCCGGAACAAAGAAGCTAGGCAACCTTGAGGGAGAAGGGCAATGACCGTGCACAGCGATGCCATGAAAGACGCCATTGGCCAGACGCGGGCGAAATGGGGATGGTTCGTCGCGCTCGGGGTGCTGCTGCTTGTCTTCGGCGGCATCGCCTTCGGCAATCTGTTCATCGCAACCGTCGCCTCGGTCTTTGTCGTGGGCTGGCTGATGCTGATGGCCGGCATTGTCGAAATCATCCATGCCTTCGGCGTGAAGACATGGGGCCGTTTCTTCTATTGGCTGCTCAGCGGCCTCCTCTACGCCGTCGCCGGCTTCTTCGCCTTCGACAATCCGGTCCTCGCCTCGACGGTGCTGACCTTCCTCCTGGCGGTCGCGCTGCTTGCCTCAGGCGTGCTCAGGGCCTGGGTAGGCTACAGCCACCGGCCGCAGCCGGGCTGGGGCTGGGTGGTCGCGGCCGGCATCATCAGCGCACTGGCGGGACTGGTCATCGCCATGGGCTGGCCGGTCAACAGCGTGTGGGTGCTCGGCCTGTTCCTGGCCGTCGACCTGATCTTCCAGGGCTGGACCTTCATCGCCCTTGGCTTGGCACTGAAGAGATAAATTCTGGTTGAGCATGATCTTAATCGGAAAACCGGTTCCCAGTTTTTGCTTCGCTGACCTTCAGTTCGGGACCATGCTCTAAAAAGCTATGGCCGCGTCCAGCCCGGAAAGCGGCCTGACGCCGGCGAGCAGTGCCTTCGCCTCGGCCTCGTCACGCTTCATCTGGGCGACCAGCGCGTCAAGCCCATCGAACTTCACCTCCGAGCGCAGGTAGCCGAAGAAGGACACGGCACAAATCTCTCCATAGAGGTCGCCGGAAAAGTCGAAGACGAAGGTCTCCAGCAATGGCGCGCCATTGTCGTCGACCGTCGGCCGGCGGCCGAAGCTGGCGACGCCATCATGAAGCGAACCGTCGGCGCGGCGGAAGCGGACGGCATAAATCCCTTCATTGAGGGTGATTTCCGGCGAAAGCCTCATGTTTGCGGTCGGAAAGCCGAGTGTCCGGCCGAGCTGCTGGCCGCCGATCACCTCCGCCTCGACGGTGAAACGGTAGCCGAGCAAGCCGGCGGCCTCGGCCACATTACCCTCGCACAGCAGCGTGCGTATGCGGCTCGACGACACCACCTCGGCGCTTTCGTCGCGAAACGCATCCACCAGCGTGACGCCGAAGCCGTGGCGCTCGCCGGCAGCCATCAGATAGGCCGGACCGCCCTGGCGGTCCTTGCCGAAATGGAAATCGAAGCCGGTGACGGCGTGGCTTATGCCGAGGTTGCGCTCGAGCACGCCGGTGACGAAAGCCTCCGCCGACAAGGAGGCGAACTCGCGTGTGAACGGCTGCTCGACCAGCGCCGCAAAGCCCAGATGCGACAACAGCCGCGCCTTCATCGGCGGCGGCGTCAGCACGAACAACGGCGTGTCCGGCCTAAACACCTTTCGCGGATGCGGTACGAAGGTCAGCACCAGGGCGGGTACGCCGCGACGCTCCGCTTCGGCGCGCGCGCGTTCGAGCACCGCCTGGTGGCCGCGGTGGACGCCGTCGAAATTGCCGATAGCCACCACGCCGCCGCGCAGATGGGCCGGCAGCGGTGCGGTTGCGGAAATGCGTTCGAATATGGCCGTCATGGCTTGAACCTATTGCAGCCTGGGAATCACCGCGACCGGCCTGTAGCCATATTTTTCCAGGAAGGCCGCGAGCCTGGCCGGATCCGGCTGCAGCGTCTCACCGTAATCGCGGGCATGGATACCGCCCGATACGTAGAGCACGTCGAAGCCATTGTCGGCCGCGCCCTTGATGTCGGTCATCATGCCGTCGCCGATGGCCAGAACTTGCGAACGCTCGACCGGGCGGCCGAGAATGACGGCGATCTCCTTCATGGCGACGTCATAGACCGGCGCGTAGGGTTTGCCGGCGATCAGCGTGCGTCCGCCAAGCTGTGCGTATTCGCGGGCCAAAGCGCCTGCGCACCAGATCATGCGTTCGCCGCGCTCGACGACGATGTCGGGATTGGCGCAAATGAAGGGCAGGTTCCTGGCACGCAGCCTCTGCAGAAGATCGGCATAATCTTCCGGCTTCTCCACCTCGTCATCGAACAGGCCGGTGCAGACCACGCCGGATGCTTCGAACTCCTCGACGAGTTCGACGTCGAGGCCCTCATAGAGCGTGAAATCCCGATCGGCGCCTATATGGAAGATCTTTCGCGGCCCTTCGGCGATCAGGTCGCGGGTAACGTCGCCGGACGTCACGACACGGTCGTAGGCGGCGGGAGGAACGCCGATGGCGTTCATCTGTGCCACCACGTCGGCGCTGCGACGCGGCGAATTGGTGATCAGCACGACAGGTATTTTCGCCGCGCGAGCAGCGATCAGCGCGGCAGCCGCCGCCGGGAAATGCCATTCGCCATTGTGCACCACGCCCCAGACATCGCACAGGATGGCTGAATAGGCTCCCGACAAGTCTGCGAGCGAACCGATGATGTCGGGCGAATCCGCCATGCCGTTGTCCCTGTACCATGATGCTTGCAAGCGCCGCGACCGACGGTCCGTAGCGGCCGGCCCGGATTAACCGAAGCGTTTCGCTCTGTCACCAGCTTTCGTTGTGCCCGCAAGATTGCCGCCCGGGGACGCCGGCGAGGACGTGTGGTTAACGGGCATTGAAAAACCGTGCCGACCTTGAACGTATTTTAGCAATCGGAAATTTAAAAATGCATGGCATCGTCCGGGAAAAATGGGGCGGGCGGGAATGCTGAAGGCAATAGTCGGAGAATTCCGACACGACAGACGTGGCAACTACTCGTTAATGACTGCAATCACCATTGTGCCGCTGATGGCCGGTCTGGCGCTCAGTGTCGATTACGGGGAGTTGCTGCGCGAAAAGCACGAAACGCTGAACGCACTTGATGCGGCCGGCCTCGCCGCCGCCCAGCAGATCGTTGCCGGCGCCAGCGACGACGACGTCAAGGCCTACGCCAAGACATTTTTCGAAACCAATCTCGCACGTATCGACCCGGCGAACACAGCGCTGACCGTCACGCTGCCCAACAACAATGCCGGCGGCGGCACCTTGAAGCTCTGCGCCGGCCTCACGGCGACAAGAAGGCAATCGATGCGCCGAAGGCGTGTTCGTCGGATTCGCGCTTCCGCAAGGATTCGGCCGACCCGAGCAAGCCTGCCAAGCTGTTCTGGAATGCAACCGGCGCGACGCTGTCCGACAATTTCAAGGAAATCGCCAACGAATTGTCGAACCTGCGCATCGTCGGCTGAAGGCGATGGGATTGGCGACTAAGGCAGGGGCCCCGGCGCACTGGCGCAAAGGCTCCTGCCGTCATGCCCTTGCGGGTGATGAAAGCATGTGGTGAGTGTCCCCACCCGGAGATGCGCTCTTGCCTGAACCCGCCAACCATCTTGCCTTCGCGCTGGTCTGCCTCGGTATGGTGCTGACGCCCGGCCCGAACATGATCTATCTGATCTCGCGCTCGCTGTCGCAAGGGCCGAAGGCCGGGCTGATCTCGCTGGGCGGCGTGGCGCTCGGTTTTTTGTTCTACGTGCTGTCGGCGGCGTTCGGCATCACCGCGCTGCTGCTCGCCGTGCCCTTTGCCTATGATGTGCTGCGCGTTGCCGGCGCGCTCTATTTGCTGTGGCTCGCCTGGCAAGCGGTGCAGCCCGGCGGGCGCTCGCCCTTCCAGATCCGCGAACTGCCGAAAGACAGACCGCGCAAGCTGTTCGCCATGGGCCTGATGACCAACCTGCTCAACCCGAAGGTGGCAGTGCTCTATCTGTCGCTGCTGCCGCAATTCATCAGCCCCGGCAAGGGCCACGTGCTGTCGCAGCTTCTGGTGCTCGGTGCCACGCAGGTCGCGATCAGCCTGACCGTCAACGCCATCATCGCGGTGACGGCCGGCTCGATCGCCATCTTCCTCGCCGGGCGGCCGCTATGGCTGGTGATCCAGCGCTGGATGATGGGCACGGTGCTGACCGCGCTGGCCGTCAAGATGGCAACCGACGCGCAACGCTGATCGGTCCTACATCGGCCGCCTGACCTGCTGTGCCCGCTCCGGTTCGACCACCCTGCGGTAGAGATGCCAGGTCGCGTGGCCAAGGATGGGCATGACGACGGCAAGCCCGGCAAATAGCGGGATCGAGCCGATGACCAGGAGCACGGCGACCATCAGGCCCCACAGCGCCATCTGCAGCGGGTTTGTCATAACTGCGCGCGCCGACGTCTCGACTGCCGAGACCGCGCCGACATCGCGGTCGAGCAGCAGCGGAAAGGCGACGACAGTCGTCGCCAGCACGATCGCGGCGAAGGCGAACCCGGCCAGGTTGCCGAGCAGGATCAGCGTCCAGCCCTTGCTGGTCGTCAGCACTTCGCGAATAAAGCCGACGATAGAGGCCGGAGGCTGATTGCCGTACAGGCTGGTGTAGATCGATTGCGCGGTGAACAGCCAGAGCAGGAACAGTACCACCAGCATGATACCGATGACTGCAATCGCGGGCAGCGCCGGCGAGTGGCGCACGTCGAGCGCATGCCACCAGGATGTATCCATGCCGAACTCGCGCCGGCGGCTGATTTCGTAAAGGCCGATAGCGGCGAACGGACCGACCAAAGCGAAGCCGGACATCAGCGGATAGATGAGTTGGATGGCGTTCGAGCCCGAGGTCCACTGCGTCAGGATCAGGCCGACCACCGGATAGATCAGGCACAGGAACACATAATGCGACGGCTTGGCCCAGAAATCCTCTACGCCGAGACGGAGCGCATCGATCAGATCCTCGGTGCTGATGCGGCGCACCGTGGGCTGTACATGCATTCCACGTGCGTCCGCCATGACATGAAAGCCGGCCATAACCTTTCTCCCGTGTGTCGGGGCGGTCACCGCCAGGATGGCCGCCCGCAGCTGCCACTTCAAGAACGCCCGTATGATAGCGGATCTCGGCGTGCTTGTCGCCACCGCCCGGCGCCGGGGCGCCGGGCGGCTGAACGAACGGATTAGGCAGCGAAACGATCGATCACTTCGGCCAGCGGGACATGGCCAAGACAGGCACCCGAACCCGCCGGCTTTTCGCCACCCTCGATGGCCTGTGCGTATCGCACGGCCGGATCGGTTTCGATGCGGCGGCGGAGCGCCGCCAGTTTGGGATAAGCGGCGCCGTCGACCGCCTGGTGGAACTCCGCCCAGCGCGCCACGCCGATCAGCGTGGTATCGGCAAGCGTCAGCCGGCCGCCGACCAGGAAATCCGTGTCGAGGATCATCGCCTCGAGCTGGTCATGGCGGTTGGTAACGACCTTGCGGCCGAAATCACGCAAGGTCGCCAGCAGCACCGGTTCCGCCGATTCCATTTCATATGCGGCCCAGAGCGGGGTGAAGGCGGCGGTGAAACCGGTGTTCACGAAAGCCATTAGCTGGTGCATCCGGTCGGCCTCCGGCGAGCGAGGCTCGAAGCTGATACGGCGTTGCGTATCGCGGGCTTCGAGCCAGGCGGCAATCGCCATGGTCTCGGTGAGCACCCTGCCTTCGTCGGTGATCAACACCGGCGTTTCCTGGCGGCCGTTGATACTGGCATAGGCGTCGTTCTTCATCTCAGCGAGCATGTCGACACGACACAGGCGGTAGGGCTGTCCGAGGCGTTCAAAAGCAGCGACAAGCCCCATCGAACTTCCCAGCGGGAAGCCGTAAAGGAGAATAGGTTCCATTTCTTTCTCTCTTCCATGTTAGGGGTCACGCTGCGCAGCGAAACTTGACCCTAAACGCTGGTCGCCCCATGTAAATTACGCACTATTCTGTAACCAGGTCCCGCCATGAAAGATGTCGTCTCACGCTGCCCGATCGAGGAGACCATGCGTGTGCTCAGCGGTCGCTGGCCCACCTTGCTGCTCTATTATCTCAAGGACGGTACCAAGCGCTTCAGCGACCTGAGGCGTGACAATCCGACAGTGTCGCACCGCATCCTGGCCCTCGAACTACGCAAGCTGGAGGAAGCCGGGATCGTGCGGCGAACAGCGCATGCCGGCTATCCGCTACACGTGGATTACGACCTGACGGAGCCCGGTCTCAAGCTTGTGCCGCTCATCGACGCCCTGGGCGATTGGTGGGAAGAGACCGAGGACGATCGGGCCAGCCGGGCTATATCGCCGGAAACCAAACTCGTGGCGGCGGAATAGCCGACCGGCGATCACCGCGCCGCCAAGAACTGCCGGCGAGAGCCAGCGCTCCAAGCCGTTCATACATTAGATCCCGCAAGACCAAGGCGACCGGCTATGAGGCGCGCCATTGTGGCCGGCCAAACCGGACAACGCACGGGCCATCCAGCACCAACTCCTGTAGCATAGCTCGCCAATCCCGATCACCTGACCCGCCGTTCGATCTCATTGCCCGATCAGATCGGACTTGACTATGCTGGATGGCTGTCGCTTTCGATTCTGACGTGAATGAAGAGCCTACTTATCCTCTTGAAGTTTCTCCTGAGACTTTGCCATTTGATCGTCCCCAAGTTCCATATTGTGCATCGTTGCAATCAACCATTCATCATGATCCCGCGTCGCCACTAAGCTGATTAATCCGCGCCGACGCGGCCATTCGTTTCCCATCGGATCGAGCGCGCCAGTCATGGACCACCGCAGGTCGAGCGTGGCAACATCAGGGCGAACAAGCTTGTTCCGCACGCTTTCGGCGGATAGATGGCTGTGCTTGAACATCTTCTCAAAAATTGGGGCATGGAACTGCTCGATCTTGTCACGTCCAGTCGCCTGCATACCGAAGACGTTTGTAAACTCGGCATCTGCCGCGAATACGGCGGCAAAGGCGCGAGCATCGTGACGATTCCAAGCTTCGATCAGCCTGTGCGCGACACTTTCCACCCCTTCAGTTCGGACGTTGCCCGTAGCCATGCTGATCTCCTGTCATATAGTTCGGTTTCCATACTATATGGGCACCATATAAGTTTGGAAAGATGGATAATCAGCCATACACGCAGTCTCTGCTTCTCTATGCTTATCAATCGTCGGCGAGCGCTTTGGTCCAGGTTCTCCGGGAGAGCGGCCATTCGGCAATCAAGCCCAAACACGGCGCTGTATTCGCCAACATCGACGCGGAAGGAACCCGACCCAGCGTCCTCGCAGAGCGTGCTGGCATTGGCAAAGCATCGATGGGTGAGTTGATCGATGAACTGGAGCGCCTCGGTTATGTTCGGCGTTCGCATGATCCGAACGACCGACGGGCCAAATTAATCGTTGCAACTGATGCGGCGCTTGCGGTGATCCGGACCGTCCACGATTTCAATCAGCGTCTCGAAGACCAATACCGAAGGCTGCTTGGTGCTCAGGCGTACGAATCGCTCCGGTCGTCATTGCAAGCGATATCCCCCAGAGAAAATTTGCAACCGAGGATACCTCCCCAGCGCTAGTGAAGCCGCAAAGGTGGGGAAAAAGAAGCTCTCTGTCCGTGAAGGCCTGACTGGGTATCGAGCTCCTGGGAGTATCGAGCCCGAACAGCCGTCTGGGCGAATGCTGCCATCCGAGCAGGCCTGTTTCGATTGAGCGGTGAAATCAATCCGACAAAGTGTCATCGCGTCGAAACCATTCATCACGCATTTTCACCGCCCTGCCCGGCAAAAGCCATCATCGCGGTTATGTCAGGCGGGCATGACCGTTACGAAAATCGAAAATTATGAGGCCCAACCAAGCCTAAGCAGGCGCGTGCTGCTCAGAGCTGCCGGCCTTGGCGCCCTTGCCGGGCTCACCGCCTGCGCAACCGCCGTGCTGCCAATCGGCGATAGCGCCGGCGTCTCTGCTTCCGCCGCCGGCACCCTGGCCGGCATCCGCGCTTCGGCGGGTCTGGGGCCGCTCGCCCCCGATGCCCGGCTCGAGCAGGCGGCGCTCCAGCAGGCCGGATACATGGCGCGCGGCGGCCGAATGAACCACACCACCGGCTGGGGCAGGGACTTTGCCTCGCGCGTCAAAGACAATGGCATTGCCGGCGCTGCCGCCGAAAATATTGCCGAAGGCCGCTTCGACCAGCAGAAGCTGTTCGATATCTGGGTGCATTCGCCAGGCCACCGCCGCAACATGCTCGACCCGCGCTTCACCCGCTTCGGCCTCGCCTATGTGCGCGACGGCCGCGACAGCACGCTTCGCTACTGGTGCCTTGTGCTCGGCAGATAACTTCCACCATTTGGACGGCGGAAGCCTGCTGGCGACCGATCCGTCAGTCTTTGCGGCCGCCGCCGAGCAATTCCTCGATGTCCTGCGCACAAACCGGCCTGCTGAAATGGTAGCCCTGCATTTCGTCGCAATTGTTCCTGCGCAGGAAAGCCACCTGATCATCTGTCTCAACGCCCTCGGCGATGACCCTCAGGTTGAGATTTTGCCCCAATGAAATCACCGCGCTGGCCACAGCCTGATCGTTCTCGTCGGCGGCGAGATCCTTGATGAAGGACTTGTCGATCTTCAGCCGCGCCACGGGAAAGGTCTTGAGTGCGCTGAGGCTGGAATAGCCGGTGCCGAAATCATCGATCGAGATCTGGACACCCAGGCTTTGCAGGGCGTTCATGGTGGCGACCGCCAGCTCGATATCCTGCATGATAAGGCTCTCGGTCACCTCCAGCTCGAGATACCTGGCCTCCAGGCCGCTGTCCTTCAGCGCGCTGACGATGCGATCGATCAGGTTGCGCTCCCTGAATTGCCGCGCCGACACATTCACGCAAACGGTCAAGGGCGGCAGTCCTGCGTCTTGCCAGGCTTTGTTCTGCCGGCACGCCTCATGCAGAACCCAGTCGCCGATCGGTACGATCAGACCTGTCTCCTCGGCGGTCGGGATGAACATCGTCGGCATTACCGTGCCAAGCGTTGGGTGGTTCCAGCGTATCAGCGCCTCGACCGCAAAAACCCGACCTGACCGAAGGTCCACCTGCGGTTGGTAGAGCAGCGTGAATTCCGAACGCGCCAAGGCGTTTCGCAACTCTTCCTGAAGCACGAATTTTTCATGCGCCCTGGTGTTGAACTCCGGAGCGTAAAACTGGAAATTATCGCGGCCGAATTCCTTGGCGCGATACATGGCCGCGTCGGCATTTGCCAGCAGCGTGTCGGGATCCGTCCCATCCTTGGGATAGTTGGCAATGCCGATGCTGGCCGTCGCCCGCACAAGATGCGCTCCGAGCTGAACCGGTTCGGCGAGTGCAGCCCTGAGCTTTTGCAAGGTCTCAGAAACGAGATCGACGTTCGCCGGCTGGTCGAAAAGCACGACGACGAATTCGTCGCCGCCAAGCCGCACGACGGTATCGGTCGCCCGGACGCAGTCGACCATGCGACTTGCGACGGTCTTCAGAAGCTCGTCGCCGGCATTGTGGCCGAGCGTGTCGTTGACGAATTTGAAATTGTCCAGATCGATGAACACCACCGTCACCCAGCGATCGTATCGCTGGGCGTACAAGACCGCCTGTGAAAGCCGGTCCTCCAACAAGGCGCGATTGGGAAGCCCGGTCAGCACGTCATGATTGGCCATGAAGTGGATCCGGTCTTCGGCCTGTTTGCGTTCGATGGCGATCCCGGCGATGCGCGTGGTGAAATCGATTAGGCGGGTCTCGGCCTCGGTCGGCTCGCGCACCGTCATAGAATACATCGCAAAGACGCCGAGCACGGCGCCCTGATGCGACAGGATCGGCGTCGACCAGCATGAACGCAAACCGTGTGGCCGCGCGAGTTCGCGATAGTCCTGCCAAAGCGGATCCTGCATGATGTCAGCGACAATCACCGGCTCGCGCCGATAGACTGCGGTACCGCAAGACCCTGCCCTTGGGCCTACCGCGGCGCCGTCGACGGCGTCGGTGTAGTCTCTCGCCAGGCTCGGCGCGGCGGCGTGGCGCAAGTGGCTGCCATCCTTGTCGAGCAGCAAGACCGAACCGAATATCCCCGCCAGTTGGGACTCGACCAGACGCATGAGCCGCTCGAGCACGTCTTCGAGGGGAGCGCTCTTTGCGATCATCTCGAGGATATGCGCCTGCCCGTCGCGAAGGATTTCGGCCTGCTTGCGCGCAGTGATGTCGCGGGCAATGCCGACGAGGCCGAAAATGTTGTTCTGAACGTTGCGCAACGGCAGTTTCGTAGACAGGAACCATTTGCCGGTGCCTGACGCATCGATGACGAACTCCTCCTCGTCGATCATCGGTTGTCCGTCGCGCATCAGTTGCTGCTCGATGAGGCGAAATTTCTGCGCAAGATCCGGCGCGTGAAGGTCGAAGTCGCTCAGACCGATCATGTCGCTCGTGCTGTCTCGACCGCTGTCGGACGCAATGGCTCGGTTGGCGACGACGAAGCGGCTTTCGGTGTCCTTCACCCACATGTAGTCAGGCACCAGGTCGATCAGCGTCTGCAAGGAGATACGCTCGTCGACGACCAAGCGGTTGGCGCTGAGCTCGCTGATGTCCTCATGCGTGGCCACCCAGCCGCCGTCAGGCATCGGCTGATGGCAGACCTGAATTATCCGGCCATCGGCGAGCTCGGCTGTCCAGTTCCCCGAAGCCGCGCCCGAATTGACTGCCCGGGCCAACGCCAGATAAGCGTCCGCATTCATTGCCGAGGTTCCGACAGCGACGCGCCGCTCGACGATTTCGCGCAGCGCCGCACCCGGCTGCAATTGCTCCGGTGCAAGGCGATAGATTTCCGCATAGCGTCGATTGCACAGGATCAGCCGTTCATCGGCATCAAAGAAACAGATGCCTTGCGAGATGTTCTCTATCGCGGTCTGGAACCGCAGTGCCTGGTCCTGAAGTGCCGCAATCGTGGCGCGAAGCTCGCGCTCGAGGGCCTCATATGAGGCAGTCGCCAGTTGTGCCAGCGTCGTCAAATTTGCGGATTCGGGCGCGTCGGCGGTTTGCCTGGATGACTTCGTGGCCAAACACAATTCCTCCCGCTGATGCTTGAGGCAAGCAAAGGAGGCTCGCCTTCAACCCAAAAGCGACTGCATATTGGTCCGGATATACTAATGGCAGGTGAACCTGGCTCAACGCCGACGCTACCGGCAAGGCAACGGAAGCCGTGAGCCGGTCGCGGTGCCGGAGCCGTGAGACTTAGTCCATATGCGCGGCAGGCGCGCCACCGGCGGGCGGCGCAGCCTTTGGCTTGCGCAGCAGGAAAACAAAGGGGACAGCAAGCAGTGTCATCATCATCAGCAGCTTGAAGTCATTGACGTAGGAGATCATCATCGCCTGGATATTGACCATGCGATCCATCAGCGACAGCGCCGTCGGATCGCCGCCCGCCGCTGCCGGCGATGCCGCCCAGAGGTTGGGATTGAACGGATTGATATAGGCCGAGAGCTCGGCGTGGTTGATCTGCGTGTTGCGTACCAGCAGAACCGTCACCACCGATACGCCGATCGACGAGCCAAGATTGCGCACCAGGCTGAACAGCGCCGTTGCATCGGTGCGGAAACGTGCGTCGAGCGTGGCGAAAGCCACGGTGGACAGCGGCACGAACACCATTCCCATTCCAAGGCCCTGGATGACGCCGGAGCTGAGGATAAGCCAGTTGTCCATCTGCGGCGAAAAGCTCGACATCGTGTAGAGCGATTGCGCGGTCAGCAGGAAGCCAATGACGACGAGGATCCTGGCATCGATCCTGTGCATGATCCGCCCGACGAACAGCATCGCGATCATCGTGCCGACACCGCGCGGCCCCAGGACGACGCCGATGGTGAGGGTCGGATAGCCGAAGATGGTCGACAGCATTGGCGGCAGCAGCGACATGCTCGCCAGGATGAGCACGCCCATGACAAAGATGAACGCCAGCCCGGTGACGAAATTGCGATCGAGGAAGATCTTGGGGTCGATAAAGGGGTGCTCCGCCGTCAACGTATGTATGGTGAATACCCAGAAGCCGGTGATGGAAAGACCAAGCTCGATCCATATCTCGATCGAGGAAAACCAGTCGACCTCGCCGCCGCGATCGAGCATCAGCTGCAGCGCGCCGACACCGAGCGAGAGCATGGTGAAGCCGAAGAAATCGAAGCTGCGCACCCGCCGGGCGACGCTGGGAAGATATGCGGCCATGCCGAGGAAGGCGATGATGCCGACCGGCAGGTTGATGAAGAACACCCAGCGCCAGTTGAAATTCTCGGTCAGCCAGCCACCCAGCGTCGGGCCAAGGATCGGTCCCAGCATGATGCCGGCGCCCCAGATAGCCATGGCCTGGCCGTGGCGTTCCCTGGGGTTGATGTCGAGCAGGAAGGTCTGCGACAGCGGCACGATGGCCGCGCCGAACACGCCTTGCATGAGCCGGAACAAAACGATGGTCTCAAGGCTCCAGGCGATGCCGCACAGCATTGAAAAGACGGTGAAACCGACCACGGCCGTCAGGAACAGCTCCTTGCGACCGAAGCGGTCGGCCAGCCAGCCGGTCACCGGCGTCATGATCGCGGCGGCAACGATGTAGGAGGTCAACACCCAGTTGATGTTGTCGGGGGAGGCGCCGAGATCGCCGGTCATGGTCGGCAGCGCAACGTTGGCGATCGTCGTGTCGAGCGCCTGCATGATCGTCGCAAGCATGAGCGCAACTGTGATCAGGCCGCGGTGCGGTACTTCGCGAAAGGGTTCTGGGCTGCTCATGAGCTAAAACTTCCAGCAGGTAACAAAAACGTGTACATTAGGTTTCCGGACGGCGAGGCCCCGCTGTAGAGAGACCCTCATCGCGGTGGGACGCGAGCATCGATGTGGGGGTTACATCGACTGAGCGTCTCGACAAAGCGGGCGCCTGCCGCCCGGAAACCTGAGGACCGAAGATCCTGCGCGGCGTTGTCTGCTCAGGCAGGCTACAGCGCAGCCCGTCTACGCATTCAACTTTTCCTGCGCCTCCCTCGGACCAATCCTGCATCCATCTCGCTGTTTGCTATGCGGCCGCTACCAGGCCTCTTTACCTGGCCTCGCCTGCCGTGGCGCGGCGGAAAATGCTCGGCAGGCCGCGGGAAACGCCGGTGTCCACCGTGACGGTCGCGCTCATGCCGGTGCGCAGCGCCGCCTTGGCGTCGGCATCGGTCAATTCCAGGCGGACCGGAATGCGCTGCGTGACCTTGACCCAGTTGCCGGTAGCGTTCTGCGCGGGCAGCAGCGAGAACTCGGCGCCGGTGCCGGCGCCGATCGCCTTGACGGTGGCTTCGAACGTCTTGCCCGGATAAGTATCGACCATGATTTCGGCCTTCTGGCCGGGTTTCATGTTGGTGAGCTGGGTTTCCTTGAAATTGGCGTCGACCCAGGTGTCGCCGGTCTCGACCAGCGAAAACAGCGGCGTGCCCGAACCGACATACTGGCCGACCTTGAACGAAGCGGCCTGGCTGATGATGCCGTCGGCAGGTGCCTTGACCGTGGTCTGGACCAGATCGTAGGCCGCCTTGTCGCGTGCGGCGAGCGCCGCCATTACCGTTGGATGCTTGTCGGTCTCGACGTCGGGATTGCCGCCAAGTGCCGCCTTGGCGCTGACGATCCCTTGCTGGGCCACGGCCAGCTGCTGCTTCGCCTTGTCGAGGTCGTTCTTGGCTTCGTCCAGAGACGACTTGGCGTTGATGCCCTTCTGGGCAAGGTCGGCGGCGCGGTTATATTGCGACTGCGCGTACTGGACCTGGCTTTCGTCGGACTTCTCCTGCGCCAGCGCCTGGCTGTAGGCCGCACGCAGCTGCTCGACATTGAGCCGTGCGCCGGCCACCGCCGCGTCGGCCTGGGCCAATGCGATCCGGTAGGGCTCGGGATCGATAGCGAACAACACGTCGCCCTGCTTGACAGACTGGTTGTCGAAAATGTCGACCTGAACGATGCGGCCCGCCGTATCGGCGGCTATCGACACCTTGGCCTGCTGCAGATTGGCGTTCTCGGTCTCCTGATAGCGGCCGCCGGTCACCCAGACATAGCTGCCGCCGGCGATCAACGCAGCGGGCAGCACAAACATCAAAAGGAAGCGGCCGGCACGGCGCTTCTTCGTCGGCGCCACCGGCGCCGGAGCTATCTGCGGAGCGACCGTTACCGGAGCTGCCGCCGGCTTCGCGGGAGCTTCCATCTCCAGCTTGGCCGCATTCTCACCTAGTTTGGCTACCGCGTTCATGTTGCTGCGCCTTCCGTATTCTTCACTTTTTCCGGGGGCGGCGTCTCACCATCTGCAAGATTCTGCACCATTGTCTCTAGCGCCCTAACCAGGACGCGGCGATCTTCCGGCGAAACGCCAACGAGCGATTCCTCATAAACCTCGCCGGCAAGGCTCTTGACATGGGTGTAGGCCGCGTTCGCCTTGGCGGTCGGGAAAATCATGCGCACTCGCCTGTCGGTTGCGTCGGAACGGCGCTCGATCCAGCCGCCCTCCTCCATGCGATCGACAAGACGCGAGACACTGATCGGCTCGATTTCGAGAAGCTCGGCAAGCCGCGCCTGCGCGACACCCGCCTCCTTGGCGACACGTACCAGAAGCCGCCATTGCGCCGAAGAAAGGCCGAAACCACTGGCGCGCGCCTCGAAGCGCTTGCGCATCAGGCGCTGCACGTCGTGGATCAAAAAGCCCAATCTGTCGATGCCGTCGGAAACCATGAGCGACATATATAATAAGCGTGCTCATAATTCAAGGAGCCGGATTGTGCCAGAAGCCGGCAAGTGTGCATGGCAGTCGGTGCAGGGCGATCGTGGTTAGCAATTTATTACGCCGGGCGCTTGTGACGAGCATGCAGAAGATCGGCGTTCAGATGCTCAGACTATCGATCTCATCCAGGCGGAAAACGCTTCGATATGCGCTTGTCGGGGGTGATTGGCTACGCAGGCAAGGTAAAAGCCATAGCCTGGCAGACAGAGATCATGTGCCTTGACTAGCCTGCCAGCCTCGAGTTCGCCACTGACGACCACATCGCTGCAGATAGCGATACCTTGGCCTGCCGCTACCGCGTCAATCGCGTGCAGCTCTTCGCGGAAGCTTAGATCCCATGCCTGGTTGGCATTGGGGATGCTGGGATCGATCGAGCGTGCGATCGCCAGCCATCGTTGCCAAGTCGGCGCTTCCGGGTCGCGGTTCGTCCAATTGAAATGGATGAGCGGGTATTGCAGCAGATCGGCGGCGCGCTCGATCTGTCGGTCGCCTCCTGCGAACAGCTCCGGGCTGCATACCGGAAAGAATGCGTCCCGAAAAATTTCCTGCGCGGGAACATCCCGCGGCATCCTGCGCGCATAGCGGATCGCGACGTCGGCGTCACCGGCTCGCAGGTCCAGAACGGCGTCTGTCCCGATGATCTCCAGTGGAATGTTCGGATGCTGTTCGCGCCACTTCGACAGGCGCGGAACCAGCCATCGGCTGGCAAATGCATTTGGGCTCGTCACGCGCAACGGGCGTTGGCCAACTCCGGCCGAGGCTGATGCTATTGCCGCAGCGAAAGCGTCGAAGCCGCTGCAAATTACCGGGAATAGCCGTTCGCCCACGCCTGTGAGCACGAGCGGTCGTGGGCGCCGCCGGAACAGCAGTTGCCCACAGACCTCCTCCAGCAATCGAATCTGGTGGCTGATGGCCGTTGGCGTCACTCCGAGTTCCGTCGCGGCCTTCCTGAAGCTCATCAGCCTGGCAGCGGCTTCGAAGGCGCGAAGCGACCCGAGCGGCGGAAGTTTTCTCATCCAGGCAGTTTAGATGAATTTAGCTCATCCAGCGACTGAGATATTCGATTTTGCAGCGAATGGCGCCGCATGAGATCATCATGATCCGGTGAACGACAGCGGCCTGTCCAACCGTGCTGGATCACGAAGGGTATCCCTCGATGAGCATGTTCAAGCTTATAGACGGTTCCGAGCCGACGTTGCAGGCGCCAGATATCGCCCGGCTCAGGCAGGCGATTAGCGGCGATCTGATCCTTGCGGACGATCCTGGCTATGACCAAGCGCGCAGAGTTTGGAATGGCATGGTCGATAAGAGGCCGGCGGCTGTCTTCTATTGCGCCGAATCCAGCGATGTCGTCACGGCCGTCAACTTCGCCCGATCGCAAGGCTTCCTCGTCGCCGTCCGAGGCGGTGGTCATAACGTCGCCGGCAGTTCGGTATGCGACGGCGGCTTGGTGATCGATGTGTCACGCATGAAGCGGATCGAAGTCGACCCGATCCGCCGTGTTGCGCGCGCAGAAGCCGGCCTGAACCTGGGCGAGTTCGACGCAGCCACACAGGTCCATGGTCTTGCGACGACCATGGGTGTCAACGCGGATACCGGCATAGCCGGACTGACACTCGGCGGCGGGTTCGGCAAGCTTGGCCGTAAACATGGACTGAGCTGCGACAACCTTGTCGCTGTCGAAATCGTGACGGCGGACGGCCGGTTGCTCACGGCAAACGCGGCCGAAAATGCAGATTTGTTCTGGGGCATTCGGGGCGGCGGCGGCAATTTCGGAATAGTCACCACCTTCGAATATAAGCTCCATCCCGTGGGTCCGCTCCTCATCGCGGGATCGATGCTATACCGCTACGCAGAGGCACGCGAAGCGATGCGGTTCTATCGTGCGTTCTCGAGCGGCGCCCCGGATGAGCTGAGCCTGGATGCAGCACTTGTGACGGCGCCCTCGGGCGAACGCTTCTTCAGCATATCGGCGTGCTACATCGGCCCACTCGACGAAGGCCAGCAAATCATTCAACCTCTGAGAGAGTATGGCACGCCAGTTGAGCGCCGGATTGCTCCTGTCCCCTATCTTCAAATCCAATCGGCCGGGGACAGCCTCTTTCCGCGCGGGCGGCGCTACTACTGGAAGGCGCAGTTCATGCGCGAAATCACAGATCAGGCGATCGATACCATGCTTGCGGCTTACATGACTGCACCCAGCGAATCGCTTCTAGTCCTGCAGCAGGTTGGCGGCGCCATCTCGCGAGTACCGATGGACGGAACGCCCTACGCCAACAGAGATGCACTTTACGATTGCTTCCCGATATCGATCTGGGACAATCCGTCTGACGACGAAACGCACATCCGATGGGCGCGCGACCTGTGGGATGCAATGAGACCGTTCTCGACCGGCGGCGTCTATGCGAATAATCTCGGCGAAGAAGGCACTGATCGGGTTCTGGCGGCTTACGGCGAGAATTATCCGAGGTTGGCCGCACTAAAGAACAAGTATGATCCCACCAATTTCTTTCGCTTGAACCAAAACATTAAGCCTGCGACCTGAGCGACCGCCCCAGGCCGATGCTCGAAATTCTGCGGCGCTGCTACAGCTCCAAATTCCAGTTCTGGCCGACCAGATCCTTGCCGAAGGAATGGTGGCGCTCCTCGTTGGTCAATTTAAAGCCCGCAGCCTCATAGATGTGGCGAGCGGCGGCGAGCACGCCGTTGGTCCACAGCGTCAGTGTCCTGTAACCCCTGGCGCGGGAGAAGCCGATACATTCCTCGACCAGCCGCTTGCCGATGCCGAGGCCGCGCGCCGAAGGCTCGACATAGAGCAGGCGCAACTTCGCCACCGCGTCCGACTGGCGCACGACGAAGACGGAGCCGACGACCTCGCCTTGCCGCTCGGCGATCCAGCTGCGTTCCCATTTCGGATCGAAGGATTTGACGAATGTGCCGAGGATTTCGGCGACCAGTGCTTCATAGGTTTCGTCCCAGCCATATTCCTGCGCGTAGAGCAGGCCCTGGCGATGAATGATCCAGCCGATGTCGCCGACTTGCAGAGGCCGCAGCATATAGGGAATTTTGGGCTCGGCGCTTCCGCCCAGCAGAAGCTGCACCGTCTGCATGGCCTTGACCAGCCTGTCCTGTTCGGCAACCGAAAGCCGTTCGAGCAAAGCCGCGACCTGGTCGTGCGAACCCTGGTTCAGCGGCGCGAAGGCCTGCCGCCCGGCCTTGGTCAGCGCGATCGACGAGCGCCGCGCATCCGCCTCGATCGTGGCGCGCTCGACCAGATCACGCTCCTCGAACTTCTTCAGCAGCCGGCTGAGATAACCGGCATCGAGGCCGAGATCGCGCGCAAGGTCGGTGGCGGTCAGGCCATCGCGATGCGCCAGCTCATAGAGCACCCGCGCCTCGGTCAGCGAGAAGGTGCTTTTCAGCAGCCCTTCGTCGAGCAGCCCGATCTGGCGGGTGTAGAAGCGGTTGAAGGCTCGCACCGCGTCGATCCGCTCCTTGCCTGGGTGATGATAAATGGTCATGGCATCCTCCTCCCGGCAAGATCAGCGATTTAGTTGACTTAGTCAAGTATCCGTTTGAAGCAATTGTCCTGATGATGCTCACCGGACGCCTTGACTCGCGCGAGTTGCCAGCCTATTTCAGCGCCACGTTAGCACTCCCCCAAGATGAGTGCTAACCACATGTCCGGCGCCGCCGGACGGAGGAACTGTTCTCACCATTCTCATCGAGGAATAAAAAATGGCAAAGTCGAAGTTCCGCCCGCTTCATGACCGCGTGGTCGTTCGTCGGGTCGAATCCGAATCCAAGACCGCGGGCGGGATCATCATCCCCGATACGGCTAAGGAAAAGCCGCAGGAAGGCGAGATCATCGCCGTCGGTTCCGGCGCCCGCGACGAAGCCGGCAAGCTCGTCCCGCTGGACGTCAAGGCCGGTGACCGCATCCTGTTCGGCAAGTGGTCGGGCACTGAAGTCAAGCTCAATGGCGAAGACCTTCTGATCATGAAGGAATCCGACATCATGGGCATCATCGGCTGAATATCGGCCTCACCCTCGTTTAAATCTTCGGGCTCAATCCAAGCCCCTGCCAGGAGCTAAAAATGGCTGCCAAAGACGTAAAATTCTCCCGTGACGCTCGTGAGCGCATGCTGCGCGGCGTCAACATCCTCGCCGACGCGGTGAAGGTCACGCTCGGCCCCAAGGGCCGCAACGTCGTCATCGACAAGTCGTTCGGCGCACCGCGCATCACCAAGGACGGCGTCACCGTCGCCAAGGAAATCGAGCTTGAGGACAAGTTCGAAAACATGGGCGCGCAGATGGTCCGCGAAGTTGCTTCGAAGACCAACGACATCGCCGGCGACGGCACCACCACGGCGACCGTTCTGGCACAGTCGATCGTCCAGGAAGGCCACAAGTCGGTTGCCGCCGGCATGAACCCGATGGACCTCAAGCGCGGCATCGACCTCGCCGTCGCCGACGTCGTCGCGACGCTGATCAAGAACGCCAAGAAGATTAAGACCTCGGAAGAGGTTGCCCAGGTCGGCACCATCGCCGGCAATGGCGACGTGTCGGTCGGCTCGATGATCGCGGAAGCGATGCAGAAGGTCGGCAATGAGGGCGTCATCACCGTCGAGGAAGCAAAGACCGCCGAGACCGAGCTTGAAGTCGTTGAAGGCATGCAGTTCGACCGCGGCTATCTCTCGCCCTACTTCGTCACCAACGCCGAGAAGATGGTTGCGGATCTGGAAGACGCCTACATTCTTCTCCACGAGAAGAAGCTCTCCAACCTGCAGGCCATGCTGCCGATCCTCGAGGCCGTCGTGCAGACCTCGAAGCCGCTGGTCATCATCTCGGAAGATGTCGAAGGCGAGGCCCTGGCCACGCTGGTCGTCAACAAGCTGCGCGGTGGCCTGAAAATCGCCGCCGTCAAGGCGCCGGGCTTTGGTGATCGCCGCAAGGCCATGCTGGAAGACATCGCCATCCTCACCGGTGGCCAGGTCATTTCCGAAGACCTCGGCATCAAGCTCG
>NZ_JAMYPO010000052.1:0-39969 GCF_040320365.1 Mesorhizobium sp. M0701
GGACCAATCACCTTCTACAACGGCCTGGCCTACTTCCGTGCCTGTGCCGATGGATGGGCTCTGCGAGATGTGTATATGCCCTAGCGCGAAAGCGGGGAGAGGTGGCCGCGTAGCGGACGGAGAGGGGTCTTCGCCGGCGGAGGAAGAGATTCTCTTGTGGGCGAAGGGGCGCCATTCCCCCTCTCCGTCTCGGCTTCGCCGAGCCACCTCTCCCCCATTCCATGGGGGCGAGGAACCAAGTTCTGCGAGCGCGGCTCCAGACTCCATCGACGCTCCGGAAAATTTGAATTAATCTTCGCGCCGGGTCCCACCGCCGACCCCTCAGCCGAGATGGAAGATTTCGCTAGGGATTTGGCGGTATTGTAAGGGGCAATGTAGGATTTCGGCAGCCCCGTTCGTCCTCCGGACGAATGAACGCTGCGAACAGTTCGACAGCACAAGGCCGCGTAGGAGTATTTCATGGCGCCCAGGGCAAGTTGGAAAGGTTACCTCAAGCTCAGTCTGGTCAGCTGTCCGGTCCGGCTCTATCCGGCGACCAGCGCCAGCGAGCGCATCAGCTTCAACCAGCTGCACAAGAAGACGCACAACCGCATCAACATGAAGCCGGTCGACCCCGAACTCGGGCTGGTCGAGCGTTCGGACCTGGTCAAGGGCTACGAATACGAGGACAAGCAGTACATCATCATCGAGGACTCCGATCTCGATGCGGTACGCATCGAATCCAATCATACGATGAACATAGAGGCCTTTGTCGACGAGCATTCGGTCGACGTCATCTATCAGGACGCGCCCTATTACCTGGCGCCGGACGGCGCAATGGCCGAGGAGACCTTCGCCGTGCTGCGCGAAGCCATGCGCAAATCCGGCAAGCTGGCGATCGCCCGCCTGGTGCTGTCCAGCCGCGAGCGCGTGGTGACGATCGGCGCGCGCGAGAACGGCATGTTCGTCTGCACCTTGAGGAATCCGAACGAAGTGCGTGGCACGGCTGAGTATTTCGGCAATATCCCGGCCGGAAACCCCGATCCCGAAATGCTGCAATTGGCCGAGGCGCTGATCAAGCAGAAGGAAACCACCTTCGAACCGAAGAATTACGAGGACCGCTACGAGATCGCGCTGATGGCGATGATCCGCGAGAAGCTCAAGGGCCACAAGCCGATCATCGCGGCTGCCCCCGAGCGCGGCAATGTCATCAATTTGATGGATGCGCTGAAGGCGAGCCTGTCCCAATCGGCCAAGCCGCCGGCCAAGTCGAAGAGCAAGGCCGATGAGGCGACGAAACCGGCAGCCAAAGCAAAGTCCGCCAAGGGCGGCGCCAAGGAAAACCCGCTCAAGGCCAATCTGCTGCAGGCCGTCGGTAAGAGCAAAGGGTGACGGCGCCTACTGGCACGATCTTCGGCACTATCGGCGCGCTCGCGGCGTTTCCGCTTCGCATGGCGGCGCGCGAGATCGAGCGCCGGCAGGGCCAATTGCGGCGCGGAGTCACCAGACGGACCACCCATGTGGTATTCGGGCGGACGTTCCTCGCCAAGGCCGATGATGCCGAGATTGAGCGCCGCGTCGTCACCGAGCGCGCGGCCGGGCGCAAGCTGGTCAGCGAGAACGGCTTCCTGCGCCTGCTCGGCCTGATGAAGGCGCCGGAGGCTTCGGCGCTGTCGCGGCAGTCGCTGATCGACCAGTCGCGGCTGACCGGCGAGGATCTCGACCTTTTGTCGCTGTTCGATGCCTTCGAGCATGATTGCGAACCGTATTCCTTTCGCGACCTGATCCTCGCCCGCAAATATGCCGGCCTGGTCGCCGGTGGCGCCTCCTGGGGGGCGATTGCGCGCTCGGTGCACCGGTCGGGCCCGGTCGCCTCGCTCACCGCCAAGTCGCTCGCCGTCGGCTCACAGCATGGGCGGGCCGATGCGATCTATCTCGAGGGCGGCCAGAGCGAACTCGACGGCCAGCTGCTGTTCGATCTGGGAACGCAGGATGACGACACGCTGGAAGAGCTGTTCGCCGATGCCGAGGCGGCGGAAGGGGCTGAAGACCACGAGCAGGCGGCGGCGCTCTACCAGCGCTGCCTGGCCATCGACCCAAGCGATGCCATCGCCGCCTTCAACCGCGCCAACTGCCTGCGCGCCGCCGGCCACGCGGCCGAGGCGGCGCACGACTATGCCCGCGCGATAAAGCTCGATCCCGGCTTCGTCGAGGCCTGGTTCAATCTCGCCGGGCTGATGAGCGAAGAGGGGCGGGTGGCGTCGGCGCGCCGCCATTTGCTCAAGGCGATCGCATTGGACGCTGATTATGCCGATGCGGTATTCAACCTTGCCAGGCTGGAGTTCGACGCCGGCAATCTCGCCGAGGCGCGGCGTCGCTGGGTGCGCTATCTCGAGCTCGACGCCAATTCCGAATGGGCGCGCACGGCCGCGCGGGGCATCCAGTTTGTCGATTTGCAGCTGGCGCGGATGTCGGCAGGGTGAGGTAGTAGCGCCTCCTTCTCCCCTTGTGGGAGAAGGTGGATCGGCGCGCAGCGCCGAGACGGTTGAGGGGTGTTGGAAGAAATGAGGCGTCGGCGTTCCCTGGAACACCCCTCATCCGACCGAGCTTCGCTCGGCCACCTTCTCCCACAAGGGTGTTTGGACCGGAGACATCGCGAACAGATGTGCGAGGACATCGCGAACAGTTTTGCGCTTTTGCGCGAGGGGGTTCGGGATGCCATTCGAGGACAGAAGCGTGATGAAGCAGAAGCTGGAGTTTGTGAGGCTGGCGTCGGCGAAAGGAGCGAATGTAAGCGTGCTGTGCCAGCGCTTCGGTATCGGCCGGACCTGTGGCCACAAGCTGCTTTCGCGCTATCGGATCGAGGGGGAGGCTGGGCTGGTCGAACAGTCGCGGCGGCCACGATCGAGCCCGGCGCGCAGCGCGCCGGAGGTGGAAGCGGCGGCCCTTGCGGTGCGTATGGCGCATCCGGCTTGGGGTGGACGCAAGATCGCGCGTGTGCTTGCCCGCGAGGGTATCGGCACGCCGGCGGCCTCGACGGTAACCGGCATCCTGCGTCGCAACGGCATTGAGTTGGGAACGTCGGGCGGTGGAGCGCAGTCCTTCATCCGCTTCGAGCATGCCGCCCCCAACGATCTGTGGCAGATGGACTTCAAGGGTCACGTCGCCTTGCGTTGCGGCCGCCTGCATCCGCTCACCGTGCTTGATGACCATTCGCGCTTCTCGGTCGCGCTGTCGGCCTGCGCCGACCAGACCACCGCAACCGTAAAAGCCCGGCTGGTCGCCGCCTTCCGCCGCTATGGCTTGCCGTGGCGCATCGCCACCGATAATGGCCCGCCCTGGGGCGATGGCGGCCGCAACGACTTCACGCTGCTCACCGTCTGGCTGATCGAAACCGGCATCGCCGTCAGCCACTCCAGGCCTTGCCATCCCCAGACCCTCGGCAAGGACGAGCGCTTCCATCGCTCGCTCAAGGCCGAGGCGCTGCAGGGACCGCCCTTCGCCGATCTCGCCAAGGCCCAGGACGCATTCGACCAGTGGCGCCATGTCTACAACGCCCAGCGTCCCCACGATGCGCTGGACGGCGGCGTGCCGCTCGATCGCTACTGGGCATCGCTGCGCCCTTATCGCGAAACGGTCGAGCCGTTCGAATACGCCAAGGGCGATCTCATCCGCCGCGTACAGCAGCATGGCTTCGTCTCCATTCTTGGCCGCACCATGCGTTTGTGCAGGGCCTTCACAGGAAAATCCGTCGCCTTCAGGCCCACCGCCACAGACGGTGTCTTCGACGCCTGGTTCAGACATCAGAAAATAGAAACCATCGACCTCAATGTCCTGGCGCGATAGCATGCAAAACTGTTCGCGATGTCCTCGCACATCTGTTCGCGATGTCCCCAGTCCAAACAAAGGGGAGAAGGGGTCACCAGCGTTGGAGTCCCCATGACAACCTTCCTCTTCGACGGCCCCGACACCGCCGCCATCACCATCCTGCTCGCCCATGGCGCAGGCGCTCCTATGGACTCGCCCTCGATGACCGCCACCGCCAAGGCGCTGGCCGCAGCCGGCTTCCGCGTCGCGCGCTTTGAATTCCACTACATGGCGGCTCGCCGCTACGGCCACCGCAAGCCGCCGCCGCGCGCCGAGACGGTGAACCCGGAATACGTCAAGGCGATCGCCGACCTCCGGGCGAAGGGCGTGGAGGGTCCGCTGATCATCGGCGGCAAGTCGATGGGCGGACGCGTCGCTTCGATGATCGCCGACGAGATGTTTTCGAAGGGCGAGATCTCGGGCCTGCTTTGCCTTGGCTATCCCTTCCATCCGCCGGGCAAACCGACGCAGCTTCGGACAAAACACCTCGCCGGCCTCAAGACGCCGACTTTGATCGTCCAGGGCACGCGCGACGAGTTCGGCACGAGGGACGAGGTCGCGACCTACGATCTTTCCGACGCAATCGAAATCCTCTGGCTGGAGGACGGCGACCACGATCTGAAGCCGCGCAAGAGCATTTCCGGTTTCTCCGCCGCCGACCATTTGAAGACACTCGCCGATGCGGTGAAGGCGTGGACCGAACGCATCGTGCGCTGAAGCAGGCCGATGAAGATCGCCACCTTCAACGTCAACAACATCAACAGCCGGCTGCCGAACCTGCTCGCATGGCTGGCCACCGCCAAACCCGACATCGCCTGCCTGCAGGAGCTCAAGGCCAGACAGACGCAGTTTCCGCGCACTGCGCTGGCGGCCGCCGGCTACGGCGCAGTTTGGGTCGGGCAGCCGACCTGGAACGGCGTCGCCATCCTTTCGCGTGGCGCAGAACCCGTTCTGACCCGCGAGGCGCTGCCCGGCGACGACAGTGACCAGCAGGCGCGCTACATCGAGGCAGCGGTCAACGGCATCGTCGTCGCCTGCCTCTACGCGCCGAATGGCAATCCGCAGCCCGGCCCGAAATTCCAGTACAAGCTGGCCTGGCACGAAAGGCTGGAGGCGCATGCGGCAAAGTTACTCGACACCGGCCTGCCGGTGGTGCTGGCCGGCGACTACAACATCGTGCCCGAGCCGCGCGACATCTACCCGACCCGCTCCTATGACGACAACGCGCTGGTCCAGCCGGAAAGCCGCGCATCGTTCCAGCGGCTGCTCGACCAGGGCTGGCTTGACGCGCTGCGCAAGAAGCACCCGACGGAGACGCTCTACACATTCTGGGATTACCGCCGCAATCGCTGGCCGCGCGATGCCGGCCTGCGCCTCGATCATATCTTGCTCAGCAAGAAGCTGTCGCGCCGGCTGGTAGCGGCGGGCATCGACCGCGACGTGCGCGGCGAGACCGGCGCCAGCGATCACGCGCCGGTCTGGGTGGAGTTGAAGTGAGGCACGGAGGCTGGCGCCGCCTTTCCGGGCGGCAACGAGTCAGGTTGGCCGCGCCGCTTCGCGGGCGAACGCCTCGATCAAAGGGGCGTATCCCTCAAGGTCGGGCTGCGTTGCGAAACTGTGGGTAGCGGCGGTCGAAGCCCAGGGCAGCTTTTCCGACGTGAAGACTTCGACGAAAGGCACGTACCATTGGTGCTCGTCCAGCATGGTGGCGCGAACGTTGACGAAAAAGTCCAGTCCATGCGGACGCGTGAACATCCAGCTCTTGCAGTGCGGGCAATAGAGCTGCCGGTGCGGGCCGTGCATGCCGCCGACCACCGGCTCGCCCTGGGTGACGACGAAACCGTCGCTCGGCACGGCGATGGTCAAGGAATACGCGCTGGCGCTCAGCTTCTGGCAGCCGGTGCAGTGACACGCCGTCGTCAGCAAGGGCGGGGCGCTGATGCGAAAGCGTATCCCGCCGCACAGACAACCGCCGTCCCAAGGTAGCTTCCAATCGTCCATTGCTGGCCTCGAGCGAGATCCTCGGCGAGCGATCTAGCGCACGACCGGCCTCCCGGCAACGCCGCGATGCCTGCGGCAGCTGCCTACGGGCTGGGGTAGACTTCGAGCCATCACCGACAAGCCAGGCGCCGAGCGCCATCATTGCAGAGCGGACAGAGGAACAGGTTTGGTGACAGGCTGCTTGCAGCCCTCATGATCGTGATCGGCACGGCTTGCTTCATCGAGGCGTATCTGGCGCTGGGCGAGGCGTGCTCGCGAGGTGCCGGACGGCCTCAGTTTCACCGCCTGCAGACCGGCAACCAGCTCGCCATGTTCGACAGCCAGTCCGGCCCGATCTATGCGGTTGCCTCGCCGCCGCCGGCGCGGTGCTGACCGGCGGCTATGACCGCAGCATCAGGGACTGGCCGGCTGGCGGCGGCGATAGGATGGTGCTTTTCGCCGGCGCGCCGGATTGATTGCGGGATATCCAATTTCGTCGCCGGGGCTTGGACACCCCGACTGTTGCGCTGGGCAACCGCATTTGGATTCTTGCGAAGATGGACCCCCACCCTAACCCGCCCCACAAGGGGGAGGGAATGCTGCCGCGCGCCTTTAACTTCCCCTTTGGCGCCGAAAGGCAGGCAATTTGCCGAGGTCAGTGCCAACGGAAGTCTCCCTCCCCCTTGTGGGGAGGGGTTGGGGTGGGGGTACATCGTAGAGCGAAAGCCTCGGCTTTTCCACCTGCCATAGCCCTGCCCTCAAGGGGGAGATCGGCAGCTCCAGCGTCGGCTTCGGCGCGTATACTTGACCCGCCTACCACCAACGCTATGTTCGCGGCCATGTCAGGGACCAGCCCCGCGGCCGCTGCGCCGCTCATCGTGATCGACCTTCAGACCGGCATGTTCGACGGTGTCGCCGAACCGCCGATCCACGATGCCGACGGCATGGTCGCCCGCAGCCGCGCGCTGATCGAGTGGGCGCGGCGCAGCGGGCGCAAAGTCGCCTTCGTCCGGCATGACGGGCCGCAGGGCGATCCTCTGGCGCCGGGTGAGCCGGGCTGGCCGGTGTGGCCGGCGCTCGGCCAGGCCGAGGACGAGCCGACTTTCGCCAAGCGTGTCGGCGATGCGTTCAGCAATGCCGCCCTTGCAGAATGGGTGGCCGGGCAGGGCGCCGGCGAGGTCGTTCTGATCGGCGCGCAGACCGATTTCTGCGTGGCGGCCACGGTGAAGGGCGCCTTTGCAGCGGGCCTGGGCGTCACCGTGGTTTCCGACGCCCACAGCACGCTCGACGCGGCCAGCGAGACCAGCGAGACCGCCGCGGAGATCATCGCCCGGCACAATGCGGCATTTGCCGCCGCCGGGGTCAAGCTGGCGACGACAAAAGCCCTGACCGATAGCTGATCCGCCGGCTCATCCCTACGCCGTCAAAGCCTGATCCAGCCGGGAAGCAACTGGCGGGTTCAGACAATTTGGCGCGGGGCGCCTCACCACTGCGGGCTTCCGCCGGCGCGGCCTATCGCGTATTGGCGCGGGAACGCTCCTTTGGCCTTTCCTGGAAAACCATGATTCGTCTCGAAAGCATCAGCAAGCAGAACGGCCGTCAGATCGTCTTCATCGAAGCCTCCGCCGCCTTGCAGAGGGGCGAGAAGGTCGGGCTGGTCGGCCCCAACGGCGCCGGCAAGACGACGCTGTTTCGCATGATCAACGGCGAGGAGCAGCCCGACGAGGGCCAGGTCTCCGTCGATCGCGGCGTCACCATCGGCTATTTCAGTCAAGATGTCGGCGACATGGAAGGCCGCAGCGCCGTTGCCGAAGTGATGGACGGCGCCGGACCGGTCAGCGAAGTGGCGGCCGAGATGCGCGAGCTCGAGCACGCCATGGGCGACCCTGACCAGGCCGACCAGATGGACGAGATCATCGCCCGCTACGGCGAGGCGCAGCACCGCTTCGAGGAGCTCGACGGCTACGCGCTGGATGGCCGGGCGCGCGAGGTGCTGGACGGCCTTGGCTTCAGCCAGGAGATGATGGACGGCGACGTCGGCAAACTGTCCGGCGGCTGGAAAATGCGCGTGGCACTGGCCAGGATCCTTTTGATGCGGCCCGACGCCATGCTGCTCGACGAACCGAGCAACCATCTCGACCTCGAAAGCCTGATCTGGCTGGAGCAGTTCCTGAAGAACTATGACGGCGCGCTGCTGATGACTTCGCATGACCGCGAGTTCATGAACCGCATCGTCAACAAGGTGGTCGAGATCGACGGCGGTTCGCTGACCGCCTACTCCGGCAACTACGAATTCTACCAGCAGCAGCGGGCGATTGCCGACCGGCAGCAGCAGGCGCAGTTCGAGCGCCAGCAGGCGATGCTGGCCAAGGAGATCGCCTTCATCGAGCGCTTCAAGGCGCGGGCTTCACATGCCGCCCAGGTACAGAGCCGGGTGAAGAAGCTGGACAAGATCGACCGGGTCGAGCCGCCCAAGCGCCGCCAGAAGGTATCGTTCGACTTCCAGCCGGCGCCGCGCTGCGGCGAGGACGTGGTGACGCTGAAGAACGTGCACAAGGGCTATGGCAGCCGCTCGATCTACGAGGGATTGGATTTTCAGGTGCGCCGCCGCGAGCGCTGGTGCATCATGGGCGTCAACGGCGCAGGCAAGTCGACGCTGCTGAAGCTGGTCGCTGGCGCTTCCGAGCCGGACAATGGCACGGTGGCGCGCGGGCCCAGCGTCAAGATGGGCTATTTCGCCCAGCACGCCATGGAAGTGCTGGAGGGCGAGCGCACCGTGTTCCAGACGCTGGAAAACGCATTTCCGCAGGCCGGCCAGGCGCCGCTCAGGGCGCTGGCCGGCTGCTTCGGCTTTTCCGGCGACGAGATCGACAAGAAATGCCGCGTGCTGTCGGGCGGCGAGAAGGCGCGGCTGGTGATGGCGCTGATGCTGTTCGATCCGCCCAATTTGCTGGTGCTGGACGAGCCGACCAACCACCTCGACATCGCCACCAAGGAGATGCTGATCACGGCACTGTCGCAGTACGAGGGAACCATGCTGTTCGTCTCGCACGACCGCCATTTCCTGGCGGCGCTGTCGAACCGGGTGCTGGAACTGACGCCCGAGGGCATCCACACCTATGGCGGCGGCTATACCGAATATGTCGAGCGCACCGGGCAGGAGGCGCCGGGGTTGCGGAGCTGAGGCCGGCTCTGCCGCTTACGGTCACGTAGACGCTCGATGCCGGAGGCCAAGCACGAAGGTGCTCAGCCATGTATCGCAATTTCGCGCAGCGGATCGCCGCCGTCGATGAACAGCCGGCCTTGCGCGGTCAACGCCGCCTTGAGCCGTCGCAGGGCAATTTTTCCTGCTTCGGGATGACGCCCGTCCAGCGCGCCGACGCGCACCGCAACGGCAATGTCGAAGTGCTTCTCATCGGCTTCCAACTCGAAATCCTCGATGGCGACCTGGCGAAGGCTCAGCCGGCCTGCCGCAATCTCGGCGCGCGAGGCGGCCCCGGCCTGCGCGATGGCCTTGGCCGAGCGGTCGATCGCCAGCACGTGGCCACCGCCGATCCGGCGCGCGATCTCGCGCGCTGCAGCACCCGGTCCGCAGCCGATCTCCAGCACTCGCATGCCCTGCCGCAAGGGCAGCGCATTGACGATCTCCAAAAGCCTTGGCGACAAGTCGTTCGCCATACGCTGTTCTCCAGCTTTTTCGCAATCCGAGATTAGCGACCGCGGCCGGCGACGGGAAGGCCGACAGACGCGGGCATCGCCGATGTGTTCAGCTGGCATGTTCAGCTGGGTGCTGCTTGAGCAGGGGGCATGATCGACATCGAGGAGGTCGATCCGGTCTCGACCGCGGGCGACCGGGCGAGCCCGAGCGGCCCGGCGTCGTTGACCTGAGGGGTAGGGAGGGAACTGGCGCCGAGCCTAACCGGTTGGGGGGTAGATCACCGGCCGTTTATGTGTATACGCTCAAGCTAATATAAGAGCAAGCTAATGTTTTGCGTCAGCGATGTTGGACGATTGTTCTGATCAGTGGCCGGTTGTGGCTTCCTGCCGCGCCCTCCAACCGGGCCAAACACCACTTATTGCCTTCAAGTCCTGGCTCCAATGCTGTACCCCGGCCCGAAATTCAAGGAGCCTGCGATGACCTCACATCCCGACATCCCCGACGCCAGCATGGCGGTCGATGCGGCAGGCGTGGCAGCCGATGACCGGCGCGCTCGCGAGGCGGATGCCGCATGGCGGGACGATGTTCGCGAGGGCGTGCGGCATGTAGGCGATCTGGATTCGCTGCCGCTGTCGCCAGCCGAGCGGGCGGCGGCCGAAGCCGCGGCCACGCGCCACAAGGTTCGCATTCCCAAGGCCTATCTCGACCTGATCGACTGGAACGACCCCGCCGATCCGATACGGCTTCAGGTCATCCCGTCGCCCGACGAACTGGCAGAGCAGGAGGGCGAACTCGACGATCCGATCGCCGACCACGCCTTCAGTCCCGTGCCTAGATTGACGCATCGACATGCCGACCGGGTTCTGTTGTTCCCGACCTATCAATGCGCGGTCTATTGCCGGTTCTGCTTTCGCAAGGAGCAGCTGACTTCGATCGGCCGGGGTTTTTCGCGCGAGGCGCTGGAGCCGGCCTTCGCCTATATCGCGGCCCATCCGGAAATCCGCGAGGTGATCCTGACCGGCGGCGACCCGCTATCGCTGCCGGACAGGGCGCTGGCGGAAATCCGCGCCCGTGTCGAGGCGATCCAGCATGTGCGGCTGTTGCGCATCCACACTCGCGTACCCGTCGCGCTGCCGTCGCGCGTCACCGGCGGGTTGATTCAAGCCTTGCAGGGCCGGCTGATGGTCACTGTCGTCACCCATTTCAACCATCCACGCGAAATCACGGAGGCGACCGAGCGGGCCTGCCGCACGTTGCGGCAGGGCGGCTTCGTGCTGCTGAACCAGAGCGTTCTGCTGAAAGGCGTGAACGATACGGTCGAGGTGCTGGAAGAGCTGTGCCGCGAGCTGATGTATCGCCTTGGCGTCAAACCCTATTACCTGCACCACGGCGATCTCGTGCGCGGCATGGCGCACCGGCGCACCACGATCGCCGAGGGCCAGGCGCTGGTCAGCGCCTTGCGTGCGCGCCTGTCGGGCATCTGCAATCCCGTCTACGTGCTGGACCTGCCGGACGGCGGAGGGAAAGTGCCGCTCGGCCCGTCCCATCTTGAGGCACGGGAAGGGGAGACGTGGCGAATACGTGGGCTTGATGGGGCGGTGAGGGGGTATGGAGAGCTGGTTGGGGAGGAGGGACGCGCAGCCGCCGTCCAAGCCAGCCCACCTTGGTGACCTGACATGCAGCGCTTGATCACGGAAGCATGCGTTAACTGCTGTTCTATTTGGTGCTTGCGCAATTGCTGAAATAGTGAAAACGTGGTCCGGGGTAATGGGTTAGGGGAGTTCGTCCCGGCTGTAGCGAGTTTCGGGGCGGCGCAGAAAAGTCATGAACTTTCCACAGTTCCTGGTGGGGCTGACCACCACATCGTCCATCGTGGCGATCTCGACTTACCTTGCGACGGGTTCAATCTGGAAGACGCTGGCCTGGACGATCTTGACCTTGATCGTCATGCAGGTTGGATATTTCCTGTTCGTCGTCCGGTTGATCTACGGATCCGGGGCGAAAAGCGCGGAGGCAAAGCCGCGGCGTCTGAGGGCTGTGCCGCCGAACCGTCGAGGTCGCGTTCAGCTTATGTAGTAATGTCCCATATAGATATCATGGTCTAGACAGGACATGTTCGGTTCTGGGAATGTGCATTGGACGTTCCGCTAGTTTAGTCAACTAATATATATCGCCCAACTCATATCGTCGTTTTTGGGCTAGCGGGAAAACCTGCCTGCTGTTTGTACGACGGTGCCTAAGGCCACATTTTACAACCGGCTGGCAAGCTCCCTTTTGTTGATGCCAGCTTAATCCGGCTGGTGTTTTCGATGGGCCGTTGAGGCTATAAAGCCGTTCAACCGGGCGGCATCGAGATGCATTTCGGCCGGTCGAGAGGGTTGTGGTGATCGACGGAACGCCGAACGTGATCTTGCTGATCGGTAGCGCCCCCGCTGTCGTGCGCTGCGCCGCCTGGCCCAAGCAGGCCTTCGGCAAGATCGTCGCCATCAACAACGCCTGGCGCGTGCGCCCCGACAGGGATTTCCTCGTCCATGCCGGCGATTTCCCGGCGGAGCGGATGCCGCAAGGCGGTCCCCTGCAGCAGGCGCAGATCTTCAGCGCCTCGCATTACGTGCCGGCGCAAAACAGCTTTGGCGGCTTCGTCTATGCCGGCGGCACCATGTCGATGACGGCGGCCTACTGGACGATCCACAGTCAGAAGCCGGACGTGCTGGCATTCCTTGGCTGCGACATGATCTACGACCAGCCCGGCAATACGCATTTTTACGGCGTCGGCCGCGCCGATCCGCTGCGCAACGACGTCACCCTGCGCAACCTCGAGGCGAAGTCGGCCCGCCTGCTCATCCATGCGCTTCGGCGCGGCTGCCTGTGCGTCAACCTATCCGACCTGCCGCGCAGCCGGCTGGTCTTCCCGCGGCTGACGCTCGATGAATTCGGCGCGCTTTCTTCCTCGCAGCTTTCGGAAATGAAGGCCGAGATGCTTGCCGGCCTGCGGCTCGATCAGGCGGAGGAGGCCGACAGGATCGAGAAGGAACTCGGCTATTTCTTCGAGGACGGCATGTACTGGAAGCACCTCGACAAACTCGACGAGAAATTCCTGGCCAACATCGACCGGCTGTGGATGGCGGCGGTGAAGGCGAGCTTGAGCAGTCGGCCGAAGCTGCCGATCTCCCCTACAAGGCGGGAGATCGGCGCGTCGTCCGCTTAGCTTTTGGCCGCCGCGAGCTTGTCTTGCGTCTTGGTCTCGAAATCGCTGGGGTCATGGCGCTCGTGCAGCTGCATCGAAGGCTCGCCGAAGGTGCGGTTGACCATGCGGCCGCGCTTGACCGCCGGCCGCGCGTCGATGGCGTCGGCCCAGCGCTGCACGTTCTTGTACTGCTCCACCTGCAGGAACTCGCCGGAATCGTCATACATACGGCCCTTGGCCAGCCCGCCATACCAGGGCCACACCGCAATGTCGGCAATCGTATAGTCGCTGCCGCCTAAATACTCGCTTTCGGCGAGGCGTCGGTCGAGCACGTCCATCTGCCGCTTGGTTTCCATGGCGAAGCGGTCGATGGCATATTCGATCTTCGTCGGCGCATAGGCGTAGAAATGGCCGAAGCCGCCACCGAGATAGGGCGCCGAGCCCATCTGCCAGAACAGCCATGACAGGGTCTCGGCGCGAGCCGGCCGCTCCGTCGGCAGGAATTCGCCGAATTTTTCGGCGAGGTAGAGCAGGATCGAGCCGGATTCGAAGATGCGGACCGGCTTTTTCCCACTGCGATCCATCATGGCCGGGATCTTCGAGTTGGGGTTGACCTCGACGAAGCCGCTGCCGAACTGGTCGCCGTCGTTGATCCTGATAAGCCAGGCGTCGTATTCGGCGCCGCTGTGGCCGAGCGCCAGAAGTTCCTCCAGCATGATCGTCACCTTGACGCCGTTCGGTGTCGCCAGCGAATAAAGCTGCAGCGGATGCTTGCCGACCGGCAGTTTCTTGTCATGCGTCGGGCCGGCGATCGGCCGGTTGATGCTGGCGAAAGCGCCGCCATTTGCCTTGTTCCAGGTCCAGACTTTTGGCGGCGTGTATTGGTCCGTTGCGTAGTCGTTCATTTGGGAGGCCTTTGGAAGGGTTGGTTGGGAGGATATCCGATATCAACGTGGGTAATGGCGGAGGAACTTTGCATAGGGCAGCTTGGGATAGCCGTAGGTACAGATAGGGCTGCCGGCGCTGTTGCAAAACCCCGGCGCGAACGGCGCGGCGCCGGTCCACGCCAAAGCCGGCGCCGCCTCTTGCGCCTGATCACCTGCGCCATACCTATAGCCCATATCAGCCTGCGAACATTGCCAGGAACCAAAGCATGAATATCGAACCCCTTTTGCGATCCATCGTGGCCGTCCGCGCCACCGTGCCAGAGGACGCCTTCACGGCAAATACACTTGGCACCCGCCGCGAGGGCAGTGGCGTGGTCATTCGCGGCGACGGGCTGGTACTCACCATCGGCTATCTCATCACTGAGGCCGAGGAGGTCTGGCTGGCCGACCAGGACGGGCGCGTGGTTCCCGCCCATGCGCTCGCCTACGACCAGGAGTCGGGCTTCGGCCTGGTGCAGGCGCTGGCGCCGCTCGGGCTGCCCGCCATTGCGCTCGGCGATGCCTCCAGGGCCAAGATCGGCGATCCCGTCGTGCTCGCCGACGGCGTCGGCCGCTCCGTGCGGGCGCGGATCGTCACCAAGCAGGAATTCGCCGGCTATTGGGAATATCTGCTCGACGAGGCGATCTTCACGGCGCCGGCTCACCCCTCATGGGGCGGCGCCGGCCTCATCGGCGCGGATGGCAGGCTGCTCGGCATCGGTTCGCTGCGCCTGCAGATGAGCCGCAACGGCGAGGTCGCCGACATCAACATGGTGGTGCCGATCGATCTTCTGCCGCCTATCCTCGACGATCTGCTGACGCGCGGGCAGGTCGCCAGGCCGCCGCGGCCGTGGCTCGGCGCCTTCTCGGCCGAGAGCGACGGCAAGGTCGTGGTGATGAGCGTCGCCGAGGGCGGTCCAGCCGCCCAGGCGGGCCTTCGCCAAGGCGATGTCATCTCGGATGTTCGCGACACGGCGGTCGATGGGCTTGCCGATTTTTATCGCAAGCTTTGGAAGAGCGGCCCGGCGGGTGCCGAGATCCCGCTCCGGGTGCTGCGCGATGGCCGCGAAACCTGGCTGCGCGTCAAGTCCGCCGATCGCAACAGCCTGCTGTGGAAGCCGCCGCTGCAGTGAGGCAACCGAAACCTCTCACTCTCCGCAAGCGCTGAAGCCAGTGCCCGGGGTCCATTCCGCGAACGGGATGACCTTGCCTTCGACCGATACGGTCGCTTGCCTGGTGGTGCCGTCCGCCAGCATCTTGCTGCTTTTGCCCTTGCCGGTCAGCACATTATAGTCGCAGTCGCCGGCAACATTGTCGTCCATGTAGTCCCAATACTCGTAGGCGAAACCGGCGACGACGAACGTGCCGTTGCGCCAGGCGAGCGTCAGCGTCTTGTTGGTCCGCTCGCTGCCGATCTCCATCGCCGGAATATAGAGCTTGATCGAACCGTTGGGGAGCGTAGTGAGTTCGGGCCCGGTGTCGGATGTGGCGGGGCCCGGCCGGTCGTAATCCTTCCATTCCCCGTCAATCTGATCATGCACGATCCCGGCAGGTTTTAGAAAATCGCCATCGCGATCTTTGAGGAAAAAATACAGGTCCATGGGATGGCCGGGCTCGGTCTCGACGATCATCGCCAGATCGGCGGCGCCGTCGCCGTTCCAGTCGCCGGTCGCCGCCGTGATGATCTTCTGCGTCTCGATCGGTTCTGCCGGTGCGGCGGCCGGCAGCAGCAGGACCAGACCGAATATTGTCGATCGCATGTAAAATCCTCTTAGCCTGGGCAGGCCTGAGACGCACGCGCTTCTCAGGAGGCCCGGCTCTGCCGCGTCTCGGAACGGCTCGTCTCGTTGAGCAGCCGGCAGAGCGAAACCGCTTCACGACGGCTCAGGCCGATCAGCGCGATTTCCGAAAATTGCGCCGGCAGATCGTGAACGATGTCCCACACCATCCAACGGCCGTTCGGCTCCATGACACATTCGTAGCGCAATAATTGTTCCTGCATCCGACCCCCGGCTTTGCTCACCGGACTGGTACAGCGTCGAGGTAAATGAGTTGTTGCGCTGCGCGAGTATTCCGCGGCCGTCAAAACCAGGCGTTGAATCCCCACAGGGGCGAACCCGACAGGTCACGGCTGACGGTGCCGATACTCTCGACAAGGCGGCAGGGCAGGGACGCTTCCGGCGTGAACGGCGGCCGCCGCCAGAATTGGATCAGGCGTTGCGGCTCGCCATATGCGCGTCGAGCTTCCTCCTCGAGGGGCCGTAACGCTTGATGATGGTCGCGGCCTCGCTTTGCGGTATGCCGTGTTTGCGGGCAAAGGCAGCGACCTCGTAAGGCTCTTCGCCTGAGACCAGTTTGCGATCCTGCTTGGTCTTGGATTTGTCGTCGGCCATGGCGTCCTCCATCACATCTGGTCGTTATAGGGCTCCTTGGTCCGGCCGACCATCCTGGCCAGTTCGGCAAAGGACGGTACGCCGGTTTCACCCTGGGCATTGTTGGCCGCCTGCAGCAGCCTGAGCGGAAAGCAGACGGCGTCGCGGTTGGATGGCGACATGTCTTCATAGAGACGCTCGTCGCTGGTCGTCGCCGCCTCGGCCCGGCGCAACGCCATGTCGACCTCGTCGACCGACAGCAGGCCCTTGTGGACCAGCGCGTTGTTGACGGCCGCGATCGCCATCATCAATCCTTCGAGCTGGAGATTGGCGACGTTCATCGTCTTGCGTCCTTGCCGGGCTTCTTGGCGGTGGCCTGGCCGTCTGGCCGGATCGCTGCGCGCGGCGGGTTCTGGCCCTCCGAATGCAGGGTCCTGTCGTCGAAATCGTCAGCCGGCCTGGTCAATCCCATGCCGCCGGGAGGTGGCTTGTTGCCGGCCGCATCCTGCGAAAATTCGTCGGCCGCGTCGGGGCTCGTCTTTGCCGGATATTTCCTCGCTCCGGTCTCGTAGCGGTTCGGGTCGTCGGCCATGTCCTGTGCTCCGGTTGCAATGAGCAGATAACTTTCAGGCGGCGGCAGCGGTTCCGTGGCGAAATCGACCTTGCCGGTGCGCAAGCCTTCGCAATCTGTCGGGTTTCGTGCATTCTTGTGCATGGCAACGATGCTTCGCTCCGACGCGCCAGCAAAATGCTGCTCCTACTGCGGCGGGCGCGACCACGACTACGAGGATTGCCCGAAGCGCAAAACCGATGCCGAACGGCAGAAGGACACGCCAGGCAACGCCTACCAGCCTGGCGCTGCGGCTGGAGGGGAAATCCGCCAGCCGGCCTGAACCACCCCGCCGGTCCGGCCGGCTGGCGCGAAGGTCCTTCCATATCCAGAGGATTGCAATGCCGCCACTATTGTGGGCAAAGCAGCACGGGCAATCAGGTTGGGGTGGGGTGATGACCGAAACGCAAGGCAATTCAAGCCGTCCGCAGGGCAAGCCGGGGATGGCATCGGGGTCGATCGGTTCCGGCCTGATCGCACTCGTCATCGTGGCGCTCGGCGTCTTTGCGCTGTTTGGATCCTGGTACACGATCGATCAGGGCGACCGCGGCGTGCTCTTGACCAACGGAGCGCTGAGTTCGGTCGTTGATCCCGGACTGCATTTCAAGCTGCCGTGGCTGCAGCGCGTCGAGAAGATCAGCCTGCGCCAGCAGGTGCTCAAATGGGGCTGCGAGAACCAGAACGATTGCAGCGGCCTGCCGGCCATGCAGGCCTATTCGCGCGACCAGCAGCCGGCCGACATGCGCGTCACCGTCAATTTCCACGTGCCGGCCGCCGAAGTCAGCAACGTCTACACCAATTACGGGTCGATCGAAGCGCTAGCCGACCGTGTCATTGCCAGGAAAGCACCGCAGGAGATCAAGACGGTGTTCGGCCAGTACGACGCGGTGTCGGTTATCCAGAACCGGGCGAAGTTCAACAAGGACGTCGCCGAGGCCATCGCGGCGGTAACCGACGGGCCGGTGATGATCGACAGCGTGCAGGTCGAGAACATCGACTTCTCCGATGCCTACGAGCAGGCGGTCGAAGCCAGGATGACGGCGCAGGTCGAGGTGCAGAAGCAGGAACAGAACCTGCAGCAGGAAAAGATCAAGGCCGATATCGCCGTCACCCAGGCCAAGGGCCGCGCTGACAGCGTCAAGGCCGAAGCCGAGGCCAGCGCCTACAAGACCAGGGTCGAAGGCGATGCGACCGCGGGCGCCATCAAGGCTCGCGCCGCCGCAATCGCCAACAATCCGCTGCTGGTCGAACTGACCAAGGCGGAGAGATGGAACGGCGAATTGCCGAAGTCGATGATCCCGGGCTCGACGGTACCGTTCCTCGAACTCAGCACGCCTGCCGCGACATCGAACTGAGGCGCGGCGCAAACCAGATCAGGGCGGCGGCGCGATAACCGTCCTGGTGCGGTTACGGCTGAAGCACGGCGCCTCGGGCGATTGCCTGCGTTTGACTTAGAAAAGCTGTCAGCAGCTCCATTCCCGCCGGCCAGTCGCCGAGCCCGCTGTCGCCATTGATGTGGCCAAGCGGTCCGGCGATATGGAGATCGCTGCCCCATCGCTCGGATTTCGCCCTGGCATAGTCCAGCGAGCCGTAGGGATCGTTGGTGCTCGCGACAATCAGCGACGGAAAGCGAAGCCGTTGTTGCGGTGCGTCGGCGAAGGCCCGGGCGGAGGAGGGGAAGGCCGGCGACGCAGGGTCCGGAACCGCGACCAGCAACGCGCCGGCGATAGAGCGGGGGGAGATCCGCTGCCAGTGTACGACGAGCAGACAGCCGAGGCTATGGGCGACGAGCACCGGCGGTGTCCTTGCCTGGCATACAGCGGTTTCCAGCGCAGCCACCCAGTCGTCGAGGTCCGGCGCGTCCCAACTCGCCGGGTTGAACCGCCGCATCGCCGGGTTTGCCTGCTGCCAACGTGTCTGCCAGTGGGCTTTGCCCGATCCGCCGATGCCCGGCACAATGATGAAGTCGGTCATGCGAAGCCCTTCTTTCCTGATGCAGCGCGTGCAATTCTAGGTCTTCTCCTAGGTGGCGGAATGAGAGATCATCGGAAAGCAGCGACGAAATCCGATGGATTAAAGGGCGATCATGCGGAACGGCGATTATCGGCCAAGGCTCGACCCCACCGATCTGGCGATCATTGAGATCATGCAGGAGGATGGTCGCATCGGCATCTCCGAGCTTGGCCGCCGCGTCGGACTGTCCCAGCCCGCCACCTCGGAACGGGTGAAGCGGCTGGAGGAGCGCGGCGTCATCACCGGTTACAAGGCGGTGATCAATTCGGCAGCGCTCGGGCTCGGCACCATGGCGGTCATCCGCCTGCGCACCACGCATGAGCATATCCAGGCCTGCCTGAAGAAGTTCGCCCAATTGCCGGAGGTGGTCGAGGTGCTGCGGGTGACCGGCGAGGATTGTTTTCTGGTCAAGGTCGTGGTCCCGTCACCGCCCGATCTTGAAAGCATCGTCGACAGCATCGGCCACTACGGCACGGTGACGACAAATGTGGTTCTGCGCGCCGAGCAACCGAAGCGGCTGGGACGCGAATTGATGACCAGGGCCTGACCGGTCTATCGCCTGGCCGGCGTATGCCCGACGGCATTGGCGAACGAGATGCCGCCCTTGATCTCGCGCATCGCCATCGAGGTGATCGTGCGCCGCACGCCGGGCAGCCGGCTGAGCTCCTCGCGCAGCATCCTGTCGAGCGCCATCATGTCGACGGTGACGATCTGCAGGAGATAGTCGGCCTCGCCAGTCGTGGCGTGGCAGCGGCGGATCAGCGGATGCTTTTTGACCGCCGCCTCGAAGGCGTCCGACAGTTCGAAATCGATCGACACCTGGATGAAGGCTTCGATGCCGAAGCCGAGCTTGGCCGGGTCGATCCGGGTCGAGTAGCCGCGGATGACGCCGGCGTCCTCAAGCGCCTTGACCCGCTTCCAGCACGGCGTCTTGCTCAAGCCGACCTCATCGGCGAGCGCGGCAAAGGAGATACGGGCCTCGCGTTCGAGCGCCGCGACGATCTTCCGGTCGACCGCATCCAGCATCATTCGTTCTTCCAATCTGCTTCAGCGACAATTTTCGTCCTTCGCTTCCCGCCAATCGAATAACAGAAAGGGACAATGTTCGGCAAGAAAGCGATTAGACTCGGGGGACCGGGATCCAACAAGCGCCTGCGGCCCAACGGCCGGGGCAAGGAGCATGGCCATGGACAAGCAGGACTATTATGCCCGCATCGAAACGCCTGAGATGCGCGACTATGGCGTCTACCTCAAATGCGACAGGCTGCTTGCCTGCCAGAAGCCGCTGGCCGAGATGGTGAATGCCGACGAGTTGCAGTTCCAGATCGTGCACCAGGTCGAGGAGCTGTGGATGAAGCTCATCGCCTACACGCTGGTCGATGTCGTTGATTTCCTGGAAAAGCAGGACACGCATCGCATCGTCACGCTGATGGCGCGCGTGCACCGGCTGATGCGGCTGATGACGGCGCAGCTCGACCTGCTCGAAACCATGTCGCCCAAGGAATACCAGCAGATCCGGCTGCAGCTCGGCAATGGCAGCGGCCAGGAATCGCCGGGCTTCAAGCAGCTGCTGCGCCTGCCGCCCGATCTGTGGCGGGCCTTCAAGGCGTCATACCTCGACGACCGCGGCCTTTCGGTCGAGGATGTCTACGATACCGGCTACGATCACGGCGACAGCTATGTCGTTGCCGAAGCGCTGATCGAGTTCGACGAGCTGTTCCAGAAATTCCGTGCCAACCACCTCTATCTCATCCACCGCACGATCGGCCTCGGCGCAAAATCGCTGAAGGGCCGGCCGGTCGAATTGCTGGAAGCCGGCGCCCGCCACCGCTTCTTCCCGGAACTCTGGGACATACGCTGGGCGATGACCGACCGCTGGGGCAGCCAGTATGGAACGGTACGGGAGCCGATCAGCAAGCCGGGGGTCAAGGTGGGGTAGTTCCAGGCTTGGGTTCCTCGCCCCGCGCGAAGCGGGGGGAGAGGTGGCCGCCCACGGGTCTTGCCTTCGGCAAGCCCGAGGACAGGCTCCGCGGCCGGCGAGGGGCCTTTTCTTTGCCGGCGCCTCTCCGTCGCGGCTTCGCCGCGCCACCTCTCCCCCATGAATGGGGGCGAGGAACCCTGGTCTTGCGAGGCCCGCTACGCGCTTGTATCCTGCAGGTTTTTCGGGGGATGATGTCGGGCTTGCGGCTGGTGGTGCGTCCTTGGGGCACAACCAACGTAACTCTTGGGAGGACATCATGACCTTGGAAACCGCTCAATCAACCGTTCAGTCGCCGTGGCAGACCGCAGCAATCCTTATCGCCCGCCTGATCTTCGCCGCCGTCTTCCTGATGGCCGTGATCTTCAAATTCATCGATATCAGCGCCACCGCCGGCTATATCGCGGCGGCCGGGTTTCCGTTCCCGCTCTTTCTGGCCTGGTGCGCAGCCCTGCTCGAGGTCGTCCTCGTCCTATGCTTCCTGACTGGCGCCTTCTTCTCCTGGGCAGCACTCGTCGCCGGCGCCTATGTGCTGTTCCTCGGCATTGCCTTCCACGGGCCGTCGCACTGGGCCGGCAACCAGGCCGAGTTCGGCTTCTTCGTCGATCACTTCACCTTCCTGGCCGGGCTGCTGTTTGCCGCCGTGCACGGGCCGGGCAGGGTCCTGGCGCTGAGGCTTGGCAGGGGGTGATCCCCAATCTCGGAGGCGGCGTTCTCGTAAAGGCGCTCAGAAGGGTGGCTGCGACAATGGCGGTCGGGTCTATGACCGCGACCAGGGCCAGATCGGCAGCACGATCCGCACCAGCATCGTCGTGACGATCGAGAGCGGCCGCGTACCGTCATTCCGGCCATCCGCAGGTCGCGCGCAATAAAAGCGACAGCTAAAGTACGAGCGTTCGAGGTTTATGCTTTTTGTAGATGCGCCTGCATTCCCTCTGTACTTCCAACTTTCGGCGGGTTAAGCAAGACACGGGTCTTGAGGGGGAATTCATGAACATCGCCACGCGTTTTGCTGCCGCCATGATTGGCACGTCTCTGCTTGCCGGCTGCACTACCTTGACCGAAGGCGAATTCAACACGATGCATACCACGCTTGAAGGCAGCCCTGTCACCAAGCGCGTGGCGATCAACGAATGCATTGCACGCGAGAGGTCCACGCCGCTCAACGAAAGAAAGACTTACGCAGCAATCATGAATGTCAGTGTCGCAAAATACGACAGCGCCTTTTGTAGCCGGCTCTTTAATGCCGTTGCTAATGGCAGGCTGACTTACGCGGACTACCGCAGGCTTTCCTCGCCGGGGGCCGACAGCAGCAAGTTGATCAAGATCCTGCAGGGCCGCTAGCAGGCGCCGCCAGCAGTCTTGCGACCCCGCCGCGGCAAGCCGTTGTCGCGGCGTCAGTTATGATCGCCGCGTCACATCTGGTCGTTGTAAGGTTCCTTGATCTGACCGACCATGCGTGCCAGTTTCGAGAAGGACGGCATGTCCGTCTCCGGCTGACATTGATTGGCCAACTCCAGCAGTCGGATCGGGAAGTTGACGGCGTCGCGGCTCGACGCCGACATGCCTTCGGACCTTTCCTCGTTGGTCTCGCTGGCTTCGGCCTTGCGCAAGGCGATGTCTATCTCCTCGACGGAGACCACGCCCTTGCGGACCAGGACCTGATTGATCGATGCGATGGCCATCAGCAGGCCTTCGAGTTGCAGATTGGCGACGTTCATGATGATTTTTGCTCCCATTGGCTACGGGTCAAACGCGCGAATGCCTGTTCTGATCCGCGGCTGCGGCTGCTCGTCGGCCGGTGAGATGCCTCGGCAAATGGAGAAAGCGCCAATTGCCGACGCTGCGTTCGCGCCCACAAAGTGGCTGGCGGGCAACGCGAGGCGCCGAAGAGAATTCGGATTTTTTGTCGCCGTGCCACATTTTGTTCTTGCTTTGTGCCGGCAGCTATGCTACTAATCTGGATATGGTGCTAATTGGCTCCAACGACCCGCCCACAGAGGCGGGTTTTGTTTTCAGGCTTCTTTTCGATCGAACGTTGCTTGTGTTGCCGGCTTTAAGTCGGCGGGACAGCGCCCGGGACAGTACCCCCCTCTGGCCTGCCGGCCATCTCCCCCTCAAGTGGGGAGATTGGCGGTTTCGGCGCTGCGCTCATCCTGCAACGCTGGAGATTGGCGAAAGCCGGCGCGAAAGCCGATCTCCCCCCAAGTGGGGGAGATGTCCGGCAGGACAGAGAGGGGCGCGAAGGAATGCAGCCTAGCGGTCTTCTTGGAAGGTCAATCGGGAGGCGGACAAGGCGAGGCGCTGAACGGAATTCGCATTTTTCTGCCGCCATGCCACATTTTGTTCTTGCTTTGTGCTGGCAGCTATGCTACTAATCTGGGTATGGTGCCAATTGGCTCCAACGACCCGCCCGCCGAGGCGGGTTTTTTGTTTCAGGCCGGTTTGGAGACGATCACGGCGAGCGAGGCGAGCTTTCCGTCACTCAGGCTTCGGATGTAGTTGCGGCGGCGCTGCAGGAATTCCGCGCCCATGACGACTTCATTTGCCTGCTGCTGCGCCGGCGAGGGCACGATGCCGGAATTGGCTCTCTTCAGCGCCAACTCAACATGTTCGCCGGTTTCGTCGACGACCTCGTCGATGCGAAATCCGGCATCGACAAACAGGGTTTTCAATTTTTCCCGATCGGCGAGGTGGCTGGTCGCCGCAGAAACCGCCCAGGGCATGGGATAGTAGGGCTCGCCGCCGGCGAGCACGGCTTCGGTCCAGATCAGCCTGCCTCGCGGTTTCAGCACGCGCCAGGCCTCGTCGATAACCGCGGCCTTGTTCTCGATGTTCATGCCGACATAGAAGCAGATCGCCGCATCGAAGGTGCTGTCGCCAAAAGGCAGTTTCGTCGCGTCGGCCTGATGGAAGCGAACCTTGTCTGCCAGTCCGCTGAGTGCGGTCAGTCGGCTCGACGCGGCGACAAAGGCTGGTGTCAGGTCGATGCCGTCGACCTGGCAGCCATAGGTCGAGGCCAGAAACCTTGCCGGCCCGCCAATGCCGCTGCCGATATCCAGGATCCGATCTGTCGGCGAAGGAGCAAGACGGGCCGCATGCTCCCGCGTGGCGATCAGTTCGCGGCCATGGAGCTGATCGAACGGATAGAGTTGCGCGGCCGCGAGTTTTCCGGCCGGGTCGGCGTCCGGGATCGCGGCCAATATGCGATCGACGATGCCGTCGCTGCCGTAGTGACTGGTGACATTGCCCATGACGCGTTCCCCTCAAGCGCAACCACCATCCCATCAACGCAAGTCTCACGCAATGCCCGCCTTTTTCGCCCCTCCTTCCAGCCGTTCACCGACGAGGGTGCGAGGTCGTCAGTGCATTTTTCTTCCACCGCGCCACATTTTGTTCTTGCTTTGTGCCGGCAGCTATGCTACTAATCTGGGTATGGTGCCAATTGGCTCCAACGACCCGCCCGCCGAGGCGGGTTTTTCATTTCGGGCTCCTGTTCGACCGAATGTTGCGTGTGCTGCCGAGGTATGTCGGCGCGAATGAACGCGACCGACTATCCCGGTCCGCAACCACCTATCGTCCATAGATTTCCCAACGCGCCCGTGCGCCCACCCCAGAGAACATCCCCATGTCCAACCGTTACGCCACCATCATCACCGACGATGACGGCCGCGAGGCCGTCAGCGCCATTGGCGAGTTCGCCGGCGCCGCACGCTATGCCCGCCATGGCCGCTTCGAGCAGGTCGCCGCCGGCGTGCGGATCGGCATGGTGCGTGGCGGTACCGTCGATGCGGTCGGCGGCTTCGGCTTCCCGTCGGGAGCACTCGACGACAAGGCGGTGGCAATTCTCAGGGCAAGGCTGAATGCCTTGCCCGACGCCGGTGCGATGAAGCCCGGCACGACGACTGATGCGAAACCGGCAAGCCAGCTGCGGAAGCCGAAGTCGGCACGGGCCGGCAAGAAGGCCAAGCCGCGCAGGCGCATCGTGCGGCCAGGCAACAAGAAGCCGATGTCCGCCGGGACGGCGGAGTAGGGCATGGCCAAGGCTCCTTCCGCCGGCGATCCGCAGCCGCACGATCAAGCACCCGGCAAGCCCGGCCGAACCAGGCGGGCGAAGAAGACGCTGGTCGACGGCTTTCTCGAAGCGATCCGCGCCGATTTTCGCGCCCATGGCGCCGGCGTCATCGCCGAGGTGCGCGCCGAAAAGCCCGATCAGTATCTGAAGCTCGTCCTGTCGGTGCTGCCAAGGATCTTAATGTCAACATCAACAAGCTGGATGCATTGAGCGATGGCGAAATCAGGCAGCGCATCCGCGGCCTCGAAGCCGTCCTTAGGCCGTTCCTCGAGAAGCCGGGCTTCGCAAAAGGCCTCGCACAGCCGGGCGGCAAGGACGGAATATCTCAGCCTGCTGGCGGAGCTGGACCGCAGGCGCCGCACTAACCAGCTTGCCGCCTATCGGCCCTATCCCCGGCAGGCCGAGTTCCATGCAGCCGGCGCCACCAATCGCGAGCGCCTGTTCATGGCCGGCAACCAGCTCGGCAAGACCAGGGCCGGCGGCGCCGAATGGGCGATGCATCTCACCGGCCGCTATCCCGACTGGTGGCAAGGCAAGGTTTTCGATTGTCCGGTTCGGATGTGGGCGGCCGGCGTCACCGGCGAAAGCACGCGCGACAACCCGCAGCGCATCCTGATCGGCCCGCCGCAGCAGCAGGCGGCCTGGGGCACCGGCATGATCCCGGCCGACGCGATCCTCAGCACGATGGCGGGGCGGGCGCCGGGCGCGCTCGACAGCGTCGTGGTGCGCTGGGGCGGCGGTGGCGACGTCCAGGCCGGCGAATCGGTGCTGTCGTTCAAGAGCTACGAGAAGGGCCGCGAGAAATGGCAGGGCGAAACACTGCACGGCGTCTGGTTCGACGAGGAACCGCCGCTCGACATCTATTCCGAAGGGCTGACCCGCACCAACGCCACCGGCGGCATCACCATCGTCACCTTCACGCCGCTGCTCGGCATGTCGGACGTGGTGCTGCTGTTCTTGTCGGCAGGGAGGTGTGAGGGATGGGGAAGGGCTAGCATTGCAGAACTTGGGTTCCTCGCCCCACAAAGTGGGGAGAGGTGGCCGCGCAGCGGCCGGAGAGGGGACTTTGGCAAGCACCAGACGCTGGCTCCCTCGATTGTTGTCTGCACAGGTCGGCGCAATTCCCCTCTCCGTCTCGGCTTCGCCGAGCCACCTCTCCCCACTCCGTGGGGCGAGGAACCCAAGCTTTTGACCGACCGCGTCATATTCTTTGCCGGACAACATCAACCGTCCGGCGCCTGCCACCACGATTCAATGCCGCGAGGGCGCACAATGACCCGCCACGTCACCTTCATGACCATCGACGATGCCGAACATTATACGCCGCAGCAGCGCGCCGAGATCGTTGCCGCCTATCCGGCGCATGAGCGGGAAGCCAGGGCAAAAGGCATTCCGGTGCTGGGCTCCGGCCGCATCTTTCCAGTGACCGAGGAGCTGATCGCCTGCGAGCCGTTCCCGCCGCCGCGCTATTGGCCGCGGCTCGGCGCGCTCGATTTCGGCTGGGACCATCCGTCGGCCGCCGTCGAACTTGCCTGGGATACCGAGGCCGATGTCGTCTATGTCACAAAGGCCTGCCGAGCTTCGCAGCAGACGCCGGCCATGCAGGCGCTGACGTTGAAACCATGGGGCGAATGGCTGCCCTGGGCATGGCCGCGCGACGGCCGCCGCGAGACGCTGGAAGGTGCCGGCACCGCACTTGCCAGGCAATATTCCGCGCACGGGCTGAACATGCTCGCCGGCCATGCGCAGTTCGCCGACGGTTCGGTATCGGTCGAGGCCGGGCTGATGGAGATGCTCGCCCGGATGCAGAGCGGCCGCTTCAAGGTGTTCTCGACGCTTTTGCCGTGGTTCGAGGAGTTCCGGCTCTATCACCGCAGGGACGGCCAGGTGGTGAAGCTGCGTGACGATTTGATGGCGGCGACCCGCTACGGCGTGATGATGCTGAGGGAAGCGGTGGTCGACCCGGCGGTGTTCAAGGCCGCGCGGCGGAAGGCGGGGCAGAGCGATCCGCTGGGGGCATTTCGGTGACCCTCCGCATCATTCCCGCCACGCTGCGCGATCTCTCCTACATCGCCGCCAACCTCCGGCCCGAGGACCGGGCCGAGATCGATTGCCAGTTCGACGACTGGTCGCCGGCGCTGCTGGCGCTGACGGCGCTGCAGGGTTTTGCCTACGTCGCCGAGCTAAACGGCAATCCGGAGGCCGGCTTTGGCGCTGCCGAACAGCGGAGCGGACTTTGGATCGCCTGGAGCTGGGGCACGCGTCGCATGAGGCGCTGCGTGCCTGGGATTACGGAATTCTTTCATGCCGTGCTCGGGCCTGAAGTTGCCGCGCGCGGCGCCTGGCGGGTCGAGGCCCGCGCCTTGGCCGCCAATGATTTGGCGCTGCGCTGGCTAGGCCGGCTCGGCGCGACGCAACGCTGCCGCCTGCCGGGCTATGGCCGGAACGGCGAGGATTATCTGCTCTACGACTGGACAAGAGCCTCTCACTTCGGAGAAAACCATGTGCCTTTTTCAAAAGCCGCCGGCGCTGAGGTCGTTGCCGCCGACACCGACCATTGCCGACAAGGACGTGCAGGCGCGCGAAGCAGCGTTGCGGGCCCAGCTTGCGGCCAATGACGGCACCGCCGGAACCGTGAAGACCGATTTGTCGCCCAGTGAGCTCACCGGCCAGCGCCGCGTGCTGCTGGGGGTGTGACATGGGCGCCATGAGACGAGTGTTCCGCAACCGGGTGCTGGCGTGGTGGTACTGGCGCCGGCACGCGCGGTTGGTGAAGAAGAGAGGCGGGAGCTTGCCTGCCGGGATCGCGTAAGCCGCGATCCTTCGCGCCCCCCTCTGTCCTGCCGGACATCTCCCCCTCAAGTGGGGAGATTGGCTGCCATTACGGTCTTCGCCAATTTTCGAGGGGTGCAGAAAAGGCGCTGTCCTTCAAGCTGCCAATCTCCCCACTTGAGGGGGAGATGTCCGGCAGGACAGAGGGGGTGTTCAAGTGCATGCCTCTACAATTGCCCTGCGGTGTTCCGCGTTTTCCGTAACAGCCCTGCGCAAATCGTGGTTGACATTCCTCCCTCAGCCGCCATGCTGCATTGCAACATGGCAATCGAGGAGTTCGGCATGACAGAAGCCCGGTCATCGCGCATCGAGTGCCTGGACGGGCTTCGGGCGCTTGCCGCGATCTGGGTGCTCATCGGGCACTGCTTGTTGTTGACCGGCTGGCAGATTCCTATTCTTGGCGAACCGGATCTCGGCGTCGATCTGTTCATCATGCTGTCCGGCTTCCTGATGGTGTTCCACTACCAGCTGCGCCAGGACAAGGAGCCCTGGCAAAGGCCGGAAACCTGGCTGAAATTCTGGACCCGCCGCTATTTCAGGATAGCGCCGCTGTTCTACATCATGCTGTTCGTTGCCCTGGCGCTTGGCCCCTATCTCTACGGGTCGAGAATGGTCATCGACGAGTTCCTGCTGCGGTCGCCGCAGGCGCCCGAGCGTTATCTCGACAGCGGCCTGAAGAATATCGGCGCCCATCTGCTGTTCCTGTTCGGCCTGGTGCCGAATTTCGCCTATCGCACGCCGCTGCCCGACTGGAGCCTCGGGCTGGAGATGCAGTTCTACGCACTGTTTCCGGCCATCATGCTGCTGGTGCGCAGGCTTGACTGGCTATGGGCGGCCATCCTGACCGCGACGATCGGCAGCGCGATGGTGTTCTTGATGGGGCAGTTGTCGGTGCATTTTCCGATGCCGTCGTTCCTGCCGCTGAAGATGCAGATTTTCCTCTGCGGGATGCTGCTGGCGGGCGTCGTCCATCAAAGGCAGAAGCGGCCCTTCGTGCATCTGGCATTGGCCATGCTGCTGGCGGCGCTGCCCTTCGGCGGCGGCTATGGGCTTGGCAAGCTGTTGATGCGCGAAGTGCTTGTACTGGGGTTCTTTGCCCTGGTTCTCTACCGCATGCTGCCGGGAATGATGGGCATCGTGGCCAGAAAGATCGCCATGACGCTCGCCAACAGGTTCTTTCATTTGATGGGTGAGCTTTCCTTCAGCATCTATTTGATCCATCTGCTGGTTCTCCAGCCGGTGGCGGCTCTGGTCATCACCCAGTTCGGCCACGAATTGTCGTCGCCGCTGCGCTTTGCGATCGTCACCGTCGTCGTCTTGCCGGTGGTGTGCCTGCTGTCCTGGATCACCTATACGCTGATCGAAGTGCCCGGCCAGAAGATGGGCCGTTTCGTGGTGCAGCGCTTTGGGCGCAAAGCCGCGCTGGAGACGACGCCGGCGGAATAAGGCGCTGCCGATCTCCCCCCTTGAGGGGGAGATGTCGCCGAAGGCGACAGAGGGGGTCGCCGATCCACGCGAGACGACCCCCTCTGTCCTACCGGACATCTCCCCCTCAAGTGGGGAGATCGGCAGTTTCGGCGTTCCCGCCATTTTTTCAATCGAATTTATCAAGCGAGGCTGACCATGAGCGATTCCCGTGCTCGCGATATCCTGTCGCGACAGGCTGAACTGGAGAGCGAGCGCAGCCAGTACGAGCATGTCTGGGAGGCGGTGTCCGAATTCTGCGATCCCGACGCGCCCGACATGTGGAGTGGCCGCCGCCAGGCCGGCTTCGATTCGCAGGCTGAGCGGCAGGAGCGGCGCGGTGCGCGGGTCTATGCCAATACCATCAACTCGGCCGCCAACCGGCTGGCCGCGGGGCTGGAGAGCCTGATCATTCCGCAGTCGGAGAAATGGCATGGGCTGTCGACTGCGGCCATCAACGACGAGGAGACCGACGAGGAAAAGGAATGGGCGGAAGCGCTGCGCGACTTCCTGTTCTCGCTGCGCTATTCCGCCAATTCCAATTTCGTGCCGGCAACGCAGGCTTGCCTGCGCAATGTCGTGCGCTACGGCCCGGCCTATCTCTATGCCGAGGAAGGTTTTGGCGGCACGCTGATCCGCTATGCCTCGATCCCAGTGGTCGAAGGCTATCTCTCACGCAACCGCTGGGGCCAGGTCGATATTTTCCACCGCCGCTACGAGCGCACGGCAAGACAGGCGGCGCAACTGCTCGGCTATGACAGACTGCCGGCGCGGATCAAGATTCTGGTCGACGACCCCGCCAAATGCGAGACCAAGATCTCGCTGATCCAGTGCATCCAGCCGCGCGACGAGCGCAAGATGTACAGTCTGAGCGGCTCCTACCAGTATCTCGATACCGCGTTCGCTTCCTATCATGTGATCGAGGACGAGGAGGCGATCGTCAGGGAAAGCGGTTTTCGCTCGTTCCCGGTGTCGTGCTTCAACTGGCGCCGCTACGAGGGCGATCCGTACGGCATCTCGCCGACCATCGAGGCGCTGACGACGGTGCGCGAGGAGAACGCGGTGCGGCGCTCCGGCCTGCGCGCGCTGCAGCAGATCACCGATCCGGCGACCGCCTCCAAGGCTCGGCTCGACTATGTGCCGGTGCTCAATCCCGGCGAGAACTATCCCGGCCTCATCGACGATGCCGGCCGGCCGCTGATCGCGCCGATCGCCACCGGCCAGAACCCGACCTATGCCTTCAATTATGCCGACAGCCGGGCCGAGGAGATCCGCGACATGATGTTCGTCAATCTGTTCCAGACGCTGGTGCAGAACCCGCAGATGACGGCGACCGAGGCCTTGATCCGGCAGGAGGAGAAGGGCGCGCTGCTCGGGCCGTCCGGTTCGATCATCCAGGCCGGCTTTGCCTCTAATCTCGACCGCGAGCTGGGCATTCTCGAGGACAAGGGACTTTACGAGGAAGATAGCCGCTTCCTGCCGCCGGCGAGCCTCGCCGGCAAGACGTTGCGGCCGACCTTCACCGGCCCGCTCGACGTGCTGCGCCGCTCGGCCGAAGCACGCGACACCATCCAGGTTGTCACCACCGCCATGCAGATGGCGCAGTTCGATCCCGGCGTGATGGACACGGCGACGAGGCGCTGAAGATCGTGCAGGGCGCCGGCCGCAGTCCGCAGCGCATCTTTCGCCGCCAGGACGAGGTGGCGGGCATTCGCGATGCCCGCGCCAAGGCTCAAGCTGAACAGGCCGGCATGGCGGCGATGGCTGCCGCCGGCAAGGTCGCCAGGGATGCCGTGCCGGCGGCAGTGCAGGCGCGCGACAGCGGCCTGCTCGACGGGCTCGGCGGACTGATGCCGCAGGCTGCGCAAGATGCTTCGGGCGGGCATGGCGCATGAGCGGCAAACGCTTCGCCCATTCCAGCCAGGCCGGCGGCCCGGCCAAGGCGCGGGATGCCCTGGCCAAGGCCTATCTCAGGGTGTTCTCGGGCCAGGACGGCGAAATGGTGCTGGCCGACCTGGCGGCCGCAACCGGCTATTACCGCCGCCCATCCTATGGCGAGTGGCTGGCCAAGACCAAGACGCCGAACGGCTTCGAGCTGCACAGCGCGCTGAGCAACGCGCGGGCCGAAGTGGTGCAGCATATTATGGGGTTTTTGACGCTGGACGATGCGCAGTTGGCTGCGCTGGAGAAGGCGGCGAGGCTGGAGGCGTAGGGTGCGGGGAGCACTGACCTTGCGGAGGCCATGACCCACTTCGGCTGATCATTGTGCAAGTTTACGAACCCGGTGTAATGCAACTCGTCCCTAGATCCCAACATGATGCTGGGACTATCTTCCAGAAGACGCTGCACCCGAATCGCCGAGGCGGATTTTCTTTGTGGGGAGAATAATCAAGTTATTGGATATCGTTGGACGGCTGTCAGATTTTGACGAAGAGGATACAATTTATGTGTCGGAGCGTTGGACCGAGGGTTCAGATGCAATGGTTGCGACCGAGCCGGAAGAGGGATTGGTGCCAGCGGAGGCAGCCAAAGCGGGCCTGACATACTTTATCGAGATATTCATTGCGATCGAAATTACCGAGGCCTGGGTTGCGTCGTTGAAGGAAAAGCCCAGCCTGTCGGCCATCTGTGAAAGGCTCATTTATTACGCCGAAAATGATGCGTAGGAAGTAAAAATGTCGACTGACCCACGTTATGATGGACAGCCGCTGCTTAGGCTACTGGAGCTTTATGTGCTCTGGGCCATCGGAGAACTTTCTCAGGAGTCGGAGGATGGCTTGAAAAAGATGGGCCCCAAACTGCAATCTATCTATGGCGGCGATGGACAATGGCATGACGCAATAGCCCAGTCTATGCACATGCCTGAGGGAATGCCGGCAGCAATCCGGGATATGTGGGCAAGGAACCTCAAAATCGCCCGCGACAATGATGTAACTCTCACACCGCAGAAATTTGCGGAGATGTTCGTGGACGAAAATTTCGTGGGTTGAACGTTCTTGTGATTGGAATTGCGAATTGAGGTGATGATGCCCCTAATTCTGCCCTGCCGTACACCCGGCTTGGCCTGACAGATCGTCCCTTAAAGGGCGTCGCGTATCGACGCGCCTTTAGGTCTTTGTTCATCCATGTCGTTGTCCCAGAACCGCTGCAAACTTTTGGGCGACATGCACTAGCCGCTGAAGCTGGCTCCACCGCGCCAACCGCATTCTACGATCAATAATCGCCGTTGTAGTACCGGTCGTCGCAGGGGGCGGTGTAGATGCGGCCGCTGGTGCGATCCTGATAGCGGCAAAGCTGTTCGCTGCGCGGCTGCGGCGTGGTGGCGTTGCCGACGACGGCGCCCAGCAAGGCGCCGGCTCCGGCACCGATGACCGTGCTCTTGGTGTTGCCGCCGATCGCCTGGCCGGCAAGCGCGCCGGCGCCGGCGCCGAGCAGCGCACCGGTGCTGGTTCTCTGCTGTGCTTCGGTCTGCGCGCAGCCTGCCAATGCGGCAGTCACCAGCATGGCGGCAATGGCTCTGGACATGGTCATCGTCTGGTACTCCCTTGAAACCTATGAGCTAATACACGGGCCGATTTTGCCAAGTACGGTCGCATTTGCGGCGGAACATAGGCACCGTGCCTCACGAAATAAGACATGGTTGTTTTTGTCTGACGGCCTGATCCGCAAAGAAAGTAACCGAACAAGACCCAAAGAGCTTCATCTCCAGTCGACCTTCGAGAGCGCTACGCTGCCTCGATCTGCATTACCTTTTTCGCCGCAGCGGCCAGAAATCCGGATCGGCTGTAGCCGTGGCGCTCCGCATATCGGTCAATCTGATCGAGGACATCTTCCGGAATGGTGACATTGACACGCACGACCTTCGCAGCTTCAGCTTTCAAGGGAACCAGGATGGCGACACCGCTCAGATTGTCCTTGTCCGACATCACTTCCTCGAGGGAGGACGGCTCGGGAATGGCTTCGCCATCCTCGACCAGCCCCTCGACATGAAAGGCCAGTGCTTCCCCGGCCATGGCGCGGGCATCATCCAGGCTGACGCCAGCTGTCACCAGGCCCGGAAAATCGGGAAAGGAGACGCCGAAGTCGCTGTCCGCTTGCTTGTGGATCAATCCGATATAGTTCCGCATTTCTCTACCTCAGCTTCACGCCGGATTGTTTTTCAATACTCTTGAGAGTGCCGATCGGGATGTCGCGCTTGGGATGCGGAACTGTCAGCCGGCCCGGCCTGGATTTGTGCTTGAACTGGGCGTGACTTCCTTTTCGAGCCACTTCGTACCAGCCATCCGCCAACAGCCTGTGGATGACATCGGCGCTCTTCATGTTGTGTATAGATACACATAACTGATCCAAATGTCCATGAGCTTTTGCCGCTGTTGCGTGCGGCGGCCCAGCCGCCCCCGTTTTCAATCCCGCAAGAATGGAGATACCAAATGACCCGAGGTCTTGCCCGGACGCTTTCGCGTGCCGCCGCCAGAGAAGCCGGCCTTGCCCCACCCAGGGCAGGGCTGATAGCCAGGACGACCGGACAGGGCGGCGCCTACCGCACCGTCTTTTCGTTCAATGCCATGCCGGTGCCGGTCACCGATGCGCAGGGCTTTGCCAGCCAGAAGCTCTTCGACTTTCTCGATGGCAAGGTCCGCGTCAAGGGCGGCACGGCAAGACTGCAGTTCGCCGTGCTGACGCCGCGCGCCTCGACCGTCAACGACAATGCCGCGCTGACCTGGTCGCTCGGCTCGACGGCAGCATCGAGCGCGGTGCTTGCCGGCACCATGGTCAATGTGCTGGGCGCGACCGGCCGTACGCTGGATGGCGCGGGTGCCGCGCCGTCGAGCGCATCGATTGCCGATGTTGCCGCAGCCTTGACGCTCGACGGCACCGTGACGCCGGTCGACCTCTATCTCAACCTGGCGTTTGCCACCGGCACCGATATCGACGCCGACGGCACGCTGGCGGTGTCGGGCACCATCACGCTGCTCTGGGAGAACTGGGGCGATAATGCGTAGGCGCTAATCTCCCCCCTTGAGGGGGAGATGTTGCCGAAGGCGACAGAGGGGGTCGGTTCGACCGGGCGCGACGCCCGGCGACAGATGAGGTCGGCGCTCCACGCGCCGCTACCTCCTCTGGCCTGCCGGCCATCTCCCCCTCGAGGGGGGAGATACCAAGCTTCGCCGCCAGTGCTCTCATCACCGGCCTTAATTCTGCAACAAAAGGAATCTTCTCATGACAGATCTGGCAGACGACGCCGGGTCCGTGGTGGCGGCGCCACCGGCGGGCAACCTTGCACGGCCACCGGCCAACGGGGACAACGGGTCCGCCCCGCCTGCGGCCACAAGCTGGTTTGACGGTCTCTCCGAAGGCAACCGCAAGCTTGCTGAAACCAAGGGCTGGACCAAGCCTGACAGCCTCGATCGGGTTTTCAACTCCTATGCGGAGCTGGAGCGGCAGCAGGGCGAGAGCCTGCGCGTTCCGGCAGCCGATGCAGCCGCGGAAGACTGGGACAGGTTCCATGCCCGGCTGCCCGAGGCGATGCGTCCGCTGACCTCGCCCGACAAGGTCGAGTACCGGCGCCCCCACGGGCTCCCCGAAAACTTCGCCTATTCGGACGAGCTCGCCAATGCGTCCAAGGCCTGGGCGGTCGAGGCAGGTGCTACCCCGAAGGTCGCACAGGCCTATCACGACCGCTTCGTCGGCTACATGGCCGAGCAGGCCAAGGCACAGCAGATCGCCCTTGCCCGCTCGGTCGAGACGACGCATGACGACCTCGTCAGGGATTGGGGACCGACCGGCAGCGATGGCTTTCGCCAGAAGCTCGAGGTCGCCAACCGGGCGATGAAAAAGCTCGGACTGGTCAATGCCTACAAGGCGAAGGGCATCCTTCTGCCGGACGGTGCCTTGACCGACCCGCAGATCGCCAAGGCGTTCCACGCCATAGGCGAGGCGATGTTCCGCGAAGACACGATCGACGGCAATGCTGTCTTGAGCGGAGGCAATCCCTTCAAGCGCAATGCCGCCGGCGAGCGCAACCTGACTGGCATCTCAGCCTTGGTCAAAAGCGACCCCGCCCGCGCCCGGCGGCTGGCACGCGAGGCCGGCGAAAATCCCGACCTGTGGATGCCCAACAATCCTCTTTAACCCAAACCTGAAGGAAGACAAAAATGGCAGACGCCTATACCCGTATCGCGGACGCGATCGTTCCCTCCGTCTATGCGCAATACTCGTTCGAGGAGCACGTCCAGTCGCTGGAGATTTACCAGGCCGGGATCCTGTTTTCCGACCCGTCGATCGCCTCGAAGCTCAGCCTGGGCGGACGTTCCGTCGACATGCCCGGCTGGAAGGACCTCGGCAACGATCCGTCCGAGCCGGTCAACGACGACCCGGCCGACTCGATCGAGATGAAGAAGATCGGCGCGCGCCGCGAAGTCGCGGCCCGCAATGTGCGTGCGCAGGCCTGGGGCATCCCGGACCTGACCTCGATCCTTGCCGGCGACGATCCGCAGAAGCTTGTCGTGCGCCGCCAGACCGACTACTGGCAGCGCGCCAACAAGCTGACGCTGCTGGGCATACTGAAAGGCGTGCTGGCCGACAACATCGCCAATGACGGCAGTGATCTGGTGCGCGTCACCGGCGCCTCCATCGTCGACACCGACATCATCGAGGCCGCCTACCTGATGGGCGACCGCGCCGACAAGTTCAAGACGATCTGGATGCATTCGAAACAGATGAAGGCGCTGAAGCTCGCCGACCTCATCGACTATGTGCCGTCGTCCGAGCAGGGCGGGCCGCTGATCCCCTATTACATGGGGCTCAGGGCCGTCGTCGACGACGACATTCCGGTTGCCGGCGGCGTCTACACGGCGTTCATGTTCAAGGACAAGGCGATCCTTTGGAACGAGCTGCCGGTCAACACCGAAGGCGGGCCGCTCGAGTTCGACCGCAAGCCGCGGCAGGGCCATGGCGGTGGTGTCACCGAAATGGTCGGCCGCCGGCATTTCGTGCCGCATGTGCCGGGCACCCGCTTTCTCGACGCGTCCTCGGCCGGCGAATTCGCTACCGATGCCGAGCTGGCACTCGCGGCAAACTGGGACCGCACGGCGTCGAGCGTCAAGCACATGACGTTCATCGCGCTGAAGACGACCGAGGCCTGATCGGGCGAAGGGGCGGGCATCAGACGTCCCGCCCCTTCTGGACGCCAGGTCGGCCACCGTGGCGAACCGCAAGTTCAACCGCTGCGCTGCGTCGGAGTGATCTGAATTTGGCGTTCGCTACAACATTCATGTTGCCTTTCGCTCAATCGACGGCACCAAACAGTTACAAGAAAGGGCGATGCTGCCTTGTCTTGGTAAGGGAGGTCACCATGAACATGAAGTACAAAACAGTTCAGGAAGTGCTCCGAAAAGCGGGCATTGTCATGAGCAAGAAGGGGGAAGTTCATCGCATAAACTTCTTCAGCGGCCTGGAAGACACCGCCTACTACACGCCAAGTCTTCAGGACGCCCTGGACAGGGGCTTGGCTTTGGCGGGAGGTGCCGGAAGGGTGAAAGCAAGCGTCTTTGCCAAGTCAGCTGAAACAGGGATCTCGACCGGCGCATGCATCGGCTGACACAATTCAGGCAAGACATCGCCGCGTTGCGCGGCGGTGTCGTGAAACTGCAACAACCGAAGCTTTGCCGTCTTCCTTGCTTCGAACGGAAAAGAGGCGGATCACGCAGCGCCTGCCACCCGCTTCCTGACGGGCGGTTGGCGTCGTGACGTTCGATGCACGAGACGTGCAACGTTCCGCCCAAGCCAAAATCACAAGAAATCCCAGCCGCTTCGAAGCGGCTTTTTGCCGTGGAGGCACCATGCCCCGTTTTCCCCGACCAATCACACAGCCGGAGGCCTGAGCCATGGCCATCACCCCGCTCGACATCGCCAACATGGCGCTCGCCGTGCTCGACGAGGCGCCGATCGACAGCCTCGACCAGGACGCCAAGGCGGCACGCCTGCTCAATCTGCATTTCGACCTGACCCGCGAGGCCGAATTGACCAAGCACGCCTTTGTCTTCGCCATCCTGGCGGCCTCGGTCGCCGGCTTCGACACCGGCAGCGGCGCCGGCACGCTGAACTTCGCCTATGAGCTTCCCGCCGATTGCCTGCGGCCCTTGCCGCTGACAGGGAATGGCGAGCCGGATGGCGTGCCGCTCTCATGGCGGCAGGAGGCCGGGTTGGTCTATTCCGATCAGGCCGGGCCGCGCATCATCCGCTATGTCGCCAACCTGACAGACCCCAACGACTGGGACGCGCTATTCAGCGAAGTGCTGGTGGCGGCGCTCGCCATCAAGATCGCCCATCCGTTGACCCACAAGTCCGGCATGATCGACGTCGCACACAGCGCCTATGATAGGGCGCTGGATGCAGCCTACTCGGCCAATGCCATCCAGCGCGGCGGCAGATTTTCGACGACGTCCTGGGCTTTCCAGCGCGGCGTCGGCCGATGACCACGCTCTATCCGATCCAGGATGCTTTCATCCGCGGTGAGATTTCTCCCCGCTTGCATGCTCGTGCCTCGCTCGAGCTCTACCGGGCGGCGCTGTCCAAATGCACCAATTTCGTCACGCTGCCGCATGGCGGTATCAGGAAGCGTGGCGGCACCTATTTTTGCGCGCAGGTGAAGGCTCCGTCAAAGGCGACACGGCTGATCCCGTTCATCTTCTCGGCTGATCAGGCCTATGCGCTCGAATTCGGCGATCTCTACATCCGCGTCTATGCCTATGGCGCGCGCGTCGGCACGGTCGAAGTCGTTTCGCCTTATCCCGAGGCCGATCTCTTCGACCTGCAATTCGTCCAGTCGGCAGACCAGATGTGGATCACCCATAAGGATCATCCGGTCAAAGTGCTGACGCGCACCGCGCACACGACCTGGACGCTGGCCGATTTCGTCTTTCTCGACGGCCCTTACGACAAGATCAACACGACCGCCACGACGCTAACGCCGGCCGCAACCGGCAACGCCATGCCGGTCATGGTCGCGAATACGCTGCCAAGCGGCACGGTCAGCAACAGCAACGGCTCATCCGACGTGTGGCAGGTGTTCGATGGCGACAAGCAGAAGGGGGAGAACATAGCGGGCTTTCCGAGCGGGTATCTGCGCTACCAGTTCGGCGGCGGGGCCAAGACGGTCGACGCCTACTGGATTACCGCCACGAATGATCACTCAGACACTGCATCGCCGACCCAGTGGCAATTCCAGGCCTCGCACAACGGCACCGACTGGACGACGCTCGACAGCCGGGACGGAGAGACCGGCTGGTCCAAGTCGGAAACCCGCTTCTTCGACGGCTTCAACAACACGGTTGCCTACGAATATTATCAGCTGCTGTTTTCAGGTGGCGGCAGCGACGGAACCGCTATCGCCGAACTGGCCCTGCACGAATACGCGCCGTCGCAAACGCCGTTCGATCTTTCGGCCTCCTCGATCGTCGGCATCAACGACGGCATCGGCTTCCAGACCAGCGATATCGGCCGTGCCATTCGTCTGCTTGCCGCGGATGGCTTCTGGCGCTGGGCCAAGATCGTTGCCCGGACCAGCACGACGGTGGTCACGGTCCAGTTGTACGGGCATGCTCTGCCCGATCTCAGCCCGATCATTCGCTGGCGTCTCGGCACGTTCGTGCCCGGCAAGTATGTGCAGAGCGGTTCGCTTTACGAGGAGCGCCTGGCGTTCAGCCGAAAATTCTCGGTCTATGCCTCGCAAACCGGCGATTTCGACAACTTCGCCACCGGTGAGAAAGACACCGACGCGCTGGAATTCGTGCAGGCAGGTGGCGGCCAGGCCAACGACATTACGTGGGTGGCGGAATCGGACGGCGCGCTGATCATCGGAACGCTTGGCGGGGTGAGGGCGCTGTCGGGTTCCGGCATCGACGAGGCGCTGACGCCGTCCTCGTTCAAGAACCGCCGGTCGCGGACTTTCGGTTGTGCCCCGCTGCGTCCCGTCGATGCGGGGCAGTCGTTCCTCTATGTCACCCGCTCCCGCAAATCGATCGCCGAGCTGACGCAAAACGCCACCGGCCGCTTCACCTCCGACGATGTCGGTCAAATATCGGAGCACATTCCCAAGAAAGGCGTCGTCGAACTCGCCTTCCAGACCGACCCCGACCCGCTGCTGTGGTTCCCGCTCGGGGATGGCGAACTCGGCGGCTACACGCACCAGCCGTCGCAGGACGTTCGCGGCATGCACATCCACCAGATCGCCGGAAGCTTCGCAGGATCGAACTGGGCCGTTGTCGAAAGCGCCGTGGTGACGCCCGGCCAGGACGGCAACGACGATCTCTGGCTGATCGTCAAACGCACGATCGGCGGCGTGACCAGGCGCTATATCGAAATAAAGACCGCGCCGTTCGAGTATGGCGGGATCGGCGATGCATTCGAAGTCGACTGCGGCCTGACCTATTCGGGCGCCGCTGTGGGCACGGTCTCAGGGCTTGATCATCTCAACGGCGAAACAGCCGACGTCCTGGCCGATGGCAAGGTCTACAAGGGCCTTGCTGTGGCCGCTGGCGCGGTCTCGCTGCCCGGTGGGGCTACGGCAGCCAAATGGCAGGTCGGGCTCGGCTACCAGTCCGAAGCCAACACGCTGGAGCTCGATGTCGGCGGCCGCGACGGATCGATCGTCGGGCGGCGCAAGAAGGTGGCCAAGCTCATTCTTTCGCTGCTGGAAACCGACACAACCGGGCTTCAGGTCCAGTCGTTCATCCGCGGCCGCTGGGAGCAGGTTCGCATCCCGTCCGTGGTCGCACCCGACGGCATGGCGAAATTGTTCACCGGCAATGTCGAGGTGCCGATCGACGATAGCTGGGAAGGGCAGGGCCGGGTGAAGATCCGCCACGTCAATCCAACGCCCTGCACGATCAGGGCGATGACGCCGGTGTTCGACGCCGAGCCTTAGGAACTGCTGATCTCCCCCCCCTCGAGGGCAGGGGAATCGCATATGGCGATTTTGGGGTTGAGTTTAGGCTGAGAAAGGATTCTTTGGAGAGGCAGTTGAGC